>NZ_AP023183.1:0-300000 GCF_013426915.1 Paraburkholderia sp. PGU19
TACCCTGTGCGGCGTGATTTAAGCAGGTCGGCGGAAAGCAGTTCATTTGCTTTCCGATTGAATGCTCGAAGCGCGAAGAAAAGATCGCGCATTGAATCCAGATCAATTAGCCTCACGAATTCAAACGTGTTCTGATAGGCCCGCAACCAGGGAACCATCGCGGAAGCGGCGGCTTTTCGCCCTTCGGTTGTCACGACGAGCTGACGTTTCCGTCGATCTCCTTTGTGGTTGATCGATGAGATAAGCTTGCGACGGAACAATGGCGCCAGATTGGCCGACAGGTTCGACCGGTCCATTGCCAGTTCTACTGCCATGTCGCCGAAAGTCAGTGGCTCGCGTTGATGCAGCAAGGCGAGCATACAAAACTGGGATGCGTTAACGTCGGTATCCCGTAGCTCTTCATCAAAATAAGCCCAAAAAGCGCGCATTGCGCGCTGGGCGAAAAAGTGGTTCAGCGCGAGAGCGGAGATTTCTCCGATGGCGAGCATCGACGACTCGCAATTCTGAGTTTCCATATATCTGCGGTTCCGGGTGCGTACGGGCTCATTTGCCAACACTTTCGTGCTGCCGCGGAGGTCGTTGCAAGGCGCCGAAGTCGTCATGACCGTGGACGCCTGAAGCTAATCACTCGTCGGCAAGGCCGGGCCAAGTGAACGTGCAGCGCAGGCCGCGCTGCGGCGGGAAAGAGTAGTTCACACGAGCCCGAATGATTTCCTCAAGCTTGCATCGACGGGGCCGGAGGGCATGAAGCGCCGCAATTTGCTCAACAGAGATGCCTCACCCGCCGGCGTACGACGCATACGCCAGCGGCCAAGCGCCGCTTCAACAATTGTGTTCGCCACGCCGTCGGGAGCGGGGGCACCTTTGACACTATTGACGACTGCGCTCGATGCAAGGGCCCGCTCGCGGTCATAGTCGGCGATTTTCGAGCTTGCCAGAGGGGCGTTGATGTCCAGATTTGTCTTCGTAAAAGATGGTTCGACCAGCGATACCCGGATGCCGAACTGGCGCACCTCATGATCCAGTGTCTCAGTCAGCCCCTCGACGGCATGCTTGGACGCCGCATAGAGACCCATATACGGGGCCGGGAGAAACCCCAGCACCGAACTGATATTGACGACCCGGCCGCTTCGTTGTGCCCGCATGTGGGGAAGTACCGCCTGTGTCGTGCGCAGAATGCTGAAGACGTTGGTGTCAAACAGAGCCGCGGCTTCTGCGGTTGACGTTTCCTCCACGGCACCGATCAGGCTCGTGCCCGCGTTATTGACGAGCACTTCGATACGTCCGGCACGATCAATGACAGTCTGGATTCCAGATTGAACGGAAGCATCGTTGCGCACGTCCATCTCGATCAGCTCGACTCCCGAGATAGGCGCCGCTTTTGCGATGCTGCGCACGGTGCCAAATGCCCGACATCCCCGCTTGGCAAACTTCTCGGCGGTGGCGCGTCCGATACCTGATGACACGCCGGTAACAACGACAACGGCGGATTTCGACATGGTGGTTTCCTTCTATGCGGTGGGTTGAGCTTGTTTTAACTGCGGGCGTCGAGCACGGCCTGCTGCCTTTGTTCGGAAGGCTGTGCCTGCTCGCCTCGGCCCCTGTGTGAACCAGGGGTAGTAGCGGGGCGGATCCTGAACCAGATGGAATACATGGCCGGCAGGAACACCAGCGTCAGGATTGTCCCGGCGAACGTGCCGCCGATCAGCGTGTAGGCGAGCGTTCCCCAGAACACCGAATGCGTCAGCGGGATGAACGCCAGGATCGCCGCCATGGCCGTCAGGATTACCGGGCGGGCACGTTGCACGGTGGCTTCGACGACCGCATGGAACGGATCCAGTCCCGCGTGTTCGTTCTGATGGATCTGCCCGATCAGGATCAGCGTGTTGCGCATCAGAATGCCCGACAGCGCAATGAGGCCGACCAGCGCGTTGATGCCAAACGGCTGCCGGAACAGGATCAGCGTCGGCACCACGCCAATCAGGCCGAGCGGACTCGTCAGGAACACCATAACCATCGCGGAGATCGAGCGGACCTGAAAGATGATGATGATCAGCGTGATCGCCAGCATGATCGGGAATAGCGGCAACATGGCGTTCGTCGCCTTGCCTGATTCCTCGATTGAACCCGCCTGCTCGATCCGATATCCGCCGGGCAGCTTTGCCATGATGGGCTGAAGCCGCTTCGTGATCGCGGTCGAGACGTCCGGCGGCTGCAAACCGTCGGCAATGTCGCCTCGCACCGTGATCGTCGGCACGCGATCGCGCCAGCGCATGATCGGCTCCTCCATCCTCACGTCGATCTTACCGACCTGCGACAGCGGAACGCGCTGTCCATTCGCGCCAGCCAGCGTGAAGTCGCCGAGCCGCGCAGGGTCGAGCCGCACATCGCCAGCCGAGCGTGCGATGACCTGCACGGTTCGAATATCCTCGCGCACGGCGGTGATGGGCACGCCGGTGAGCAGGAACTGCAGTTGTTGTGCGACGGCGCTGGACGTCAATCCCACCGCCTGCAGACGGTCCTGCTGCAACGTGAAGTGCAGCGTCGGCGAGCGCGTGCCCCAGTCGGCATTGACCGTGCGCATCATCGGGCTACCGTCCATCACCCGCTGAACTTCGGCGGCGATATCGCGCAGCCTGTCGGGATAGGGGCCCGTGATCCGGTATGCCACCGGGAAAGGCGAATACGGCCCAAACACGAGTTGCGTCACGCGCACGCGCGCTTCGGGCGCAAGGCCGTCGGCGATCGCCCGCTGCAGTCGCTGCTTCAATGCATCGCGTTCCTCCTGACTGTCCGTACGGACCACGATTTTCGCGAACGACGGATCGGGTAGCTCCGGTCCCATCGCCAGATAGAAACGCGGCGCCCCCTGCCCGACGTACGCGGTGACGATTCGCGCTTCCTTCTGCTTTGCGAGCCACGCTTCGACTTTCGATGTGGCGGCGCTGGTCTGCGAGATCGACGTGCCATAGGGCATCTGCACCTCGACCAGGACTTCGGGACGATCGGAGGTCGGGAAGAACTGTTTCTTGACGATTGCCATGCCGAGAATGGCCAGTACGAAAAGGCCGACGACTGAACCGGCGACGAGCCATTTGCGCGCGATCACGCGCGTCAGCAACTGGCGGAAGCGGTTGTAGCGGGGCGTGTCGTAGATCGCGTCGTGACCGCCGTCGATCTTCCGGAAATCAGGCAACATCTTCACGCCGAGGTAGGGCGTGAAGACCACCGCGACCACCCATGACGCGATCAGCGCGATGCCGACAATCCAGAACATGTTGCTGGTGTATTCGCCGGCAGTAGAGCGCGCGAAGCCGTTCGGCATGAAGCCGACCGCCGTTACGAGCGTGCCCGCCAGCATCGGCGCGGCCGTATGGCTCCATGCATACGCGGAGGCGGTGATGCGGCTGTAGCCTTCCTCCATCTTCACCACCATCATTTCGATCGCGATGATCGCGTCGTCCACGAGCAGGCCGAGCGCGAGAATCAGCGAGCCGAGCGTAATGCGATCGAAGTTCTTGCCGGTCGCGGCCATCACAACGAACACAACCGCGAGCGTCAGCGGTACGGCCGCGGCAACGACGAGGCCCACGCGCCAGCCCATGCTGACAAAACTCACCAGCATGACCACCAGCAGCGCAGCGAAGAACTTGACCATGAACTCGTCGACCGCCGAGCTGATGTTCACGGCCTGATCCGTGACCTTGGTCAGGCTCATGCCGAGCGGCAGCTCGCGATTGATCGTGCCGACTTCGCTGTCCAGCGCCTTGCCGAGATCGAGCCCGTTCCAGCCGTCGCGCATCACGATGCCGAGCAGCAGCGCGGGTTCGCCGTTGTTGCGGATCATGAACGTCGCCGGATCTTCATAGCCGCGTTCAACGGCGGCGATGTCCGACAGCTTCAGCGTGCGACCCTGTACGACGACTGGCGTGTCGCGGATCTTCTGCAACTTGTCGAACGCGCCGTCCAGGCGAATGAATACCTCCGGCCCGCGAGTCTCGACGGAGCCGGCAGGCGTGAGCGCATTCTGCCCATTGAGCGCGGCGAAGACGTCCTGCGGGCTGACGCCGAGCGTCGCCAGCCGGTCATGCGAGAACTGGACATAGATGCGCTCGGCCTGCTCGCCGATGATGTTGACCTTCTTCACCCCCGGCACATTCAGCAGCCGTTGACGCAGCGTCTCCGCGTCGCGTACCAGCAGGCGTTGCGGTTCGCCCCTGGCCTTCAGCGCGAACAGTGCGAAGGTGACGTCGGCATATTCGTCGTT
This sequence comes from Paraburkholderia sp. PGU19, assembly GCF_013426915.1. GTDB lineage: Bacteria > Pseudomonadota > Gammaproteobacteria > Burkholderiales > Burkholderiaceae > Paraburkholderia. Next base: position 4,268 of record NZ_AP023183.1, read on the forward strand.
GACCATCGGCCCGATCACGCCGGCCGGCAGGTTGGCGGCCTCGTCGCCGATTTTTTTACGCGCCTGATAGAACTGCTCCGGCACCTCCGACGGCGGCGTGCTGTCGAGCAAGGTCAACGTCGTAATGGCGAGGCCCGGCCGAGTATAGGTTTCGGTCCGGTCGTACCAGCGCAGTTCCTGCATGCGCTTTTCGATCTTCTCGGCGACCTGATCATGCATTTCCTGCGCGGTAGCGCCCGGCCACGCTGTGATGACGGTCATCACCTTGATCGTGAACGCCGGGTCTTCGGCACGGCCCAGCTTGAAGAACGACAGAAGCCCCGCCAGCGAGATCAGGCAGATCAGAAACACCGTGATGGCACGCTCGCGCACGGCGAGTGCCGACAGATTGAATCGAGCTTCGCTCACGGATGTGCTCCCTCGCTCGCCATCGCGACGGCGAGGCCGGACACCCGGATCTGTTCGCCTTCGCGCAGCAACTGTGCACCGAGCGCAATGACGCGGTCGCCTTGCTTCAATGCGCCTGACACGCGAGCGCTGTCTTCGTCCAGATGCTCGACCGTGACCGGCCGCCATGCAACCGTGGCCGGTTCGCCGTTGACGACCCACACGCCGGACCCTTTGCCCGTGTCGAGCAGCGCGCCGATTGGCACCTGCAAGCCGCCTTGCAGCGACGCAGAGCCGTCCGGGATCTGGACCGTGACGGTCGCACCCAGCGGCGCGTCGGCCAGCGCGCCCTGCAGCACATAACGCGCTTCGAAAGTGCGGGTACGAACGTCCGCGGTGTCGGAAAGCTGACGCAGTTTGGCGGGAACGCTCACGCCCTCCTTGCTGAACAGCGCAGCCTGCGCGACCGATCCAACGGTGGGGCGCAGGGTTTCCGGCAGCTGGATCACCGCCTCCCGGCTGCCGGCGTGCGCGAGGCGCACCACAGGCTGTCCGGCGCTGACGACCGCGCCCGGTTCGGCCAGCGTTTCCATCACGACGCCATCGCCGTCCGCCACCAGTTCGGCGTAGCCGGTCGCATTGTGCGCGACCTCGGCGTCAGCCTCGGCCGCACTGAGCTGTGCTTTGGCGGCATCAGCCGCCGCCTTGATCTGGTCGTAGGCCGATGCCGATATGGCGCCGGTGCCGCGCAGGTCGCGGTAGCGCTCTTCATCCTGCGCCGTCTGCTGCGCGCGTGCGCGCGCGGCAGTGACCGCGTCCTGCCGGGCCTGCGCGGCAAGCCTCAGATCAATGGGGTCGAGGCGCATCAGCGGCTGACCACGTTTGACGGTTTGCCCGGCATCCACCAGCCGCTCGAGCACCTTGCCGGAAACACGAAACCCCAGGTCACTCTGTACCCGCGCGGCGACGGTTCCGGTAAACGAACGGGATGCGGGGATCGCCGCCTGAACGATGGCGGTCCGCACCAGTGGCACCTCGGTGCGGGGATCGGACGGTGCTTTAGCACCGCAAGCGGCTAGTGCAAGTGGCAGTGCACAGACGACTGCAGAGGTAGCGAGGCGACGCCGGAGCATGAAAGTCCCATTGATGGAGGAATCGGAGCTTTCATTGTGGGTCAAGTGACCATATTCGTCAATGGTCACAAAAGAACTTTCCATCAGGGCGACAGACTGCGAAGCACGAGACTGGACAGCTGTGCAGGCGCGACGTCAGTGGTATCGCGGTTGTACTGCAGTAGCAGCGGGTTGAGGTAGGGACGCATCACCAGATAGATCGCCATCGCGGTTTCGTCCAGCGGCGTCTTGCGTTCGAAGTCTCCGCTTTGCCGGCCTTCCTGCAGAACTTCCTGCAGCAGCTTCTGCACGCGTGCTTCATAGGCTTGCACCGCCTGCCAGTTTTCTGTGGCGGCCGATGCGGCGATGTCGAAAAGCTTGCGGTCCCTGAAAAACAGCCGAAGGCTCGCATCGGTAAAGACCTTGAAGATCCGTCGCAGCTTCTCCGGCGGCAGATCGGTCTCCGCGACGGCTGTCCTGACCTCGCTTTCGATCTCGTGCAGGCAGTTGACGCAGATCATCTCGCCAATGGCCTGCTTGGATTCGAAGAACTTGTAGATGTAGGCCTTGGAAAACCCGATCGCCTTGGCGAGGTCCGAGACCGTCGTTTTATCGTAGCCATACCGGCTGAAGTGCTCGGTGGCGGCGGCAACGATCTGGTCGCGCACCTCGTGATCGGCTGGGCCGCGCGCGGGGACGGGGGGAGAGTTGGTGTTTTTCATGGGTATAGCATACAGGAATGGACAACATGTGACTATTTGGTATTATAGTCACAACCGGAACCTTGCAAAGACGCTCATGCTACCCAAACATCTCCTGGCCGCGGTCATCGTCGCAGGCCTCTCGGCAGGCTGCGCTGTAGGCCCCGACTATGTCCGGCCCGATGTAGCCATGCCGGACCATTTCCAGGCCCAGGCCGCGGTGGATCACCGGCACGCGACGGCGAGTGCTGACCTGGTCACGTGGTGGACAGGTTTCGGGGATCCGCTACTTACACGATTCGTTACGCTCGCGCTGGAACAGAACCTGGACCTCGCCCAGGCCGCCGCGCGCGTCTCGCAGGCGCGCGCAGGACTCGGGGCGGCGAATGCCGCATTGCTGCCTTCTGGCAATGTCAGCGGCCAGGCGGCGCGCGTCTACCAATCTGTTGAAACCCCCTTGGGCCGAGTCCTGAAGTCGACGCCCGGTTTCGAGCGCTATGGCAACGACTACGAGGCCAATTTCAGTGCGAGCTGGGAACTGGACGTGTTCGGCGGGTTGCGTCGCGGGCGGGAAGCAGCACTGGCCGAATATCAGGCTTCGGAAGCCGGTGCGGTGGCCACGCGCCTCGCTGTGTCGGCGCAGACTGCGGATATCTACATCACCATCCGTGGATTGCAGGCCCGTCTGAACGTTGCCCGGCGGCAGGTGCAGACGCAGCAGGATCTGCTCTCCACCATCAACCTCCTCTATGGCAAGGGGTTGGCGGCCGACCTCCAGGTGAGCCAGGCTGAAGGTGCGCTGGCCCAGGTTCGTGCATCCGTCCCAGTACTCGAGGCGGGTCTGGATGCAGCGATGAACGCGCTGGATGTGATGCTGGGTTCACAGCCCGGCACTCATCGAGCCGAGCTGGCCGATGCTGGCGACATCCCGGTTGCCCCGCGGATTGAGGCTACAGGATCACCGGGAGAGTTGCTCAGGCGCCGGCCCGACCTGATCGTGGCCGAGCGTCGCCTGGCTGCGTCCAACGCGCGCATCGGCGTGGCGATTGCAGAGTATTACCCCAAGGTGTCGCTCAGTGGACTGATCGGAAGCGCCACGTCGGTGGCCAGCGGCAATCTGTTCAGTAGCGGCGCCAGTCAGGCCGCAGGCGTGCTGGGGCTGCGTTGGCGTCTGTTCGATTTCGGCCGCATCAACGCGCAGATCGTGCAGGCCAGGGGGCAGCAGGCGGAAATATTGGCCGCGTATCGGCTTGCCGCGCTTCACGCGACCGAAGATGTCGAAAACTCATTCTCGGCACTCGTCAAGCGGGAGGAGCAGGCCGCGGTGCTCGCCCAGGGAGTCGGCTCCCTCGGCCGCGCTCGAGCGGCCTCGTTTGCCGCCTATCAAAAAGGCGTCGTCAGCCTGATCGAAGTTCTGCAGGCCGATGAAAATTTGCTGCGTGCCTCCGATGAGCGAGTGCAGGCGCAAACGGAGTCGGCGCGCGCAGCCGTCGCTGCCTTCAAGGCACTTGGCGGTGGTTGGCAATCGAGCGATCACGAGGCTGTGGCGAGTAGATAGCAACTGCAGACCCGATGGAGGAATGCGGATAGAGCTTCGTCATCTCTGTTGCTTCATGGCTGTCGCCGAACGACTTACAGTAATTTCGCTCGCGCTGCGGAGCGATTGCGCATCAAACAGTCGCCGTTCTCGCAGGCGATCGATGTTTTGCTACCGCTTCACGTCGGCCTGGTTTTCTCTGTGGAGGCAGCATGCCGACGATAGCAGGTTGGCGCGCAGGAATCTGCGACGTGAGCCGTGAGCAAGGAGGTGCGAAACCTTAATTTGCGCCGAGCCGAAAGTTGCCGAGTGAATGCAGCGGTGTTCCTGAATTCGAACGTTTCATTCACCGTATGAGGCGAAAATGGAATGTGATCAACCAAGAATTTCGCAGCAGGAATTCCTGCTCGCCGCAATGAAGCAGTGCGGTATGTGCCGCTCTGAATTTGCCGCTCATATTTCAGCAGGGCGGAGCGCGCTCTACAAATGGCTTTTGCCCGATGACTCGACGGATTTCAGGGTGCTTCCCGAAACGGGGCGAGCATACATAGCTCAGGTCGTGCGTGGACATGAACTGAGCGACGATCCCGTCCTCTACGGTGGCCCGGTTTTCGCCGGCCATCAAGCAGTGAGCTATTCAAAAAATTTCGCCTCCCAGCAGGTCGTGTGCAATTTCGACCACGCTTCAGGATCGGCTGACGATCTCGGCTGGCAGGGACCGGAAGGTGTCGCGGGGAAGGCGTTGGATCAGCGTGCGGAGTGGCCGCATTCTGTCCGGTATGTCGGTGCTTTGCCGTGAGCACCAACATTGCGTCGGTATCTCGGGCGCCGTAAGTCCAACGAGACGTATGCCCGGTTGATACCTCTGCGCGGTAAGCCGATGCCGTCGAGCGGCGCGGCAAGTGTCTGCTTTGGGATGGCGCTGCCTTCAAGGCGGTCGGTAGGGCAGGCGACCCAGCGTATCGGACGCGATCGCGATCAAGCGACGACGCGCAGACGGCACTTCTGCCGGAAGATTGGACCGCACTCGACTGTGGGCGGTGGCCCCCGACTGGGCCGCGAACGACCTCCTTACGTTTGCGACAGCGTCTTGCCACTGGTATGTCATTGATATAATATGCATGCGAACGACTTGCGCTGAGGTGGACTGCGCTGGAGCGGTCATCGTCCATTGATACAGAACATGGCGAACATTGCACAGAGGGCTTAGGCATGGCCGGATTATGGTTTGAAGAGTTTGAAGTTGGTCAGGTGTTCAGGCACGACGTCCGCAGGACGGTCACGGAGACGGACAACGTGATGTTCAGCGCAATGACCCACAACCCCGCGGCGATTCACCTGGACAGGGAGTACGCGAGTACCACCGAGTTCGGCCGCCCACTGATGAACAGCATTTTCACCTTGGGCCTTATGGTTGGCATTTCTGTGAGTGACACGACCTTGGGCACTACTGTTGGAAACCTCGGCTGGGATGAAGTCCGCTTTCCAAAACCTCTTTTCGAAGGTGATACTGTCCGTGTCGAAACCGAAGTACTTGATCTACGGAGAAGTAAGTCACGGCCAGACAACGGAATTGTCGTCTTTCAGCATGTGGCGTTCAATCAGCGAGGAGAGGTTGTGGCGACATGTAAGCGATCAGCGCTGATGTACTGTCTAAGCGCCAAAAAGCCGTGACTCCCGGAAAGTTCTGGAAGAGGCTGACATGATTGAAAGAACTTTATTCTCGGATGAGCATGAAATTTTCCGCGACTCAGTCCGCAGATTTATAGAGAATGAAATCACCCCGTTTCACATGGAGTGGGAACACCAAGGCGTTGTTCCTCGCAGCATCTGGGAGGCTGCTGGAAGGGCAGGGCTACTCGGATGTTCAATCCCTGAGGAATATGGGGGTGCTGGAGGCGATCACCTTTTTGATTTTGTGCTAGTCGAGGAACTTGCACGCGCGGGCATCACCGGCCCCGGCTTTGCCATACATAACGAAATGGTGATGCCTTACATCCAGGCATTTGGCACAGAGGAGCAAAAGCGCCATTGGTTGCCGAAGATGGTCAAAGGGGAAGTAATTGGTGCCTTGGGCCTTACGGAGCCGCATGCAGGAAGCGATTTGAAAAACATCCGGACGCGCGCTGTGCGCGACGGTGATTTCTACGTTATTTCAGGGCAGAAGGTTTTTATCTCAAACGGTCAATTGTGCGACATGATCGTACTTGCGACAAAAACCGATCCTAGGGCCAGCAGTAACGGCGTCTCACTGTTCATCGTAGAGGCTTCCAGGCAAGGTTTCAAACGCGGTCGCCGATTGGAAAAAATCGGCCTGAAAGCTCAGGATACCTCAGAGCTATTCTTCGAAGACGTTCGTGTTCCTGCAAGCAACTTGCTTGGACCCGAAAACGGGGGCTTCAGGCTGCTGATGAAGAACCTGGCCCAGGAACGTCTTACCCAGGCGGTTCGTTCGGCTGCCGTGGTAGAGGCTGTTCTGGATTGGACCATCGAGTATGTCGCGAATCGAGAGATGTTTGATCAGACTTTGGCGGACTTTCAAAACACCCAGTTCAAGCTCGCGGACTTGAAAACAGAAGTCACGATTGGGCGGGTTTTTGTCGACCGGTGCATCGAATCGTTTATGTCCGGCAAGCTGGACGGTACTGATGCCGCCATGGCCAAATTGTGGCTTTCCAATCTGCACGGACGAGTGGTTGACGAATGCCTTCAGTTCTTTGGTGGCTGGGGCTACATGTGGGAGTATCCGATCGCGCGCGCCTTCGTGGACGCACGGATCACGCGAATTGCTGGAGGCTCAATCGAGGTGATGAAGCAGATCATTGGTCGTAGCCTCTTCCCGCAGAAAAGCCCAAAGTGAATTGACCTTACGAGCGAGGTAGACATGACGCAGGGGACCGTGAGCGGGGGCATGGACAAGGTTGCGGTTCTGCGCTCAATGCTGTTTGTGCCAGGCGACAGCGAACGAAAGCTCGCCAAAGCGAGTTCGTCGCCTGCGGACGCGCTCATCCTCGACCTTGAAGATTCAGTCGCGCCCTCCAGGACTCACATCGCGCGAGCGATGGTGCTCGAGTATCTCAAGAGCAGACCTTTGCAGCAGCGCAAGCGGCAGCAGATTTGGGTTCGAATCAACGCACTGACAAGTCCGGCCGCGCTTCAAGATCTTGCCGTTGTTGCGGGATCTCCCGACGGTATCGTGCTGCCGAAGGTACGTTCGTCGCAGGATGTCACGTGCCTGGCGCATTACCTGGATGCGCTCGAACTGCGCGAAGGCGTCGCTACTGGATCGATTCGAATACTGCCGGTAGCAACGGAGACTCCGCAGTCGCTGTTCACGCTGGGTGGGTACGAAGGTTGCGGTCCGCGGCTCATAGGCCTGACGTGGGGCGCCGAAGACCTTGCTGCGGCACTTGGCGCGAGCACTAATCGGCGACCCGATGGCGAATACGACACGGTATATCAGTTGGCGCGTGCGCTTTGTCTCGTCGGCGCTGCCGCTGCGCATGTTCAGCCGATCGATACGATATTTGCCGACTTTGGTGATCCGGCGGCCTTGGCGATCGAGGCCAACGCTGCGCGACAAGCCGGGTTCACCGGCAAGCTGGCGGTTCATCCCAATCAGATTGACGTCATCAACCAGGCGTTCACGCCGAGCGACGAGGAGGTGGCCTGGTCACGTCGCGTTGTGGATGTGTTCGCGAGCAATCCAGATCTAGGCACTATTGGCTTGGACGGAAAGATGCTCGACATGCCGCACCTCAAGCGGGCACAGCAGATCCTGGGCCTTGCTGCCAGCCTGCATGGCATCGGCGGCGCGAGTTAGGCTGCCACCGGCTATGGGCGGCCTCGGAATGTCAAAACTGGCCTACGAGGAGACCATGGGGTCTCGTGAGACGGCTACAAAAGGCACAGTCGCTCGCTATGGAACATCTCATTCAAAGTCGTCGGATGCAACATTGCCCTTTGCCTCGCTTTCGCGCTTTAGTGAGAGCAAATTTTTCTTTACTTGCTGCAGTAACTCGGCGAGCTGCAGGCGGCGGTTGTGGTCAAGATCAGCAAGGATCCGCTCATTCATCTCGTGGCTCATGGCTCGCATCTGATTCACGAGACTGTTGCCAGCGGTCGTCAGGTAGACGCGCTTGACTCGCCGATCCGTTCCATCGGGGCGCCTCTCGATGAATCCCGACGCTTCAAGCCGATCGACCAGTCCACCGAGCGCTGCCTTGCCCAGCTCGAGAACGTTCGCCAAATCGCTTTGCATCATGCCGTCATGCCGCGAGAGATGGGCGATGACCCACCATTGGGAGCGCGTCACGCCAAGAGGCTCTACAAATGAGTCGAATACCAGACGTCTCAATCGAGAGACGTCGTGCATGAGGAATCCCAGGCGTTGATCCCAATTTTCCTCGTCCGGCAAGACCGAGCATCGTCGCACTGGATTGCGGGACGTTGCGGTATCGGTTGATGAGTTTCCTATGATCATATCGTGTTTCATTGGTTTGTCCCCGGCAAGTCATGGCTACAGGGTTAGTGAAACACCTACGTGTCTCACGTAGATTATATAGTACCATACGATATGGAAAACTAAGACATTCATCCGCAATTCCTGTTGTGGGTCTGCAACCGTCAGATCTTTGGCGAGTCGTGCTGCATAGACGCAAGGGAAGTGTCGAAATTCGATATTGACATTAGCATATCGTCTGCTAGCATACGTAATGGGCACTGGAGGAGACGTCAGCGCGCACCGCAAACATTGATGACGCGCGACCGATGTGCCGAAGAAACGGAAAAATACAACTCGGTTGAGGAGACGGTGTCATGATCAGGAAGGTCGCTCGGCGCTCCAGCAGACTATTAGGAGCTTTCGTCGCAGTGTTAGCGATTTCCGGCTCTATGTGGCCGGGGATCGCTCATGCGTATAAGTTCGACACAGGTATTCAAGACCTCAACGTCCAGTGGGATAACACTGTTAGCTACAACTTGGGGATTCGCGCCGAGGACTGCGATACCGACATCTGCGGAAACGGGAAGGGCGCTGGGGATGTCACGGCGCACCAATCGGATCGAAAGTTCGCGAAAGCCGGGGACATCGTTACGAATCGGCTGAGCCTGTTATCGGAGCTCAGCGTCATCTACAAGGGTGATACAGGGTTCCGGATTAGCGGGGACGGCTGGTACGACGCCGCTTACACCGGCAGCCCGAAGGGTGACCCATTCTTCCTGTCGCAGGGTCTGAATGCGTTCCCGAACAATCAGTACACGGACTATATCAAGCGATGGAACCGTGGTCCGTCCGGCCAATTGCTGGATGCGTTCGCCTTTACCAGACTCAACCTAGGTTCGGTGCCGATCGACATCAAGGCCGGTCAGTACAACGTGTTTTGGGGCGAATCGATCTTCTGCTTCGTCTGTGGCGTCGCATATAATCAAGGCCCGGTTGATATCCGCAAGGCGCTGACTGATCCCAGTGCGCAAGCCCAAGAGCTTTTCCTTCCCCGGCCCCAAGTTTCGTTCTCTGCGACCCTGACCCCTGAGCTGACGCTCGCCGGGCAATATTTTCTCGACTGGTCGGCCTCCCGACTCCCGGACGGCGGAACGTACTTCGGTGCCGCAGATTTTCTTACCCTCGGCGGTGGCACTGTCGTGCCGTTCCTTGGTACGCCCGCCGTTTTTGACGGGCAGCAAAAACCGGCACATCTGACAGGCGACTTTGGTGTGGGTGTGAAATGGCGTCCTGCATGGTTGGACGGGACCGCAGGATTCTATTATCGCCAATACACGACCACATTTCCTCAACTCGTAATCGGCGGCGCTTCAAACGGAAATCTGAACGTCGACATCGACTACCGCGCACCTCGAGAGCGAATGTATGCATTCACCCTTTCAAAGCAAATTGCGGGGATTTCGTTTGCAACTGACCTGACGTATCGGAACAACGCTGAACTCGCCGCAACGCCGTTTTCAAACGTCATCGCTGCGAACGCGTCCGGTGCGGACTGGATTCCGAGAGGGAACGTCTTTTCGGGCGTGGCGAACATGATCAGCTACTTTGGCAAAACGCCGCTGTTCGATTCGGCGACACTGATCGCGGAAGTCAATTATGCGTGGCTGGAAGGTGTTACGCACGACCCGTTCAATCTCTACTATGGGCTGAAGCAAAACTGTGGTTCGGACGGGGTCGCGACACATCACGGCTGCCCGACGCGAAACGCAGTAGGTATCTCCGCACAGTTCGAACCCATCTGGTACGAGGTTTGGTCGGGTGTGAATCTCAGTATGCCGATTTTCATCAGCACGGGTCTTTCGGGAAATTCCCCGGTGCTTTTCGGGAGCAATCAGGGAGAGGGGTCGTATAGCGTCGGGCTCACCTTCGACATACAGTCAAAGTATAAAGTCTCGTTGAAGTACATCGGGTACCTTGCGCTGCACAGCAATGACAGCGCGGGTGTCGGATCGAACAGCAATTCGAGCCTTGGGAAATACTGGGACAGAAACTGGGTTTCGCTCACCTTCCAGTCGACATTTTAGAGGTGCCGGCGTGGTGCGACCAGATTCCATTGGAAAGGAAGTCGCACCTACGTTTGAATTCCAACGTGCCGCCGATGAAGCGTGCAAAGAAGCGTCCGATGCGCTTTGGAAAGACAGGACCTGGTGGTGCGAGCGGTCTTCGCCGTCATGCCTTTGTATCTTGATAGGCGGTTTGAATTGGGTCAGCGGGGTCATGCAGCTATCAAAGCATCGCGATCCGGTAGCAATTGACGCAAGGATTATCAATGTCAGTTTCTAGCAAAACCTTGTACGCCACCAAACGAAGCGCAAGCAGTCGCTTGATGCACGTTTGCTCGGCCATTGTCCTCGGTCTAATGATCTCATGCGCGATCGCGCGTACGTTTGAAAACCCGGTCGGCATTCCAGCGATGCCGAGCGCTCTGGCCGTACATATCCCGCTTATTGGTGTGGCAAGTGCTGGGCACCGAATTGTCGCAGTTGGACTTCGGGGAGTCATCATCTACTCGGATGACGCGGGGCGGACGTGGGTGCAAGCCAAAGTCCCTGTGGGTACAGACCTCGTTGCAGTCTCGTTTCCGGACGCGAAGCAAGGGTGGGCCGTCGGTCACGGCGGCGTTGTGATTCACACCGATGACGGCGGAGCGAACTGGGTCAAGCAGACAGACGGTAAGCGTCTCTCGGGACTGGCGGTGGACTACTACACGCGGATGGCCGCGGACAAGCCATCCATCGAAGTAAAGCGAGCCTTCGACGATGCTAAGGCTTCTGCTTCTGACGGTAGCTCTCAGGCTCTGCTCGATGTTTTTTTCGAGAATGAAAAGAGCGGGTTCATTGTCGGTACATTCAATCGCGTGTTTCACACGGAAGACGGCGGAAAGAGCTGGATTCCATGGATGGAGCGCACGAATAATCCCGACGATTTCCATTTTTATTCCGTTCACGGAGACGGCAGCCGAATTCTCCTGACTGGCGAGCACGGCATGGTTTGGGAGCTCAACCGCGACAAGCAATCGTTCGAACGGAAGCCGACACCGTATAAAGGAACGTTATTCGGTTCGCTCGGATCGGGAGGCGATATCGTCGTGTACGGCATGCGAGGCAGCCTCTTCCGGAGTTCCGACGGATGCGCGACGTGGGAGAAGGTCGACGTACCTAGCCGAGCCGGAATTACTGGCGGTGTGGTGCTTGCCGATGGATCCTTCCTCTTGGTCGATCAGGGCGGAATTGCACTACTCAGTCGGGACGGTGGCAAATCGTTCCAGTCGGTGAAGCTTAGGCGGTCGATGCCCTACTTTGGAGTCAGCAGAGTTGGGAATGGCAAGGTTGCGCTCGTGGGCGTGGACGGCGTCGTCGTCGAGGACGTTCCTGGGTCTTCGGGCACTGCGGCACGCAACCTGAATTGAGCGCAGGCCAGCATAGTTTGAACAGAAAGGCTCTAGATATGGTCGCAATGTCAAAGTCTGAAGCAATGGCAGTGGTCGCGGATCCGAGCGACTTCAACAAGAAGTCTGGAAACTTTCTGGAGAGGTTGATATTCAACCACAGAGGGTGGGTGATGTTGGGGAGCGCATTGCTGATGGCGTTCTTTGCGCTTCAGTTGCGCGGCCTGGATATTAGCGCGAGCTACGACAAAATGCTGCCTTTGTCGCAGCCATACATCAAGAATTTCATTGCCAACCGTGTCGAGTTGCGGGGGCTGGGTGACAACGTGCGTGTTGCGGTGGAGAACCCCCGCGGCGACATTTTCGACCCCGCTTACCTGGCGACGTTGGGCAAAATCAACGACGAACTGTTCCTGTTGCCGGGCGTGGACCGGGCGTGGATGAAATCGATCTTTACGCCGGTTGTGCGCTGGACGGAGGTGACAGAGGAGGGGTTCGTCGGGGGCCCAGTGTTGCCCGATACCTTCAATGGTTCCCCGCAGTCCATCGCACAGTTGCGCATGAACATCGTGCGCGCCGGCGTAGTGGGCAGCCTGGTCTCCAATGACTACCGGTCGAGCATGATCGTCGTTCCGCTTCTCGCGAAAGACGCAGAAGGCAAGCCTCTCGACTATCACGCCTTATCCTCCAAGCTGGACGAAATCCGCAAACGGTACAGTCAGGTAGAGGGTGACGCTCAGCCACGCGTGAAAATTCACGTCACCGGCTTCGCGAAACTGGTTGGCGATCTCATCGATGGTCTCGGGAAAGTCATGTACTTTTTCCTGGCCGCCGCATTCGTTGCAAGCGTCATCATCTATCTGTTCACCCGTTGCATCCGCAGCACACTGCTGGTGGTGGCCTGCTCGCTGATCGCGGTTGTCTGGCAGCTTGGTATCGTCGCTTTACTAGGCCGCAGCATCGACCCGTTCTCTGTTCTCGTCCCTTTTCTGGTGTTCGCTATTGGTGTCTCTCACGGTGCCCAGAAAATGAACGGCATCATGCTCGACGTCGGACGGGGGACGCACAAGTGGGTCGCCGCGCGCTACACATACCGTCGTTTGTTTCTCCCCGGTGTGACGGCATTGCTCGCCGACGCGGTTGGCTTCGGCGTGCTGATGATCATTGACATTCCGGTGATCCGTGAGTTGGCTATGACCGCGAGCCTTGGTGTGGCGGTGCTTATCTTCACCAACCTGATTCTCCTGCCGGTCCTGCTGTCCTATGTGGGCGTCAGCCGCTCCGCGGCCAAGCGGGCAGTGACGCAGAGTCAGGAGGAGAACCGCGGTCAGGGGTTCGGGAAGATCTGGACTCTGTTGGACCGGTTCACTGAGCGTCGCTGGGCAACTGCAGCGTTAGTCGGCGCGGTGGGGCTTGGGATCGTGGGTTATGTCGGCGGCCTTGGCCTTCAGGTAGGCGACCTCGATGCCGGCGCTCCCGAACTGAGGCCTAACTCCCGCTACAACCTGGACGACGCCTTCATCACGTCTCACTACAGCATTTCCAGCGACGCCTTCGCTGTGATGGTCAAAACACCACCTGGTCAGTGCCGCTCGTTTGCCACGCTAGTAGAAGCCGATCGGCTCGGATGGACGCTCGACCAGTTGCCTGGCGTGCTGCGTACCGCGTCGCTGGCCGATACGGTTCGTCTCTATACCATGGGTGATTTCGAGGGGAATCCCAAATGGATGACGATCAGCGAAAGCCAGGGTTTGATCGATCCCCAGGTCACCAATGCATTGCTGTGGAACTCGGAATACCTGAACAACGATTGCTCAGTATTGCCCGTGGTCGCGTACCTCTCAGACCACAAAGCCGCAACGCTGGATCGCGTCACCGAAGCCGTGAAAAATTTTGCAGCTGCTCACGATACCCCTGAGCGACAGTTTTTGCTCGCTGCCGGCAATTCGGGCGTTGAGGCAGCGACCAATATCGTCGTGAGGAACGCAAATCGTGCCATGTTGTTCTACGTCTACGGTGCCGTCGTTTTGCTGTGCCTTATTACTTTTAGAAATTGGCGGGCGGTCGTCGTTGCGATACTTCCGTTGGCCCTCACATCGATTCTGGCGGAGGCCGTGATGGTGGGGCTCGGCATTGGCGTGAAGGTAGCAACGCTGCCGGTGGTCGCGCTGGGTGTCGGCATCGGCGTGGACTACGCACTCTATCTCCTCAGCGTGCAACTGGCGCAGCAGCGTCAAGGGCTGAGCTTGCAGGAGGCGTACAAGAACGCCGTTGCATTCACAGGAAAGGTTGTCGGTCTTGTCGGTGTGACGCTTGCGGCCGGTGTGGTTACATGGGTCTGGTCGCCAATCAAGTTCCAGGCCGACATGGGCATCATGCTTACCTTCATGTTCCTCTGGAACATGCTCGGCGCACTCATTCTCATCCCGGCACTCTCTCACTTTCTCCTCAAGGATGTTCGAGTGACCGCTACTGTTCACGCCAATTCATCTGAAGCATAAGGACATCACCATGAACCACGCTCGACTTCAACCCGACCGGAGCACGCTGGTCGAAATTTATCGGCGAATGGTGCTCATCAAGCTCAACGATGAGCGATTTCGCGCGGTCATCAAGTCCGGGAAACTGGCCATGACCTACTACTCGCCGAGAGGTCAGGAAGTTATCCCGTCGGCATTGTCTGTACACCTGACGAATGACGATTACCTTTGCACGATATACCGCGGGATCCACGACATGCTGGCCAAGGGCGTTCCCTCGAAGCTGCTGTGGGCCGAACTGGCCGGCCGTGAAACGGGTACCTGCAAAGGGAAGGGCGGACCGATGCACGTGACTCATCCGGCCAGCGGTGTCATGGTGACGACCGGCATTGTAGGCAGCAGCATGCCGATCGCCAACGGCTTGGCCCTTGCCGCGCAGATTCGTGGCGAAGAGCGGATCGCCGTCGCGACGTTCGGCGACGGGGCGAGCAATATCGGCGCATTCCACGAGGCGCTCAATCTGGCTTCGCTATGGAAGCTACCGGTGATCTTCCTCTGCCAGAACAACCGCTACGCGGAACACACGCCTTACTCCACGGGCACTTCGATTGGCCGCATCTCCGATCGGGGCGCCGCCTACGCGATGCCGGCGATCCATGTTGACGGCAACGATCCGGTCGCGATGTGGCAGGCCGCTGGCGAAGCCGTTGCGCGGGCCCGCGAAGGAGGCGGACCGACCCTCATCGAGGCTATGACGTTCCGCTTCCATGGTCATGTGTTCGGCGACGCCGATGCTTACATGGACCCGGCAGAAAAGGCTGCCGCCATCGAAGACGACCCCGTCCCGCGCTACAGGTCCTGGCTACTCGCGCAGGAACACGCTAGCGAGAGCGAACTGGCCGGCATCGAACAGGCCATCGAAAGCGAAATTGACGCAGCCGTTGAATACGCGCTTGCCAGTCCGTATCCCGATGTCGCCGAATTGCGTCGCGATGTCTACGCTCAGGAGATCGAAGTATGAACGCTCCAAAAATGAATCTGGTTCAGGCGGTAAACCTGGCGCTTGACGACGCACTCTCGTCGGACCAGAACGTGATCGTCTTCGGCGAAGACGTCGCGGATCGTCAAGAGGGCGGTGTGATGGGTGTTACCAAGGGCTTGTCGACGAAGCATGGCGACGTTCGTGTGCGGTCGACGCCGATTTCGGAGCAGGCGATCATCGGTGCCGCGATCGGCGCTTCGCTTGCTGGCATGCGTCCGGTCGCGGAAATCATGCTGATGAATTTCACTACCGTGGCGATGGACATGATCGTCAATCATGCGGCGAAGTTGCGGTTCATGTCCGGTGGGCAGACGCACGTCCCCATCACCATCCGCACGATGACGGGTGCCGGGTTCGGCGTCGGAGGTCAGCATTCCGATTTCCTCGAAGCGTGGTTTGCCCACACGGCTGGATTGAAAGTGGTGGCGCCCGCAACGCCAGCGGATGCTTATGGTCTTCTCTTGTCGTGCATCGAAGACGACGATCCGTGTATTTTTATCGAGAACATGGTCACCTACTGGAGTGACGGGCCGGCTCCCGATCGTGGGGTTCGTATTCCGCTCGGCAAGGCCAAGGTTGTTCGCGAGGGCACAGACGCGACGATCATCGCCTACAGCCGCCAGGTTCTGGATGCTTGCGCAGTTGCCGACAAGTTGCAGAAGGAAGGGATCTCTGTAGAAGTCGTCGACCTTCGGACAGTGGCGCCATTCGATGTGGTAACCATACTCGAATCGGTTGCGAAGACGCGCCGGGCGATTGTCGTGCATGAGGCCGTAAAGCCCTTCGGTGTGGGCGCTGAAATATCCTCGCGCATTCACGAAGAGCTGTTCGGCCAGTTGAAGGCACCCGTGCAGCGCGTCGCGTCGGCCTTCTGTCCAGTGCCGTTCACCAAACCGCTCGAAAACGCATTTGTTCCCAGCATCGGCCAGATCGAGGCTGCCGTTCGCAAGACACTTGGATAACCCGAATTCAACTCGCTCCTAGGGAGGGTGACTGTCTATGAGTACCGATGTTCTTATGCCAAAGCTGGGTTTCTCGATGAATGAGGGAACTCTGGTCGAATGGCTGGCGGCCGATGGTGCAACAATCAACGAGGGGCAACCGTTGTACGCGCTTGAGAGCGACAAGTCGGTGCAGGAGGTGGAGGCACCGGCCTCCGGGACGCTGAAAATCATCGCCAGCGTCGGGGAGGTCTATCCGGTTGGCGAACTGCTCGCGCAGATCGGCTGAGAAGGGGTATTGAAGCCATGAACCATCCATCTGCACTTCACGCCGATTTGCCGCCTTGGCCCGAGGTGGATTTCGCGGCCTTCGGGGAAACTGAGACCCTGCCTTTGTCGCGGATCCAGAAATTGACCGCTGGGTATCTCACTCGCAATTGGCTGGCGATTCCACAAGTGACGCACCACGACGAGGCCGACATTACGTCGCTGGACGCTTGTCGATCACGGCTAGCGCAGGACACGGGGACGCGAGTGACGCCTTTGGCGTTCGTCGTCAAGGCGCTCGAGGAAGGGTTACGGGAATTCCCGCGTTTCAATGCGTCCCTCGATGCAGGCGGCCAGAACCTGATCGTCAAGAAATATTTTCACATCGGCGTTGCCGTGGACACGCCGTCAGGTCTTCTGGTTGCCGTGATACGCGACTGTGACAAGAAGGGTGTCGTGGAACTCGCCGACGAGATTGGTTCCGTCTCTGCGCGTGCACGGCAGAAGGGGCTGCCTATGAGCGACATGGTGGGCGGTTGCATGACCATCAGTTCTTTGGGCAACATCGGTGGGACGGCATTTTCTCCGATTATCAACGCGCCCGAAGTGGCGATCCTGGGTGTGACCAAGGCCCAATGGAAGCCGCATCGCGACGGTGATGCGACCGATTGGCGGTTGATGCTACCGCTGTCGCTGACTTACGACCATCGCGTCATCAACGGAGCAGACGCGGCACGATTCGCGGTACATGTGGCCGATGCACTGAGCCGACCGGAGTCATTAATCGAATAGACGAACCGAAAGAGCCTACGTGCAATCGTTCGGCGTTTATCAATTCAAATGCTTTGTCAGGAGTATTTTATGTCTTCCAAATGGGTGCGCGACGCTAACTGTTTTATTTCCAGATTTACGGTCGATCCTGAGCGACGGGCCGAGTTTCTTTCTGCACTGGATGAGCTGGCCGGAAATGCGTCGAACTGGTATGACGAAGGCTGCAATTTCGCATTTCATGGATGGGGCCGCAATCCTAATGAATGGGTAGCGATCGCGTCATGGAAATCGGAGGATTACGTGAACAAGATGCGTCAGACGGCATGGTACAAAGATACTCAGCAGCGGATGCTCGAGTGCAGTTCTCATCCAATGATCATGGAGCAGTTCAGCGGCATGAACGTCGATCGCTCGGTGTTTGACCGGTACCCGGCTGGAAGCTCCCAGGTGCATATGAAGACGAAGACGCTCGATGTAATTTTTCGGTAGCAGTCCCACGCCCTTCGACTCACGCCCGGACATTGGCGAGGGCGATGTTAGTGGTTGCATCACCACATAGGAATTGCACTCGGAGGAGATAGCATGCGTACGTTCAAACGCGGTCATGCTGAGGTACGAGGCGTCGTCGATGCCTCCGCAGAACAAGTTTGGGAATTGCTAACGGACTGGGCTGGCCTGCTTAAATGGTGGGTCAAGCCCGACGAGGGCGGCCGTCCGGGCCCTGACCTCGCAAGCGTTGAGTTGGTGGGTGAGCCGCGTGACGTGCCACGGACGCGCATCGTTCGCCATGTAACGGGATCTGCCGTCGATGAGACTTTGCTCGTTCAAAACGATGAGACACGACGCATTTACTACAACATGGTGTACCGCCACAACCCCGGTGGTGCTGTCTTGCGTAGCGAATTTGAAAACTACCTGGCGACCACTATGGTGGATACCTTGCCGGACGGCAAGACATTGATGACGTTCAAGGCCGAGTTTGACATTGTGGAACCTGCCGATCTCGACCTCATGCGTTCGCTCATCGAGAGAACCTGGACAGACGCAATATTACAAGGTTTTCGACGTTATTTTTCAAGGGCGAAAGCGCTGTAGCGTAGCGTGTTGAACCCTGTTGGGCAAGTTCATCCATATCAGAAGGCGTGCAGCTTTAAAAAAGGCCACAGCCTTGGAGGAGGCATAGAATGATCCGCAAGACAACCCATATCGTCCCTGCTTTGCTCGCCGTGATCATTTCCGGCCAGTGCATGGCTGCCGTTAGCGCAGCAGAAGCGCAGAAACTGAAGGGCCCTGAGCTCACACCGATTGGTGCGGAGGCCGCCGGAAACAAGGAGGGTACCATTCCGGCGTACAAGGGCGAAGGTCTGAATGCACCTGCGGGATTCGGTAGCGACAAATCCGACCCGTACAAACGTCCCGATCCGTTTGCCGACGAGAAGCCGCTATACACCATCACCGCGCAAAACGCTGCGCAATACGCGGATAAGCTCGATGGTATGATCGAGATGTTCAAGCGATATCCCGATTTCCGGATGGACATCTATCCCACGCATCGCACCATCGTATATAACAAGACCGTTATCGCTAACACGATGAAGAACGCGACTGAGTGCAAGGGAGAGGACGGTGATCTTCGGCTGGAGGGTTGCTGGGGCGGATTTGCCTTCCCGATTCCCGCCAACGGTACCCAGGCCATGTGGAACCACCTCACGAGCTACCGCGGTTATGCATGGGGTGGGTATACGAATTCCTATGTGGTGTCCGCGAATGGCTCGTCGTACCTTGTGCAAGGCAACAAGCTTTCGGAGCAATCTCCATTTTACGACCCGAAGGCAACATCGCCGGCGACGGGCAAAACCATCTATTGGTCTTTTCGAGACGATACGGACGCGCCGTCGAGCCAGTCCGGACAGAAGCTGGTGTTGATCGATCCGCTCGATCCGCTCAATGCTGGCCGTCGGGCCTACCAGTACATTCCTGGACTGCGCCGGGTCAAGCTTGCACCCACTTTGGCCTATGACACTCCAAGCCCTGCCGCGGGCGGAGCGGCAACGATGGATGATGCCCAGGTCTTCCAGGGCGCCCTCGATCGCTATGACTGGAAGCTGATCGGCAAGAAAGAAAAGTACATCATGTACAACAACTTCAAGCTCGCTGACCATACGAGTTGTGACGATAAGAAACTCTTGACCAAGAACTTCGCCAATCCAGATTGTGTGCGCTGGGAGTTGCACAGAGTTTGGGTCGTGGAAGGAAAGCTCAAGCCGGGATTCCGTCACATCTATGCACGCAGGATGATGTACTGGGACGAAGATAGCTACAACGCTGGCTTGGCAGAAAATTACGATGCGGCCGGTAAACTGTATCGTGTCGTTACCGCCCTCGATATTCCGTTCTACGTGAGTGAAGGGGGCGGCGCGCTGGGTGACGATACTTTCAATTACGATCTTCAGACCGGCGTTTGGTCAGCGCAGGGGGCATTAGGTAACGTCGGCGCAGGCATCGTGCAGCAGCAGCCAAAGGACATGAACTTCTTCTCGCCGGACACCATGGCCGGCGAGGGTGTCCGGTAGGTCGATGCGTGTTTTACAGGCCCTCCCGCAGATCTTCTGCTGCGGGTTGGGTCTTGTTCGACCGGTCTTTTGTCGATGTGCTTCGCACGAGCGCCTGGCCTCGAGCGTGAAGCGTCGGTTGCTTTCAGTCCGGTGCGATTCAAAACCGATTGAGTAAGTTGGCGCCCGTCAGAACGGATAAACGAGGAGGAAGGGATGTCGTTTGATTATGATGTCGTCGTCATCGGCGGCGGAGGGGCTGGACTGTCTGCGGCTTGCCACGCGGCGCAGCAGGGTGCCTCGGTCATGCTGCTGGAGGCGGACAAGGCCCTCGGTGGGGCAACCGCGCTTTCCAGCGGCGTCGTGTATGCGGCGGGCACCAGCGTCCAACGATCCGCTGGGATTCAGGACTCTCCGGATGCAATGTACCAGTACATGATGTCGTTGAACCAATGGTCGATCCGGCCAGCGCTTGCGCGGATCATGGCAGAAAGCGGTGCCTCGATTATCGACTGGCTGCTGGAGCTCGGTAACGACTTTCCACCGGAACTGATCGTGGAGTCGGGGGTTGGCGGGTGTCCTCGAGGTCACCAGTGTGTTGGCGCGGGGGCGGTATCGTTCAATCGCTGATCAACGCGGCCGGCGCGCATGGCGTGGAAGTTGCGCTGGGATCGCGCGTCTCGGGTCTCATTGTCGAAGACGGCGGCGTTTGCGGCGTTCGTGCGGCCGGCGTTGATCTGCGAGCGAAGGCGGTGATCGTGACAACCGGAGGCTTCGGCAACAATCCTGACATGATCAGGAGGCTTTGGCCCACCGCGGCGGCCCATGGCAGCCGCGTCTTTTCAATCTACGCTGCGGTGCCATTCAACATGGGTGATGGGATTTTGCTCGGTGAGAGCGCCGGCGCCCATGTCACCGGGATCGATAATGGTCTTCTGGTGCCGAATCCCAATTTCGCGCCGGGTCTTGATGCGTTTCTCCCGGAATGGGCGATGGTCGTCAATCGCGATGGTCGTCGTTTCATCGCTGAAGATGCGCCCTACGCGGTTTCCGGCTATCTGCTCAATGAGCAGCCGGAGATGCGTTGCTTCGCCATCTTTGACGAACCGGCGATGCTCGAGGCCTGCGCCGATGAGAATGTGGTCAAGCACTACGTCAACGATCCGGGATCCGATAGCTGGCGCGTAGCCGTACTTCGCAAGAATATCGCCAACGGCAGGGTGAAAACGGCCGATTCTATCGAGGAACTGGCGAAGCGCGCGGACGTCTCTGCGCGTGCGCTTGCGGCCTCCGTGGCGCGTTACAACAAGTTCGCCGACCAGGGGGAGGATCCCGAGTACTTCAAGAAGGCAAAGAAAATTTATCCGATCAGAACGGCGCCCTTTTATGCTGTCGAGATTCGTGCTTCGGCGATCGTGTCTTGTCACGCCGGCCTCGAAATCGACAATTTCGGCCGAGCGATAGACCGATTCGGTGAAGTCATCCCAGGGCTTTATGCCGGCGGCGAAGTTCTCGGCTGCACGATGGGGCGCAGGTATATCGGAGGCGGAATGGGCATCGCTAATGCGTTGACGTTTGGGCGCCTTGCCGGTGTGAACGCTGCGCGGGACTGCTCGGCATTGTAGAGTCATATATGGACCGCGTACCGTTGATTGACCTGCCGGATGCTGCGGCGGCTGCAGCTCTTTCGTTCGTTGGCTCCGGTCGACGTTCCGTGAGGCGATACAAGCCAGATGCCGTTAGCCCGGACATGATCGAGTGTCTTCTCCGGGCGGCGATCGCAGCGCCGTCTGCGCACAACCGGCAACCCTGGCGATTCGCGGTGATCGATTCGTTCGACCGAAAAGCTACCCTGGCGACGTCAATGGGCGATCGTTTGCGAAGCGACCGTCTACGAGATGGCGATAGCGAGAGCGACGTCGAGCGTGACGTCGGGCGATCCTATGCCCGAATCACTTCTGCTCCGGTAATCATCGTCGTTTGCCTGACGATGGAACACATGGACATCTACCCGGACCCGGTTCGCAGCCGTTGCGAACACTTGATGGCCGTGCAAAGCACAGCGATGGCCGGCGCCAACCTTCTGTTAGCTGCCCATGCCGTGGGCCTGGGCGCGTGCTGGCTATGCGCTCCATTGTTCTGCCCTGACGTCATTGGTCAGGTCCTTGGCCTTCCGGCGCACTGGCAAGCACAAGGATTGATCACGCTAGGGTACCCCTCGGCACCCGCGAAGCCGTTTCTGCGGAACCCGATCCACGAGGTTGCTGTATTTGTTCGCAGCGACGAGGACGAAAGCCGCAGTAGTTGAACGAACGCAAAGCTAAAGGCAGGCGGCAATTTCCCGCCATGAGCGCGATAACCCCTCACGGAACTCGGGGGCCGCAATGTCGATCAGGACCTTGGCGCGTTCGTGGACGCTTGCGCCGACCAGGCGCGCGACCCCGAATTCTGTGACGATGTAGTCGACGTCGACGCGCGAGAGAGTCCCGATTGACCGCTCGCTCAGCCGCGGTACCACGCGCGATCCCTTGCCGGCACTATGAGTGGCAGAAAGCGCGACGATGCTCCGCCCGCCATTGGAAAGGCGTGCTCCGCGCGCAAAGTCGGGTGCGCCGCCGGGCCCGCTGATGGAGCGGCCGTCCGCATGCTCGAGATTACATTGTCCGAATAAATCCACTTCCAGTGCCGAATTGACCGAGATGAAACGGTCTTTGCCGGCCAACGTCTGGACGTTGTGCGTAAGATCGCAACCAACGACGCGAAGTGCTTCGAATTCGGCTGCCCATCGGTAGAGCGATTCGGATCCTACTAGCACACAGCAGGTGTGGATAGCACTTTCATCAATTGCGCCCGCCGCGACCAGATCGGTGAAACCGTCGGAGAGCATGCCCGAATGAAACCGGAGTTTGCGACGTTCCTTGAGCTGAAGGGAGAGCGCGGCCGGAACTCGACCAAGCCCAACCTGAACTGTTGATCCGTCGTCGATTAGAGAGGCGACGTGGCGCGCTACCGATATCGAGCTGTCGTCGAGTGCCGTGACGTACTGTGGCAGCGCCGAATCCACTTCGCAAACGTAATCGAACCGCGAATATGGAATGCTCGCGGCTCCACGCACCCGCGGCGTGCGTCGGTTCACCAGCGCGAGGATACGCCGGCTTTTCCCGATCGCAGTCGGGGCAAATTCCACTGCCGGCCCGAGGGAGCACAACCCCTGGTCATCCGGTGGCGAGACCTGGACGACAGTCAAGTCCAGCTCGACGTTTTCCCTGAGGTGGCGCACGAACCCCGCATACGTGACCGGAAGGAAGCGATAGCGCCCGTCGCGTTGTGCATCGTGCAACCCTGGCTGCATGAACAAACCACTAACGCTTGCGGTGGGCTCGAATCTGTCAATCGCGAGCTTGTTGATTCCGGGAACGTAGCTCGTGAGAATACGCAGGTGCTGCGTACAGTTGCGCTCGCGCAGCAACGCCGACATGAATGCCGACGGTTCGCCGCTCGAACCGGGAATGAATATGTGATCATGCGGCTTGACCAGTTGGGCAAGCTCGGCTTCCGCGATGTACTCAGCCATAGTTATCCTGCTTGCCCGCGCACCGGCCTGCCGTTAGCCAGCGGCAGGCCGGTCACGCAGGTCTTTAGAGAAGACCGAGAATAGAGATCGCTGCGACCCCGAGGTAGGGAACGCCTCCCAGGTTATGCGTTAGTCCGACAGTCGGATTGTCCAACTGCCGTTCGCCAGCGCGATGCAACAACTGATTGTAGATCTCGTAGGCCATGCGCAATCCCGATGCGGCGATCGGATGGCCAAAGCACTTCAGCCCCCCGTCGATCTGACAAGGCAGACCTCCATCAGCATCGTAAAAGCCATCGAGGACGTCGGTGACAGCCCGGCCTTCACCCGAGACGAACAGATCTTCCATCGTGACCAGTTCGGTAATCGAGAAACAGTCGTGAACCTCCATCAAGCTCAGTTGCTCCCGGGGGTCGTAATACCCGCTTCCTCATAAGCACGTCGAGCTGCATGCCGCGTTGTTCTGACGTAGCTGCCGTCCCACTGCGTTGTGTGCGACTCGATACCGGAACTGCTGGCGAGCTGGATTGCCTTGATCGTCACCAGATCGTGCTTTCCCAGCGACCGGGCGACCTCCGGTGTAGTGACGATTGCGCAGGCGGCCCCATCACTCACGCCGCAGCAGTCGAACAGGCCGAGTGGTTCGGCGATCATCGGCGCGCTGAGGATCTGGTCCATCGTTACCTTCTTGCGGATGTGCGCCTTGGGGCTTTTGACGCCGTTTTCGTGGCTCTTCCACGAGACGTGGCCGATCGCTCTCTTCAGATCTTCGTGAGATACCCCGTGCTTCGCGCGGTATCCGGCCGCCAACTGGGCGAAGCCGGCCGGCGCCGAACCCAGCGGCAGCCAGAGGTCATTCAGCGTTCCTTTGTAGGGCGCAGGAAGGCCGCCATAGCCGGTATCCTTCAGCTTTTCCGCGCCAATCGCCAGCGCGATATCGACCGCGCCGGACGCCACCGCATAAACAGCACCGCGCAATGCCTCCGTCCCCGTAGCACACATGTTTTCCATGCGGCTTACCGGCACACCTTCGAGACGCAGGGCCAGGGACGCGGGAATCGACGAATTGCCTACATTGATCTCGTCAAGACAGGATCCGTACCACGCGGCGTCGATCTGCTTCCGTTCAATGCCGGCGTCGACCAGGGCTTCCTCGAAAGCTTCCGCCATTAGCTGATGCGTGCCTACATCCCAGCGCTCGCCAAATTGCGTACATCCCATGCCGAGAATGGCGACCTTGTCCTTGATGCCAGATGCCATGATTCGCCCCTTATGCTTGTACCGGTGAAGTTTTCCAGAAATAACGCGGATATCCGCGGTCTTTGTCCACGTCTTTGATCCGGAATACGACCTTGAGCGGTGTTCCCACCTCGAGTCCCGCGGTGCCAACGTCGACCGTCTCGGTCAGCAGGCGAGCGCCGTTATCGAACTGCGTAAAACCGACGTAGAGCGGCGGTGCCGGATGATATGAGAGCCAATCGGCGGTATAAGTGAGCACGCTGCACTTCTCATCCACCAGCGATAGCTGTTCGAAGTTTTCGCTCGATGCTCCGCACGAAGCGTTGACGCAGTAAGCCAGTTGAGGGAACTGGATTGATTTGCATTTGGCGCATTTGCCCGCCATAAAGTGGGCCAGTTGAAATTTCGAGCGATATTGCTCGGTGAGGGCTGTCTTGAGCACCTTCTCGCCACGCATGCCCCACTCCAGTTCGATGGCTTCATCGTAGGAAAGCATACGCAGATAGGCATCGTGAGACTGTGCGTCGGCCAGCGCGCCGCTAATGCCGCGGCGGGGCGAAAAGGACTTTAACGCGTCCGTTGTCCTGAGAACCAGCACATCCACGCCTTGGCCAAAGCTGGCCAATACGATGACTTCGCCGGGGTTGGCGCGCTCCAGCACATGGGCAAGCATGAGCAACCCGTGGGCAGTGCCGGTGAAACCGCAGTTTTCGCTAAGGTTGTCGACTTCTGCTTCAGCGGGAATGCCGAGGCTCTTCACGACCATGGCAGCGATGCCTTTCATTGGCGTTGCCAAAATAAAATGGTCGACCTCCGCTGCAGGGACGCCCGCTTGCGCCAGCGCGGTGCGTACGGTTTCAGGAACCAGCTTCGCGTAGCCTTCGTCACGAATCCAGCGCTCCTCCCACACGTAATCGTATTTGGCATTCGCCGCGCGGAAGTGATCGACGAACATTGCGTTGCGACTAGAAGAGCCGATCACGTGCGCCACAACGTTTTCGCTGCCCAGTGTGAAGGCTGCGGCACCGGCTCCGTAGCCAATCTCCTGAGTGCTGGCTGGCTTGCCGCGAGGGCGGTCGCTTGCAACAAAAAGCGCTGGCCCCGGTGTTGACTGCAGGGCCGCAAGAAGACCAGAAGTGCCAGCGCGCTGCGAGTAACCTACATCCATCGTCCTCGCGTCGGCAGGCAAACCGAGGGCGCCCGCGACGATGGCCGAGTTTTGTAAATCGGCGAACGGCATGGTGGTCGACGCCATCGATACGGCGACAATGTGGGACGTTGGCTTCGTATCGAGCGTATCTCTCGCGGCTTCGACTGCCATCGTGACGGCGTCTTCGTCCCAACTGCAGAATGCCCGCTGGCCCTTGCTCAGGGAGCGAAGGCTGGGTGCCATCCATTTATGCGCGGCAGCGATGGCGGCCCGCTGCATCCGGAGCCGCGGTATGTAGCCCCCGAAGCCCGTTATTCCATAGATGTTGTTCATCGGTACTTGTCGCCCTTCCCGTTGGTCGCTCGATTCTGTGAGGTAGGAGAAAAAACGTATGCATGGATACGATACACTACGAAATTAGATGGGTCAACTCGGTCCAAGGTGGGCGGCCCACCGGTCGAGGCGTGGCATCGACGTTGGCGGGAATGTCTCCGTCTGACGTCTGTTAAGGAATACAAGCACCGGCGTCGTAGGTGATGCGGAGGTAACCTCGCCTAACGCGCAATGTCTGTGCGCCAGTCGAGCCGGTGAGCATCAGCATGGTGGTGCTTGATGCGGATGTCATGCCGACGGCGGCATCTTGACAGCGCCGTCCCGTGGATTAACCTTTACAATATTCGCGACGCCCGATAAAGTATGTGAGCACACGATATTCATGTATATCTAATGTTTGACGCTAGGCGTCGGAGACAAAAGTAGGTCCAGTCGCAGCGTCGATTCAAATCGCACGCCGTTCAGGTGTTGTTTCCCGAGGTGGTTATGAGTTCTCCGTTGGACCGCGAATCGAAGAGCATTATCGAAAATACCTTGCTCCGCTTCATCGCAGAGTCTTATGAGCCCGCCGTACGGCATCAGCGCGTGAAACAAGGCGAGGTGAATTGCTTACTGCACTGGCGGCTGTTGGCGGAGCTCGGCGTGCTTGGTCTACCTTTTGAAGAAGCTGTTGGCGGCTTGGGGGGAGCCAGTGTCGACGTCGCCGATGCTGTGACAGTGCTAGCTAGAGGCTTGATCCTGGAGCCATTCATCGAGGCCGCGGTGATTTCTGGAGGCGTTCTTGCGCTTGGCCGCAATCCAGAGCAGCGGGGGCAAGCTGTCGCCCAAGCGATCGAGGGGGCCAGCGTAACGGCAATGCTTGGTGGCCGGCCAGGTGTGCCGGATAAGCTCTCTTACAGAAAGACCCTCGAGGGTTACCGATTGTCCGGCAGCCTGTCGCTCATTCCCTTCGCCGAGCAAGCCGATTTCTGGCTGCTGGCGGCGGTTGCCGACGATGGCGCGCAGGCGATTTTCCGGGTTCCCCGGTCCGAGACGCGAGCGTCCGTCGCCGGCTATCGGCTCATGGACGGTAGGCCGGCGGCAGATATTGGTTTCGACGACACGACCATTCCTTCATCAGCCGCATGGCTTGAAGGGGATGCTGCTCGTGGAGCCATCGACCTCACATGCCGGCGCGCCGTCAGCGCTTACTGCGCAGACGCGGTTGGCGTCATGGCGTTGCTTCTGGAAGTGACAGGGGAGTATCTACGTACTCGAGTGCAGTTCGGCGTCACCATCGGACGTTTCAGGCAATACAGCACCGTTACGCAGATATGCATATGGGTTTCGTCCAGGCACAGGCAATTGCACTCGAGCTTGCCGGCCGTCTCGATGCCGCGACTCCCGAGGAGCAAGCCTGGCTTTGTTTTGCCGCGGCCTCGGTGGTCGAGCGGGCAGCGAGACTGGTTGGTCAGGAGGCCATTCAGATGCACGGGGCATGGGGGTGACCGACGAACTGATCGTCAGTCACTGCAACGCAAGGCTAGTGGTCCTGACGCGGCTGATACGCGCTTGGGTCGACCAAAGCGTGGCCTCGCGAGGCGAGTAGAGTAGTTCGCTTTGCAGTGACCAGGACGAACGCAGAAACATCAGGAGACAACGATGGAGAGTGGCGCAGATCCGGGATTCGACGAGGCCGCGTTTCGGCAAGAGGTCAGCACGTTCGTGCGTTCCGAACTCGCAGTCGAAACCAGGGATAAAGTAGAAAACGGCCTTTACCTCGAAAAATCCGACTACGTTGGCTGGCAAAAAGCGCTGTACCGTCGCGGTTGGTTCGCGGCGACCTGGCCCGTCGAGTTCGGCGGACAAGGGTGGTCAATGCGAAAGGAACACGCCTTTTTGCAAGAGTGTGCTCTCAATGCAGCGCCCATGATCATCCCTTATGGCGTCAGCATGGTCGGTCCCGTGCTCTATACCTACGGCAATGAAGACCAGAAGCATCGGTACCTGCCAGGTATCCTGAGCAGCGACACCTGGTGGTGCCAAGGATACTCGGAGCCGAATGCTGGCTCGGATTTGGCCTCGTTGTCGACATCGGCGGTGCGCGATGGCGAATACTACATCGTCAACGGCACAAAGATGTGGACGACCGAAGCGCATTGGGCCGACATGATGCATTGTCTTGTTCGCACCGACAGTTCCGGCAAGAAGCAGCAAGGCATCAGCTTCCTTTTGATTGACATGCGCACGCCTGGCATTACGGTCGAGCCGATTGTGACGCTGGACGGGGAGCACCATACGAATCAGGTGTTTTTCGACAACGTCCGTGTGCCCGCGGAGAACCTGGTCGGTGCCGAAGGCGAAGGCTGGAAGATTGCGAAGTTCCTGTTATCGCGCGAGAGAACCTCGATCGCGGATACCGGAAGCAGGATCCGACAAATGCGTCAGATCAAGGACACGTTTGCCCACTATGTCGCTCGAATGCCGGGTGTGGAGCGAACGCTCATGCAGGCACGGATGGCGGAAATCGAAGCGAGTCTCACCGCGCTGGTCGCCTTGGAGCGTCATTACTTCGATGAATGGGAGGCTGGACGCGATGACGGTGTCGCCGCGTCTGTTCTGAAAGTGCTCAGCACGGAACTGCTGCAGCGGATGACCGAGTTCTGGCGAGATGCGCTTGGCGTGTACGGGGCATGCTATGACACGACCTGTCGCAGAGAAGGTGGGCTCGGCGCGTCGGAGCCATGGCGGCAAGCCGCGGCGATCAACTACGCATACCTCTACGGCCGATGCTGGAGCATATTCGGCGGTTCCAACGAAATTCAGCGCAATATCATCGCTGGCGCATTGTTGCGTCGGTGACCTTTGCAACAGGATATCAATATGAGCGAACCTCTTTTGCTGGTTTCGGAATCCGATTCGATATTGGAACTGGTATTCAACCGCGCATCCAAGCTCAACGCGATTAACGGCGAGATGTACGATGCGCTAATCGCGCAGACGGAGCGGTTCGCCACCGAACCTTCACTGCGCGTGATGCTGATTCGCGCCCGCGGCAAGTACTTCAGTGCAGGCGTCGATCTCAACAGCGAACTTGGCCCCGATCCGCAGTTGGCCAGTCCTGCGGCGTTCCGCCAATGGTATCGCGAAGGCCGTGGCAGCTTGCATCCGTTGCTCGACCGCTTCGAAGTCATCGAAAAGCCTATCGTCGTTGCGCATCATGGTCCATGCCTTGGAGGCGCGCTGGAGATGTCACTGTCCTGTGATTTCCGCCTTGCGGCGCACAGCGCCCGCTATGGCCTGCCGGAGACTGCCTTCGGCAATATTCCAGGGTCCGGTGGCACGAGCCGGATGGCACGGCTCGTGGGGCCTCAGTGGGCACGCTGGTTCATCATGGCGAATCTGCAGATGGATGCTGCCAAGGCCGAGCGCATCGGCCTGATTCACGATGTCTATCCCGACGACGAATTTGAGGCAAGAGTCCGCGACTTCTGCCTTAATCTGGCGAAGCAGCCTGCCGAAGCCATCGGGGCCGCGAAGCTTGCCATCGAACTCTGTGCCGACCTCGACCGGGCTCAGGCGCGCAATGTGGAGCGCATTGTGGCCAGCGGCCTGTTTTTCGGCGATGAATTCCGCAGCTTGTTCGCGGCGCTGCGCGAAAAGCTGGGCAAGCGGTCCCCGGCGTAGCTCGCTGCATGGAACTGATTGGCGAGGGCCCAACAACTGTGCGCTTCCGTCATTTTGGGAACTCAGAAATGAAGCGCTTCTTTTGGAGGCGACAGGAGGGACATGAAAGCGAACAACGGTGATGCGCCCCTCGCGGACAGTATCGCGAACGTTGAGGTCAAGCTGTCGCGGACCGCCACGTGGAGTGGTATTGAAACGAACGCCAGCTACGGCCCGGTGGACGTCGGGAACGTTGATTACGAGCGCGATCTCGGTGATCCGGGACGATACCCGTATACGCGTGGCGCATATCCTCAGATGTACCGAAGCCGCATGTGGACGTTGCGTAATATCGTTGGCTTCGGAGCGCCGGAGGACACGCGCGGCGGAATCGAACGCGCCTTGCAGATGGGCACGGCGGGCATCAATATCGTCGTCGATACGCTCGGACAGGAGGCGATCGACGCGGACCACCCCGCGCTTAGCAACGACGCCGGCCAGGAGGGCTGCTCGATCTCTTGCGTGCGAGATATGGAGGTGCTCCTTAGGGGTATCGATGTAACTCAGCAGGATGTCGCATGGCACAGCACCATGATGACGTACCCGCTTGTCGCAGCGTTGGCGCAGAAGCAGGGCAAGGACATGGCGAAGCTGGAAGGTTCGCACATGCCGGACCATCTGCAGCTAAGGCTTGCTGGCTGGAGTGAAAAGATCGTTCCCGCGGAGCTAGGCCATCGCACGACTGTGGACTGCATCGAGTACAGCGCGAGGAACAGTCCTCGCTGGGCATTAGGATGTCCGCAGGCCTACGACATGCGCGAGCGAGGCCTCGGTGCCGCCGGCGAAATCGCCGTAGGCATGGCGATCGTCAACCAGACACTTACGGACCTCGCGGCACGCGGCATGACGGCGGATCAAGTCTGCCCGAGTATGGCCTGGGTGTCGCCGTCGGACATCGACTTTTTTGAGGAAATAGCGAAGTTCCGTGCCCTGCGACGCATTTGGGCTCGCACAATGAAGGAACGTTTCGGAGCAAACGATCCCCGTGCGCAACGGCTGCGAATTGCATGTCATACCTCCGGTCGCTCCCTTGTGTACCAGCAGCCGCTCAACAATCTGTCCCGTGCTGCCGTCCAGACGCTGGCAGCGCTGCTCGGCGGGGTGCAATCAGTCGAAACCTGCACTTACGACGAGCCCGTCTGTATCCCGACTGAAGAAGCCCGGGAACTGGCTACGCGGACTCAGCAAATTCTGGCGCACGAAATAGGGGCGGCGCGCGTCGCCGATCCGCTCGGCGGAAGCTATTACATAGAGAGCCTCACGAATCAGGTTGAAGCCGATGCGTTGACGATGCTTGCAAAGATTGAGGAAATCGGGCTGGTCAAGGCTGTGGAGGGCGGTTACATCGAGGGGTTGATGGATGAGTTCAACTACAACCAGAAGCAGGAACTCGACAGCAAAAAGCGGATACAGGTTGGGGTAAACGCGTTCGTCCCCAAGGACGAGCCGCCTCCCAAGCGCTTTTCGTTCGACCAGAAGATGATGGCCAGCCATCTGCAGCGCTTCAAGGAAATGAAGGCGGCCCGCGACCCGCGGCGACTCGCCGAGAAAATCGGAGCGCTCTACCGCGTGGCGAAGCGCCGCGAAAATTCACACCAGGCCATGATTGATGCGTTGATCGCGGACGCTTCCATCGGCGAGGTTTGGGGCACGGTGCGTGTGGCGAATGGGCTACCGTACGATCCCTTCAGGGTGATTGAATCACCTTTTACCTATACCGAGAGCTGAGAGAAATATGACCGGTGAAAGGAAAATTCGCTGCCTGCTTGGAATGCTTGGCACAGACGTGCATACCAAGGGAATCCGTACGTTGGCGCAGTTGTTTCGGGACAACGGCATCGAGGTCGTGTACCTGGGCGAGCACAATACTGTCGATGGTATGGTAAATGCGGTGATTCAGGAGGACGTCGATCTTGTCGGCATCAGTTTCTCGATCGCTACCTATCTTCACTATGCGAAAGAGCTCATTGACACAATGAACGCCCGCGGCGTCGGCCACGTGCCAGTAATGGTAGGAGGTCTCGTGCATCCTGATGATCATGAGCCGCTGAGGAAAATCGGCGTATCAGGAATATTCGGTCCTGGCTCGACTACGTCGGAGATATTGGCCTTTGTTCACGGCGTTTGCCTGCCTCCTGTGCAATGAGTCAACTCGAACAGATGTCAGGCGCTCAACAGGTCGATGCCGTCCTGTCGGGAAATCTGCGTGTCGCTGCACGGCTGATCACGAGAGCTGAAAACGGAGATCCAGTTATCCGTGACGCCGTGAAGCAGCTTTACCGCCATGGGGGGCGAGCGCAGACCATCGGCATCACTGGTCCTCCAGGCGCAGGCAAGAGCACCATGCTAGACCAGCTCGTTGCGAAGTATCGACGACACGGAAAGCGAGTCGCAGTCCTCGCCGTAGACCCGTCGAGCCCGTATTCGGGGGGGGCGCTATTGGGCGATCGGCTTCGCATGAATCGTCACGATTCCGATCCTGACGTGTTCATTCGGAGTATGGCGACGCGCGGAGCACTTGGCGGCCTCGCGACTGCCGTAGGTGACGCTCTCACTATCATGGACGCGATGGGTTGGGATGTCATCTTCGTCGAGACCGTCGGCATCGGCCAGAGCGAAATGGACGTAATGCGCTACGCGTCATGTATCGTCCTTTTGCAAACAGCGTTAAGCGGCGACGAGACCCAGTTGTCCAAGGCTGGCATTCTTGAAGTCGGGGATATCTTCGTTGTCAACAAGGCCGACGTTGCTGGGAGCCATCGGATGGTCAACGCTCTCAGGGAGATGCTCCACTCCCGCAATGACCAGAACACTTTGAGAGGCTGGTATCCCGATGTCGTCGCGACCGAAGCGACCACAGGGCGCGGAATCGATGAGTTGTATGAAAAGATTCAGCGTCGCTTTGACTTTCTGAGCACGCATCCCGCGGCGGCGCAAGAATTATCGTTGACGCAATTACGAGCCCGCGCGTTCGAGATCGCAAAGGACGTGATAGGTCGTCGCATCGAACATGAACTGGACGGGCGTGGAACCGATCCTCAGCTGCTCTTGGACGCGTTGAGTCGCAAGATCGATCCCTATGATCTCTCGGACTTCCTGTTTGGCAAAGCCTCTGCTTCATGCGATTTCAGCGCGGATTGATTGGTCGCCACTGACGCGGAAGCCCGGAAGGCGTCGCCGTTTGCAGGACAACTGGTTCGAAAGCCCACACGGCGTGTGACAGGAGGCGCTGGCCTCCTCGACGCCGGCTAACGGTTTTGGTTGAAGATCTTTGAGTACTCAATAGATGGGGCGGAATATGGAAGCGGGACAGAGCTGGCTTGCCGAAGAGCCAAGATTCATGGAAGGAGTGGCAATCGTTACCGGAGGGAGTGGCGGTATCGGTCGCGAAATTGCGCTCACACTGGCACGTGCGGGGAGCGACGTCGTGCTGACGTACGGTCGGAATAGAAAGGCAGCGGAAGAGGTGGCGGGACAGATCACAGCCATGGGTCGAAAGGCGGAGATCGCGGGACTGATGATTCAGGATGCGGCAGACGTATCCAGGTTCATCGACGACGTGACGTCGCGCCATTCAGCTTTGCACTCTGTCGTCTATGCTTCGGGGCCCGGCCTGCACATGGACCTGATTGGCGACATCGATCCGAGCAAGTGGGCAAATGTCATGGCAGTCGATGTCAACGGTTGCTTCAACCTTGTTCATGCGACACTGCCACACATACGCAAAGCTCGCGGGGCTTATCTTGCCGTCATCACCGCGGCGGTGGAACGTGTGCCGGCCAGAGATATTCAATCGGCAGCACCAAAGGCAGCGATCGAAATGCTCATGCGCGGCGTTGCGAAGGAGGAGGGGCGCAATGGCGTGCGCGCGAACTGTGTTGGGCCCGGTTGGATCAGAGCCGGCTTGGGGCAGCAAGTTATCGAACAGGAGTTGACGCCTGAAGCGGTGGCGTTGATCACGAAGAGTATTCCCCTGCGGACCATGGGCGAGGCCTGCGATATCGCGGACGCCGCGCTGTTCCTGCTCTCTTCGCGTGCCCGCTATATCACTGGCCAGTCACTCGCTGTCGACGGCGGCATGCAAACCTGATCGAAACAGGCCCTCCGCGATCGGCGAATCGCGGCGGCTCCCGTTACTGACAACTGATCCCGCCATCCACGACAAATTCAGCGCCCGTCGAAAAACGCGATTCGTCACTGGCCAGAAGAAGCACGACATTTGCCACCTCATCAGGTTCGCCCCACCTGGCAGCGGGCGTTGCCGCGATAAATTGAGCGATACTCGCTTCGGATTCCGGTGTCGGTGCGGTCATCGGCGTACTGATCATACCGGGATGAACTGAGTTGACCCTGATGTTATACGGGGCGAGCTCGATAGCAGCTGATTTACTCATGCCACGCACCGCGAATTTCGACGCTGTGTATGGTAGAACGTGACTCGCACCGAACAGACCCGCGACCGAGGAAATGTTGATGATGGATCCTCCGCCGGCGCGTTTCATTGATGGAATGACGGACTTCATGCCGAGGAACACAGAGACCTGATTGACGTCGATGACGCGTCGATAGTCGCTTTCTTCCATCCGTTCGATGGCACCATACACGACGATGCCGGCGTTGTTGACGAGTACCGAGACGGGGCCGAATGTTTCCTCTGTCGCACGGATAACGCGCTGCCATTCGTCTTCCTTGGTTACGTCCTGATGAAGGTAGCGCGCGTTTTCCCCCAAGGAAGATGCGGTCGCTTCTCCGATCGAATCGAGCACATCGGTTAGTACGACCTTTGCGCCCTCCTCAACCAATCGGCGCGCGTGAGCGGCGCCCATCCCCTGCGCCGCGCCCGTCACGATAGCGACTTTTCCACTCACTCGACCCATTTCAGTCTCCTTTAGATATAGGCGTTGGCCACGGGGCCGGCGAGACTGCAGCCGCCGCGGGGGCAGCCGCCGATGTGCCCGTCAGCTCGTTGTGGCGGGAATCAGTTAGCTATTTACGCCGCCGTGCGACGCTTTGCCAGGTATTTGTTGAGTCCGTCAAAAATCGCATCGTAGACCGCTTCGACGGTGTCGCGAACCACGTCTACATTGCCGGGGTCAAGAACGTCAAAGGTGGACGTAATCGTCATGCGACAGCGGTCTTCAGCGATAGGATCCACATGCCATGAGGCGAGATAGTTTCGCACCCCCACGAGAAAGCCATCGCTAGCGTTGTAGTAGAGCCGGTGCGCCAGATGATCTTCGTGAATCAGCGTCTCGCGATTCACGACGGGAAGACCGGCGCCATCGGCGTTCGATCGCTCGATTACCTTCGTACGTGGCACTTTGCCCTTCTCGCCCTCGAGGTACGCTCTGCCGGCCTTCATGCCTTCCTTTTCGACATCGTTGCCCCACCAATCCAGGTTTCCCCAATCGGTGAGCAATTCCCAGAGCGGCTCCACATTGCTTTCGATGATTCCCTCGCGCATGCCGGAGCCTCGTTGCACCTTAGACATTTGAAATCCTCCTTGTTGAGACCACTTCAGACTGGAATAGACAGCCGACACGGATATCGCACGGCCGCTTGTTGCCCATTTCTCTCTTGATCGCTCTGCCCGGAATCGACCTAAGCGCCGACCGCTTCGGGCGGAAGAGTCGGTCGAACTTTCCGCCTCGCGATCTTCCAGGAACCACTGACCTTGAGATACTCATCCTCGTACTTGATCTGATAGCGCGTGCGCTCGCCACTTTTGCTGATTGCGTCAACGAGACTGAAGACAGTCCCGCGAGCGGCATCGCCCTCGAGCGACCAAATGATGTGATTGCTCATCAGATGCACCACGTGCTGTGTAGTGTCGACGATTTCTCGACCGTAGCGGCGGATAGCCTCATGGCCCTCGAGGAGACCGGTGCCCAGCTCAGTCTCATCGAGGATCGCAGCTGGAGTGAATACGCTTACCCAGTTATCGATATCAAAACAATCTACGAAATAGGCGTAACGGTGGCTCAATTCCTGAATGGCCAAGCGATCTTCTACATTCATCAGGACCTCGCGGAAACGTTGAACTAGTTCCAGGAAAAGCTGCCGTATTCGGCAAACAGCAACGATCTTGAGGTGCAGCGTGGCTATGGGCGGCCACCATCAACGCGGATCAGCGCTCCTGTCGTGAAACTCGCGTGTGTGGACGCAAGATACATGACGGTCGATACGATCTCCTCGGGTTCGCCGTACCGCTTGATTGCCGACTTGATGTTCTTCTCCTTGTCTGGCGACCACGACTTTGCAATGTCGGTCCGAAAGCTTCCGGGAAGAACCGCGTTGACGCGAACCTTCGGAGCATATTCGAACGCATGCGCGATGGTGATCGCATTCAATGCAGCTTTGGCGCCCGCGTAAGGCGCGTATTCAGGCTGTGGCCGGATCGCGCCGATGGACGAAATATTGATGATGCTTCCGCCATCACCTTGCAGCATGCGGCTTCCAACCAGTGCGGTCATTCGGAACGGACCTTTTAAATTGACACCGATCACCTTGTCGAACAGCGCCTCCGAGGTTTCAAGTGAACTGTCGGAGAGGGGGGACATTCCGGCGTTGTTGATCAAGATATCGATCTTGCCGAAGCGCTCGTAAGCGGTGTTGACGAGCTGCTCGCAATCATCCCAATGACCCAGGTGCGCACCGATGCCCACCGCGCGCCGGCCGAATTCCGCCTCGAGCTGCGCGGCCAGCCGCTCGCAATTTTCGGCGTTACGGCTTGCGATCACCACGTCGGCGCCTTGCTCGGCAAACGACCGCGCGATGGCCGCACCCAACCCCCGGCTGCCACCTGTAACGAGAGCGACCTTGCCGCTGAAATCGAAATATTGCTTCATGTTTAGGTCCTATTCTGGAGCGGTGAGCGTCTTTCGCGCGAGGGCTGCAATGGCGGCCACCCGATCCTGGGTGTGTACGATGCGCCGGTTCGCGTTCGTTCCTTCGTGTGCACGCTTCAAAATCCCCTGGATCATGACGGCATATCTGAATTGAACGAAGCTCAAATAGAACTTCAGGTTGGGTATAGCGCTGATGCCCGAGCGACGACAGTAGCTCTCGATATAGCTTTCCATACTGGGAATGCCGAGCTTTTTCAAGTCGAGTCCGACCAATGTCGTTGCGGTGCCTTCGACGTAGCCTGTCGGCTCCCACCACGCGCGTGTGTTATGTGCCAGATCGACATACGGATTCCCAAGGGTCGAGAGCTCCCAGTCGAGAACAGACTGTACCTTGGCCTCAGTCGGGTGGATCATTGCGTTGTAAAGGCCAAAGTCACCGTGCAGAATTGCCGTCGGTTCATTGTCTGGAAGTCGCTCCTGGAGCGCCCTCATCAACCAGTCGATATCGGGCAGTTCGTTGAGCTTGGACTGCTCGTAAATGGTGCACCAGCGCTTCAGGTTGCGAGCGGTGAAGCCACTTTCCCTTCCGAATGTCTCCAAACCGAGCGCCCTATAGTCGAGCTGATGAAGATTGGCCAGAAAGCCGTTCAACGAGTCGTAGATGAGAGCTCGGTCCGCCTCATCTACATCTGGCAGATCGGCATTCCAGAATACCCGTCCCGCGACGAATTCGGTGACATAAAAGGTCGAGCCGATGACAGATTCGTCCTCACAATACAGCGCGGGGCGAGGGACTGGAAATCCAATCTCCGACAGCGCTTTCGTGATTCTGTATTCGCGATCGATCGCATGAGCGGACGGCAGCAGTGGGCCCGGAGGCCGACGGCGCAGCACATAGCTCTTGTCTCGTCCGCTCAGCTTGTACGTGGGGTTCGACTGGCCGCCCTTGAACTTTTCGACGTGAAAGTCTTTCCCCAGCTCCTCCAGTCGCGGAACCAGGAACGCCCCGAGCCTTTCCGCATCAAGCGCAAGGTGTTCGGGAGGTGCTTCAGTGCCGCTCAACATTTCCTGGCGATCATTCATGCGCGCGAACCTCATTTGTGTTCGGCGATGCGTACTTCTTTAATTCGTTCAGCGCGATAACCCGGTTATGGACCTCGTCGGGACCATCGCCGATCCGCATGACCCGGAGACGCGCGAAGGTATACGCCAAGCCGAAATCGTCGCACATGCCGGCAGCACCAAACGCCTGCTGGACAACGTCACACAGACGCTGGGCCAATTCTGGAACGATCACCTTAATCTGGGAGATTTCGCTGCGGGCATTCTTCACGCCGACTTTATCCATGAGCCAGGCTGTCTTATAGACAAGAAGCCTGCTCATTTCGATATTAATGCGGGCTCGAGCGATGCGTTCCTGCCAGACTCCTTCGTCCGAAAGGCGCTTGCCGAATGCGACCCGCGAAGATAGCCGCGTACACAATTTTTCGAGGAGGCGTTCCGAAACACCGATGATCCGCATGGCGTGGTGTATTCGGCCGGGCCCCAAACGGCCTTGCGCGATTTCGAAGCCACGGCCTTCACCAAGTATGACGTTTTCGGCAGGCACTCGAACATTCTCGAAGAGAATCTCGCCGTGCCCGTGCGGGCGGTCATAGTAGCCGAAGATCGGCAGCGGCCGGACGAACTTCACGCCGGGCGTGTCGGGCTCCACCAGGACTTGTGTCTGTTGCAGATGACGTGGGGCGTTCGGGTCGCTCTTACCCATCACGATCATGATTTTCATTCGCGGGTTGAAAGCGTTGGTGATCCACCACTTCCTGCCATTGATGACGTATTCATCACCATCGCGTTCGATCCGGGTCTCGACATTGGTTGCATCGGAAGACGCCACCGCCGGCTCGGTCATCGCAAAGCAGGATTTGATCTCGCCGGCCAGCATGGGCTTCAGCCATTTCTCTTGCTGCTCCGGGCTACCAAACAGCGAAAGGACATCCATGTTGCCGCTGTCCGGTGCGTTGCAGTTGAACACTTCCGATGCCCAATGGACCCGACCTAACGCTTCGGCAACGGGCGCATAGTCGAGATTGCTCAGGCCCGGCCCGTGGCGCGGATCGTGGATGTGCATGTTCCATAGCCCGGCTTCTCTTGCCTTCTGCTGAAGTTCCAGCATGATGGGCGGAACGCGCCAAGGATCGTCGCACTCATGCCCGAGCTGTTCCTCGTAGAGCGCCTCGTTCGGATAAATGTGTTCGCTGAGAAACGTCTGTACTCGCGCGAGCCACTCTTGCCCGCGCGGACTAAAGTCGAAATCCATCTAGGGCCCCTTCGTCGACCTGTGCGGAAGAGCGAGTTAAACGAATTCCACTCCAAGGGACTGGGTCGGAAGGTGAACCTCAGACTTCCCAGCCGGATAGAGATCGAAGACGCTCCTATCCACCTTCATGCCGCTGAATTGCTCAATGATCATCGGCCCGGTACAACATTCGAGCATGCGGACGCTGTGCTTTTGAAACTCCGGCTCTTTGCGCAGCCGCTCAAGGATCTCCTCGCTCTTCCACGCAGCAATCACCACCCAAGTGTTTGGATCACGAGCCCATCCGTGGAATGCAAAATGCGCATGTTCTTCATACCATGGTTCGGCGAACGCGAACATATCGTTAAGCGCCGACAAGAACTCTTCGCGGCGCGCCGGATCTACCGGGTACCTTGCCAGAAAGCAATTCGAATTATGGAACCATCCTTTCGCCATTTTTTGTCTCCTGAAAATGCGGGTACCCAGAGGTGCAGTACCTACGTTTGCGAAACCCATATCTGTCGGTTCACCAGATTCTGTTGCGGCTGCCTGCGCGCCAATTTTCGGATCGGGGTTCATCACGCTCGCTAACCACATTGCCCGGCTTGCGAGCCTTGGGAATTCACCCGCGGCCAATGAGCCGGTCGATCTCGGCATGGTAGTGCCGGATACGACACTCCGATTCTGATAGAACGTAACCGTCAAACGCCATGGATTCGATACCTTTTTGCACTTCCGGCACTCGCGCGGCGTCTTGCGCCAATACGGAACCGAAATCGGCAAGGGTTTGCGGGATGATTTTCGCTGGCCGCTCCGATCCATCCCAGCCCGGCGGCGACATAGCCTCGGGCCCGAATTGGCCGGGGTCCATCACCATGTCCTGCGTTCCCCCCACCGGCAGGCACAGTGAGATCGCCCGGTAATAACTCTTGCTAGGATCACTTTCGTGCGGCGAAAAAATCTGGATCAGAAGTGCGTCGCTGAATGCGTTGACCGTAATGTTCGGGAACACAAAATAGTTCCAGTCATCGTTGATCTGTGCGTCACTTAGACGGTCGAAATGCGTGTATCCGTGGCGCTGCGCCCATTTTCTCCGAACATCGACGAGCGCCTTGTAGTATTCATGGCCTTTCAGATCGGCGTAGTCGTCCGGATTGCCACCATAGAACTGCAGGAAACCCTTGAGCGCATCGGTCACTGTTTCCCGATCCTCATTCCTGCTTGTAACGTAGCCGACGGGGATGATCATCCGGCTATTGCCATTAGAGTAAAGGTCGTACTGGCACTCGAGAGTCTCGGTGAACGTGAGCAGCTGAGGATGCACGTCGTCGGCGTGATAAAACTCAATGAAGGCATCGAGGGCCGTTTTCCAGTTCGCGTTCCAGCACGTTTCGATGTCGCGGATCACCCGATACTTTTCGAAGGGGTAGGGCGCCAGGTGCTTCGGGATAATATCCAGATGTTCTGCCAGCGACTTGCCTGAAGGGGCGACACTGATGAACACCAGGCTGTTCCAGACGCCGCAGCGGATGGGTTTTAAGCCCGGGCGATGTGTGACGGCTTCCTTTCGGAAGAGGAATTCGTCTCGGATTTCTACATTCTTGCCATCGAGACCGAACTTCCAGCCATGAAAGTCGCATTGAAAGCAGCTTCCGTTTCCTGCGTTGCCGAAGTCGGCATGAACGATACGGTTGCCGCGATGCGGGCAGAGGTTGAAGTATGCCGCAATACCGTCATCGCCCTCGGCGTTACGGACGACGATGAACGATTCCTTGCCCAATTCAACCTTGAACCAGTCACCGATGTTCGGGATGTCATGTGCGAGCCCTGCAAATACCCAGCTCCTGGTCCACATGTGCTCCCATTCGAGTGCCGCTTCCTCATGCGTGTAATAACGCCGCGGGTCGATGCGTGCCTTGCCATTGTCGACATAAGGCGCCTTGGCTGCGGGGCTGCCGGGTTCAGCGTCTGGATAGGCCACAAAGCCCGTTTTGTAGTCGTAATTCATTGCCACCGTCTCCTCGCAAAAGCAGATTACAGGCTGCCGGCAAATTCCAGCGATGCCGTGAAGTTCATGTCCGCGTTTCTTCTTGGGCTACAAGCCCGGGAAAGGTGCGGAGGTAAGCGATAAACTCTTGACTCACACCCTGATCCTGCAGGTGTTGCACCGCTATTGGCTGTGGCGGAGAATCGTAGTTCGAATCGCGCCGCACTCGCTCAGGGAAGTCGTGGCGCAGAATGCCTGCGCGGCCGATCGTGACAAAATCGCAGCCAGCTTCAATCACGCTCGCCGCCAGTGCGGCACTCATCACCTTGCCTGCGGCGCCCAACCGGACGTTCCCACGCGGGAGCTCCGTGAAGTAACTCAATAGCGTCCGCCCATGGAATTCCTCTTCGTGGGGTTGTTTCGTCACGTCCCACAGCGACAGGTCCAGATAATCGATCTGTTCCTTCCGCATGATTTCCGCTGCCAGCTCCCGTGCCTCGGCAAGGCGCATTCCGAAGCGCTCCGGCGAGAGGCGAAGTCCAATCTGAAAGTCGTCGCCGCACTGACCACGGATTCCGTCAATGACCTCCAACATGAGTCGCGAGCGATTTTCGAAGCTTCCACCGTAGCGGTCATCGCGCTGGTTAATGATCGGCGACAGGAATTGCGCGAGGATGTAACCGTGAGCGCCATGTATTTCGACTCCATCGAAACCTGCTTTTTTCGCACGAAGTGCTGCCGCGACAAAGTCGTCCCGCAACTCTTCCACCTCACTCAAGCTCAGCGCTCTGGCGCCGTTACGTGTATTGTGCGAGGGAGAGACGGGGGTGCCGATCAGTTCAGGAGAAGCGCGATCACCACCATGATAGAGCTGCACGGCAGAAACGCAGTCGTGCGCGCGAATGGTGCTCGCGAGGCGGACGAGTCCCTCAATGTGCTGATCACTGAAAACTCCGAGTTGGCCAGGATACCCCTGTCCGACGGGTTGGACGGGGGCAGCCGCGGTCATTACCAGTGCAAAACCTCCCTCTGCACGCATCTCCAGCCAACGGATTTCGTCGTCGGATAGACGACCGTCGGCAAAACTTTGCTGGTTGGTAAGCGGTGCAAGCATGAATCGATTCTTCATTGCTGGGCCCCGCGCCAGCGACAGTGGCTCAAAGAGTCTGTCATGCGACATCATCGTCTCCAATCAGAGCCAACTCACTGCGTTCAGTCGCTTGCCCGGCGCCGATGGACGGCGTCCGCACCGGGAACAACAACGCGTTGTCCATATTGCAATCCCTCGTGATCAGATCAAAATCAAGCAACGTCGATTCGCCGTTGCAGGAGTCCCCGACTTTCTTGCAGGCAGCCACAATGGAGGGCCGCGGAGAAGGGCATGTTGTCCTTTCTTTTGATACCGTAGCATACGATATAGCTATACACAATATCGCTTCTCATCGACCGCTTCCTCTGCATCAGCGCTGTACGTGCGTGACTTTTCAACCCGTTCCATCCCATTGTGTCCGGCAGCCGAAAAAGAGTAGCGTCGCGGTTTGCCTGGATGTCGTCGGGACAGCGACGCGCTAATAGAGCGCGTCGTTCATTGTGCGTGAGTCCGCAGCAAGTCGCGCAGAACGAACTTTTGAACCTTGCCTGTGGCCGTGACCGGCATCGCATCTACAAAGCGCCAGATGCGGGGTATTTTGTGGCGTGCGATCCGGCCGTCCAGAAAAGCGTTCAACGCTTCAGCATCGCAGCTATGCCCCTGCTTGAGGACAACTGCGGCGGCTACCTGCTCGCCCCATTTCTCGTCGGGCACGCCAAACACAGCCGACTGGAGCACTGCCGGATGTTGCGCCAGCAGGTCTTCAATCTCGCGCGGATAGATGTTTTCGCCGCCGCGGATGATCATGTCTTTCAGGCGGCCGGTGAGCTGCACGTAGCCATCCGGGCGCAGGATGCCGAGGTCTCCCGTGTGCACCCAGCCGTCACCATCGATCGCCTCGCGCGTTTTTTCTGGCATGCGAAAGTATTCCAGCATGCGACAAGGCGTTTTCACGCAAATCTCGCCGGCTTCTCCGACTGCCACGGCGGCGCCGTCGGGCCCCAGGATTTTCACTTCCGACTGCGATAGCGGCGCGCCGACGCTCTGCGTCAGCAACTCAATGCTGTCGCCGCGGCGGGAAAGACACATCGCGCCGCCGGCCTCGGTCTGACCGAACACGACCATCGGTTCACATCCAAAGCGTTCATGGACCAGGCGGATCAATTCGGGCACCACAACGGTGCCTCCAGTAATCAGTACCTCTAACTGAGAAAGGTCAGTTTGATCGAACTGCTCGCTTTCGATCGCGGCGAGAATCATCGTCGGCACTGCCATTGTCATTCGCACGCGGTAACGCTCGAGCGCATCTAGCATCGCCTCGGGATTGAACTCGGGCAAGAGTACCTGTGTCCCGAGGCTTGCCATACAGCCGAGCGTCATGGTCACACTTCCGCCGACGTGGAACATCGGCATTACTGTGAGCCAGGCGGAGCCCTCGGCCATGCCGATGCGCGCCTGCGTGAAGCGGGCATTGTTCACGACACCGGCGTGGCTGAGGACGGCGCCCTTTGGTTTCCCCGTCGTGCCAGAGGTGAAAATGATCAATGCTGGCGCTTCGGGCTGTACCGTCGGAAGTGACGGTGGCGTGTCGGCCGCACTGGCGACGAAGCCCTGCCACGCGTCAAGGTAGAACACCGATTCGAGCATGGGCAATTCCGGCCGCACCGCCTCCAGCACAGCGACGTTGTCCATCTTTCGGAACACGCGTTCAAGAAAGATGCCGCGCACCTCGGCCTGCTCGAGAAGGTACTTCAGTTCCTCGCCGCGGCACGCCGGATTAAGCGTCACGAGGACGATGCCGGCTAGAGCGCCACCCAGGTGCAACATTAGCAGGTTGGAACTCGCGCCCGCCCAAGTGGCGACGCGGTCGC
This sequence comes from Paraburkholderia sp. PGU19, assembly GCF_013426915.1. Taxonomy (GTDB): domain Bacteria; phylum Pseudomonadota; class Gammaproteobacteria; order Burkholderiales; family Burkholderiaceae; genus Paraburkholderia. The sequence goes on from NZ_AP023183.1 coordinate 48,043, forward strand.
CAGGGGCGAAGTGGGCGAGCAGCGCGGCGGCCGCTCGTTCGGCCTCGGCCTGCAGGTCGCGATATGTCCAGCGCTGTTCCTCGTGCCCTTCCGTGCGCGCCGGGACGATCAGAGCCGTAAGATCAGGTCGCTGCCGGCTAGCCGTGCGCAGCAGGTCGCCAATCGACCAAGGGAGGAAATCCATATCGGGCTCGCCGATCATGTAAGAGCGTCTCCGTGTCTTGTTTGTTGGACTGCATCGTCAATGGTACTGTACAACACGGTATGGTGGGATACAATAAATTAATGATGATTTGATCGCGCGGTGCTGGAGGCAAAATGCTCACTGCGGATTCCCTCCGGGAAAGTCAGTCTGTGTTGTGCAGAAGGTTTGGCGCCGCGCCACGATCTTTTTGCGCAAACCCCTTTGCATCTGCCGCTCGGCTTGTTGAGCGACAGACTGACCGTCGCATCGAGCGCAGGGCGCTTGGGGCAGTCGGGGTAGCGATCGATTGACATGGCCATACAGCATCTATATGGTATGCATGGATACCAAGTGACCGGACGTATCGGCACTCGGCGCGCGTGCGGTGAAGTACCCGTCGTTTGATAAAGCTTCAGATTACCAGGAGATCGAATTCATGAAAATCGGCGTTATCGGCACAGGTCACATAGGGAAGACCCTAGTCCAAAGGTTGAGCGCAGCCGGGCATGAGGTGAAGGTTGCTAACTCACGAGGACCGGACAGTATCGGGGCCGACGTGCTGGCCTTCGGGGGGCGTGCAGTCTTGTCTGCCGAAGCGTTAGTCGACGTTGACGTTGTGATCCTCTCGATTCCCCTGAATCGCATTCCTGAGATCGCGTCGCTGACCGCTGGCGTCCCACCGGAAGCAGTAATCGTTGATACTTCGAACTACTATCCCGTGCGTGACGGCAGCATCGGCGCGATCGATGCCGGGCAGGTCGAGAGTCTTTGGGTCACGGAGCAGTTGGGACGTCCGGTCGTCAAGGCATGGAACGCCATCGGCTCGGACTCTTTCGCGAAGAAAGGCAAGCCCGCAGGCAGTCCTGGTCGTATCGCTATCCCCGTTGCGGCCGACCGCGAAGCGGACCGCAAGGTCGGAATGGCTCTGGTGGAGGACACCGGGTTCGACGGATTCGATGCCGGTCCACTGGCTCAATCGTGGCGACAGCAGCCTGGTGCGCCTAGCTATTGCACTGACCTCACCCGCGAGGAGATGCCTGCGGCACTGGCCGCCGCCGAAAAAGCGCGATTGCCTAAGCGGCGCGATCTGTCATTTGCGGCAGTCATGGAACGGATCGAGGGAGTCGCATCGAATCCGGATGCCGAATACCTCGTCCGACTTAATCGGACGTTATTTATGTGATTCCGCATTGCAATCCCTCATCAGGGGTTGCGACATGCATTCGTCCGATGGTTGGGCAATCCCGACAGCGAATTCCGGGTTTGTTATGACCTACGATGCAAATAAGACGCAGGTTGCTTTCTGAAGCGAGCATTCCGCGCCGGGACTAAATTCTGAACGGAGTTACCATGCCATTAATCGGCCTTACCCTTGATCGCACGACCCATCAGTTGCCTGCGGAACAGCTTTCCAACCTGGTGACGAAGATAGAGCGACTTGGTTTTGAAAGCGTATGGCTGCTCGACTCGTTCGGGCGTGAACCGTTCTTGGCATGCGGATTCATGCTTTCGCGCACAAGCACATTGAAGGTGGCGACAGGGGTCGCGACCGTCTATGGCCGGGATCCGACAGGAGCTGTCCAAGCACTTCAAACGTTATCCGAGTTTTACCCTGGCCGATTTATCATGGGCCTCGGCGCCTCCAACCCAATTGTGATCGCCAAGCGCAAGGGCGAGTGGGTGGCACCACTGCCGAAGATGACCTCGTATCTCGAAGAGATGGCGGATGTGAAACTCATTTCCGCAATGCCCGAGCGTATGGCGCCCTTGTATATTGCGGCCCACGCGCCCGGGCTGCAAAATCTGGCAACGAAGCATGCTCAGGGTATGGTCACATGGATGATGCCCAACCCCGTCATCAAGGAGGCGCGCGAACGCGTAGGGGCGGCCCTGAACATTACGTCCCAGATCCTGTGTGTAATGACTTCCGATGCGAACGAGGCCCGATCCGTTGCTCGCGCGTATCTGGCGATGTACCTCGCGCTTCCGTACTATCAGACCGCCTTTGCCAAGGCTGGCTTCGACCCCAGTGATTGGAGCGAGGGCGGTAGTGACCGGCTTATCGACTCCATCACCGCTTGGGGAAGTACTTCTGACATTCTTGCACGGGTAGAGGAATTCGGAAACGCCGGCGCCGACCGAGTGGTGCTCAATGTGGTTCACGAAGATGAAACGCAACGCGTGGTCGGGAAGCCACCCGTCATCATCGGGGATTGGGAAGGTATTGAGGCCCTGTCCGCCATTATTCGTGAGAAACAGTAGGGATGGTCAGCTTGCCATTTGCAAGACCGACATCCACCAAAGGCGACACTATCTGTCTGGACTGTTTGGGCCGGCCTCAAGACATGACGCCGGTAGCATCATGCCTCGATAGGGGGGAACACGAATGGGACGTTTGTCTGGAAAGGTTGCGGTCATTACGGGTGGCGCATCGGGGATAGCTTACGGCGCGGTCGAAATGTATGTAGACGAGGGTGCAAAGATCGTCGTTGCGGATATACAGGCGCAGAAGGGCGCGCAATTGGAGCGACGTTTTCCTGGGTCGGTCTATTTTAGCGCCTGTGATATACGCAACGAAGCGGACATTGCTCGGACGATGGCGATGGCCGACGAGAAGTTCGGCGGCCTTGATATCGTCCTCCATGCAGCGGCCTCGGTGGATCACAAGCAAAAGATCGCCGACCTTACGGCTGAGGATTGGGATGATGGACAGGCCAATCTTTTGCGTAGCCATGTGATGTGTATTAAGCACGCGATAGGCCCAATGCAAAGGCGCGGAGGAGGATCCGTAATACTAGTTTCGTCTGCTGCTGCCGAGAATTTCTCTCCGGCTGCAAGTATGGTGTACGTTGTTTGCAAGGGCGGCGTGCTTTACTTGGCGCGCTGGGCCGCATTTGAGCTTGCCGGCAGCAATATCCGGGTGAATGCGATCGTTCCAGGCGCATTTGCGACCTCGATGTGGGGGCAACTTGTCGGGGCAAGCAGGGAGGTGGCCGATATCATGCCGGCGCATCTCGATGAAATGATGGCCGGATCGCAGCCGCTGCCAAGACCGGGGAAACCGTTGGATATCGCCTATGCGGCGACCTACCTGGGTTCGGATGAGGCCGGGTTTGTGACTGGGGCGCAGTTTGCAGTGGATGGGGGCCTCTCGATCTTCCGGCCGGCCGTGCCGAAAGAAAAGGTCATGGATTACCTCCAACAAGCAAAGACGCAAGCTGAAGAGGAATTGCGGTCCATGGGGAAGGCGACTTAGAGCATTCGTGAATTGAGGTCGCTATTGAACTTGCTGGGGGAAGGGCGCATGCATTCGGGCCGGTGATGAGAGCTGGTGTCGAAGTATATTGATGGCATAACGAAGTGCCCCGCGTTGGGGGAATCGGTGGACATTTCTCATGTCGAGACAACAGGTGCGCGATATGAAGCGCGAGATCAAGCTGGGAATGAATTCTGATCACGCACCGGAAGCAGATGCGGCAGCCAGGACTGCCGCATTCAAGCTGCTAGATCGGAGCATAACGTTTGGTCATCGGCGCCTCGCCATTATCCGGTTTGTGATGGCCGCGGAGATCGGCGCTGCCGTCACACCCGATCAAGTCAGGTACTGCGAAGACGCGTTGACGATATGTAACGATGCTTCGCTCAGTCAGTCGTTTGCGGCGGCTTTGAAAAAGCTTTTCGTTCTTGCCCCGTCAGATCTGTTGTGAACAGGAATGACCAATGCGCAGGCCGGTTCATCGGTAGGGGCCTGAGTCCGATGAGCAGTTGCAGGCGATCGATGTCGCGCATATACCGAACCGCCTTGATCGGACTCGCATCATGTCCGGTCCACCATGATGAGGTAGATATGGGTAACCGTCTCAGCAAGGTCACAACGCGCACAGGTGACGATGGGACTACCGGGTTGGGTGACGGTAGCCGGGTTCGAAAAGACAATGCGCGCGTTGTCGCGATCGGAGAAGTTGACGAACTGAACTCACACCTTGGTGTTTTGTTGTGCGAGGGCATGTCCAATGATGTGCGGGAGGCGCTCATCGCTATTCAACATGACCTGTTCGACCTTGGTGGTGAGCTGTGCATACCCGGTCACGCCATGATATCGGATGAGCATCTGGAGAGGCTCGACGGCTGGGTGATGCAGTACAACGCCACCATACCACCGCTTCAAGAATTCATTCTGCCGGCAGGTTCTCGGCCCGCAGCGCTCGCTCACGTGTGCCGAACGGTATGCCGGCGAGTCGAGCGTTCTATCGTGGCGCTCGGGCATTTTGAGCCAATTAACACGGCGCCGCGGCGGTACGTGAACCGTCTGTCGGATTTGCTCTTTGTGCTGGCGCGCGTGCTCAATCGCGCTGACGGAGGAGGTGACGTGCTGTGGCACCATCATCGGGTGGTCAGTCGAACATGATCGATCGCCTGCTTTTCGATGTGGGGCAGATCGACGATGGCGCCGGACTTCTGGGCCATGTTCCATATCGTCGCGCTGTCACGAGCGTGACGGTCGGCGGACAATTTCGTCATTCGACCGACTGAACTGTGCGATTCACGGACATCATTTCACTTTTTTAGAGCGCCGTTTTCGTGGCGCGTTGGGAGATGTTCGGCGAGGATCTTGTCCACGGGCCATTCGCCGTGCAGAATTCGTTCTTTCGTTTCGTCTCATAAGCGACCGGGCAACTCATCTTCGGCGCGAATTGGCTGGACAGCGCCGATGTCCCTGACCGTCGGCCAAATGACGGTCATACGCGTTAGCGCATCACACACGTAATCTGGGGGCACGTTGACGGGCGAGCTAGCCACGCGCTGTTTCAACTCGTACAGCCCGTGGCCCTCGCAGTGATACGTGTGTCGGCCTTGAGCTCCGCATTAAATCTGCGCACTCCAGGGTTCGCCACTCACTCTTTCGCTGTCAGTCGCGTATCATCGAACTGGTCGCAACGCTTTAAGCTCAGACCGAGTGGGCGTATTAGTCAGTGTAACTTTCGGAAGGTTATTGCCAAAGGAGACAAAAATGGACGATGAGACGACAACATCACCAATGAAATCCCGTTACGGCATTGTAGTTTTCCGCGAAGAAAAGGCCGAGTCGCTGGATGAGGCAGGTGTAATGGTCAACCATAGCTCAAGTGTGGCAAATGCGGGCATTCGGAAGGTGGTGGAGGCGGGACTTGAAGAGGGTTACGTGGCGAAGTGCCTGTTTCGATCACCTGATCCCGATGGGTTCACATTGATCTATCTTTGGTTCAAAGGCAATTACGTCCTTCCGACCCACACCCACAATACCGATTGTCTGTACTACGTGATAGCGGGAGAAATTCATCTTGGCAAACAGGTGCTAACCGCGGGGGACGGCTTCTTTTTGGGAGCAGATACACCGTACGGCTACACCGCGGGACCGCAGGGAGTGGAAGTTCTCGAATTTCGCAATTCGACTGCGTTCGACATTACGGTTCGTGACGGGATGGAAAAGGCTTGGGAGAAGCTCGTCGGAATCTGCGAAGCGAATCGCGAACTCTGGAAAACGCAGAAGCCACCTTTACGACAACCCAAGGTTGTCTAAATAAGCACGCGCTGGCGGCGATGAGAGAATCCCGTTGCTCTGGGTAAAAGCGGCGGTCGACGCGTAAGCGCCGTCGCGTGATCGGTAAGGAAAAGTATTTAGCAGCAGCCCGGGCGTCGCTTGACCGGCCCAGGTTTCGCTTGACCTTTGACGCACATGTGTGGAGGGTAGAGAGCGGATTAATCAAAAAAGATGTCCGTTGACAATTTATTGGGCATAGCAGCTGTGCGATGTCGGGTTCGTTCACGGGCCTCAGAGCTAAGAGGCGGACCCTCGCGGGGCCGACGGCATCAAATTGCCCAAATGGGAAGATCATTGAAGTCTTCACAGGTTTTAACCGGGGGGGGCCGAAATGAAGTATGCGACGGTCGGGGTGGACAACGGAAGCGCGCCGCATTCCTCGAGAATTTCGCGAATCGCGAGCCTTGCCTCGTCGGAATGGAGGCCTGCGGCGGCGCCCAGCATTGGGCACGGCAATTGATGGAGATGAACCATCGTATCGAGCTGATGCCGGCGAAGTTCGTTAAGGCTTGCCGAGCGTTTACCGGCGATGCTGATCGACTCGTTACGCGAACTTTGGATGACTTTGATCGACTCGGCAAACAGATCGCTGACATGGAGTGGCGTTGCACACGTGGATGACGGAGGACAAGGCATGCAAGGCAATCGCCGCGATCCCCGCTGTTGGCCTGCTGACGGCGCCGGCCACTGTTGGGATTCATGCAAGCTCCGAAGTAAAGGCAGGGCGCCTGTTGTGCCTCTTTTGTGCCTCTTACGCCCAATACGTACTCGACAGACTATGAAATAATCAAAGACACCGCCGGGGCCGCAGCGCCAAAAAGCACTTTGACTCTCGTGCGTGATTCATCGAACGTAACCGAGGTGTGAATTGCTTAGATGTCCGAATCAAAGTCAGTAGAAAAAGTACGGCTTGGAAATTCAATACGTGAAGTATTGACTTCGACGTGCGTTCGCGTCTCTTTGATGGCCGACCGTAATAGCGCATCGGCAAACCGCTGCAGAGCCTGCAATGACCCGGTCACACTGCGATATTCTATACGACCGATGCGCCCGTCGAGGAGAACTTGCAGCCCCGCGTCTGCCGCAAGCTTCAAAATGTCCATAGTCCCTCCGAAAAACATATATGACCGGCGCGCTGAGATCTTCAAGAATCAGCGTTTCCAGGGGTGCCTTGTCCCCGACAGCACCCCAACTGAAACAACAACCTACGGGAATATCCGAAGGCTGCCAACAGGAAGCGCAACAATAAACGTACAATTCCCGGGGTAGTATGCGCATCGTGTTTGGGATATTTCCTCATCGGAAATGCTCCGCGCGCGCCAAGCGACAGCGAGAATAAAGATGAACAATGCTGCTACGACTCCCAACACACGCGCCCGTCGTCTCATGGCACCACTCCTACTCGGAAATCGGTCGATACCCGCCTCGGCGTAACCTTGCAATCTGGCATATCTATTGCCCGCAGCCCGCGCCGTTGGATATACACCCCGTCCACACATACTCCTCCGCTTGTCGGCGACCTTTTATTCGAATCGTGGGCATTCGCGCATTACTGGTCCTTCCGACGTCGGCGGAAACACGTGCCACGCGCCGTCATCGTGACGAAAAAAGTAAATCGCCAACCACTCGTCCTTTCCTGACTTGTGAGCGCGTACGCACCGATTTGCGGGCCATAGCGAACGATTTAGTCGCGTTACCCGGATGGAATTCGCTGTCGCGGGCGCTAGCCACTTGTCAATCGCTGAACGTAAAGATGTCTGCCGAGATGACAACATTGCTGCCTCCTTGGGGACTTTCGACCACGCGATCGCTATCGAGGGGCGCGCCGAATAATAAGTCCGTTGACTAAATACTAGTAGTCGGTTGACCCAATATCAAGTGTTTGGATGGTCAGGATAAACACCTACCCTTGTGAGTTCTGGCGGGCACCGGCTCGCCTTTGATCCCGTTTTGCACGGTTAATTAGTCTTTTGACGTATAATGGGCGGCGAGAAGCAGCTAGTCGCTCCGACCCGGAAGTTGCGAGGAGCGGCTCGCCCGGGCACGGCGAAAGCCATTACGGCTTTTGACAGAACCCAAAGGCGACGTGGTCAAGTCTCACGTGAACTGGAATATTTGCTGGAAGGGGAGAACTGCCGCAGATGAGAGACATGACGATTACTTCGGCAGACGTCGTCGGCGCCACACAGCCTTCGCCGAAACAGCGGGGTAACAGGGCGACCCGCGTGCCAGCAATCCTCGAGGTGGCCATCAACGTGTTTGCGACGCTAGGTAATGCCGGTTTCACCCAACGTCGGATCGCGAACGATGCCGGAATTCGCCTGAGAACCCTGCAGCATTACTTCGGTACTCGGGAAGAACTGTTGCGCGCGACAATCGAAGAAAATTCCCAGCGTCATTTACGACGCTATATGGCGCTTGCCACGGACAAGCGCTTGTCACCCGAGCGCCGTCTTGACGCTATTGTTGATCAAGCAGTCGCTGTGTTGACCTCGCCAGAATCAAATGTCAGCGCCTTCACTATAGAGTGCTGGAGTCTTGCGGCGCACGAAGAATTCGCGCGCGCTTTGATAGAAAAGTTAACGGGGGAATATCAGGGTTTGCTGGTCCGGCTTGTAGGAGAGATCAATCCGACCTTGACCGTCGCAGAATGCACCCTACGCGGTGCCCAATTACTCTCGCATCTGTGCGGCCTATTTATTTATATCCGGCAAGCCGGTGTTAACCGCCCGGACATGGACGCGTTTCAACGGGTTACGAAAGTCGTATGGAAGGCTATCAGCAAAGCACCTCAGTAGCGTTTTTCACTTTTCGCTGTGTCTGGTGTTTTTGTTGCGAACCGTGTACGTGTTCCTAGAGAATGAAAGGGACTTCGCCTCTCGCTGGTTTCGATGAACGTTCGCAACTTCATCCTGGCACATTGATGCCGACTCGCGGCTTCCGCCGCAGCCTCGGGACGGGGAAGTCCCTTCTATGAGCGGAAAGTTGTCAAGGTTTTTAAGGGCTACTCATAAATTAATCGACGACGCTGACCAACCTTGCCCCGGGGTTGGTCTCCCGTGCGCAGAAGGACGAGGGCTGGGGGTCAAGATGCTATGAGCATGGGCCCGCCGAGAGACTGATGCCTACAATCAGCATCGCGGAGCCTACTGGACAGGAGGTGATCATGGGCAACGACCTCAGATATCAGTCGGGTATTGGAGCGGTGGTGCCGGCTGTCTCGCTCGAGCTCGCGGCCAGCAAATGGAAGGTCGCGCTCCACGATGGCCGGCGCGAGCGGCCCGCCGTCCATACGGTGGAGCAGCCGCAGGCCGCAGCGCGCCTGCAGGCTGTGCTCGCGCTGATTGACGAGCACAGGGACAGGTGGTCCCTGCCAGCGGACGTTCGGATCGTCGTGTGCTACGAGGCCGGCCAGGACGCGTTCTGGATCTGCCGTGCGCTCCAGGCACGCGGCATTGAATGTTACGTCGTCGATGCGGCGAGCATCCCGGTCGAGCGTCACAGGCGGCGTGCAAAGACCGACCGGCTTGATGCGATCAAGCTGGTGATCAACCTGCGGGCGTGGCTGCACGGCGAGCGCGACCGCATGCATGTGGTGCACGTGCCGTCCGCTCAGGATGAAGCGTCGCGCCACCTGATGCGCGAACGCGGGCAGCTGCAGAAGGAAGTGCTGCAGCACCTCGACCGCATGCGCAAGCTGCTGGTCACGCTGGGTTGCTGGGATGAGGTCGATCACCGGGACTTTGCCGGGCGGCTCGCCCGTAACGAGGTGCGGTGTCACGACGGCACGCCTCTGCCGCCGGAACTGCGCGAGCGGCTGCTGCACGAGTGTGAACGGCTCGCGCTCGCCACCCAGCAGTTCGCCGCACTCGAGAAGACCCGCCAGGCGAGCGTGCCGGCACCCTCGCGCGCGCGCAGCGATGCCCTGACACACCTGAAGGGCATTGGCGAAGTCAGCGCCTCACGCCTCGCGCTCGAACTCTACTGGCGCGAGTTCCACAACCGGCGCCAGGTCGGGGCCTGTGTCGGACTGGTGCCCCAACCGTTTGACAGCGGCGAGAGCCAGACCGACCAGGGCATCAGCAAGCAAGGCAACCGGCGGGTACGCGCCTTACTGGTCGAGATCGCGTGGTGCTGGCTTCGCTACCAGCCGGGCAGTGCGCTGACCCAGTGGTTCCACCGGCGCACGCAGGGCACCGGCCCCAACCGCCGGGCGCGACGCATTGCCATCGTCGCGGTGGCACGACGTCTCGCGATCGCGCTTTGGCGCTATCTTAAGGATGGCGTAATACCCGAAGGCGCACAGCTGAAGCCGGCTTAAGTCGTCGACGGGTCTGGTCCCGGCAAGAAAGATGCGCGGGCAACATGATACGCCTGCATACGGTCCTGAAGTGAACATGCCCGTGCCTGCCCTGGGTTGCCACAGCAACCGATGTTTCAAGATTGGGCGTGTTCCCGGACACCATTCCGGCGCAATGCGCATGCAGAATAAGGCTGGCTACCACGCCAGCGGATAGAAGGTAGTAAGACGTTGGGACGTTGGAGTCTTACGCGCGCGATGATCGGCTTCAGACACGAAACATGATCGCTGCAACACGTGCCAGGAGGACCTGCCTCATGATGATCCGGAGTTATCCACGGCCGGCCGGCGTCGCGGTCTTAAGGAGCGACCCGCCGGCCGGCCGTGGATAACTCCTGCACAGCAGTTCACGACGGCGTGACTTGCTTCCCACAGGGCTGCGCCTCCCCTCAGCCAGCTGCGACTCTACCGTATGCAGGCCAGGAGGCAGTTGTGCCAACGCCAGCCACACACGTCTTCAAAACAATCCCTTGACAATTTGATGCTCATAGAAGGGCAGGCGGGAGCCTGGCGGAGCGAACCCTTGACGCCGCGAGGGGGGACATGCTGGTGTAGGCTGGCGAGCGCAATGTCTGGCCGCTCGCCAGCCTTACCTGCGTATTCAGTGCCTGGCGTTCCCACGGATTCTAACCTCCGTCAACCCCATTGCTGGGGATCCGGTCTACGTCCTGGTCTGAAGTGGTCATCGCGCGCGTCGGACCTGAGGTCCGACCTCCTTCTATCCGCTGGCCGTGGGCCAGCCTCATCCTATGCGCATTACGCCGGAATCTTTTCCGGGAGCATGCCCCATCTGTAAAATCGGTTACGTCAGTAACCCGGAGACCCGACGGGCATGTTCACTTCAAGCCGGTCCATACGTCAGTTTCCGCCTCTTTGCATGATTGCCCTTGTTGCGCGGTTGCCTTCGCCGGGCTCAGATCGACTTCATCTGCGCCCCTTCGGGGATGACGCCGTCCTTCAGGTAACGCCACAGGGCAATCGCCAGTCGCCGTGCCACCGCGACGATGGCAATGCGTCGGGCACGGCGGTTGGGGCCGGTGCCCTGGGTGCGCCGGTTGAACCACTGGGTGAGTGCGCTGCCGGGCTGATAGCGCAGCCAGGTCCACGCCATCTCGACCAGCAGCGCGCGTACGCGCCGGTTACCTTGCCTGCTGATGCCCTGGTCGGTCTGGCTCTCGCCGCTGTCATACGGTTGGGGCACCAGCCCGACACAGGCCCCGACCTGGCGCCGGTTGCTGAACTCACTGTCAATGTCGACCGTAATTTCCCCAGAAGTGTCGAAGTAAAAATCCCCACCCTGTGTAGTCGGTGATCAGCCGGCGTTGTGATCAGGTGAGTTCCTTCGAGGGCGTCCTGGCCGTCGACGGACGGGTTCGGCGGGTGCGGGATTGAGTGAAGACGGCCGGTTACGCAAATGCTCGGGAAGCAGGTCGGCGTGCTCGCGTAGGCGATATGACGAGCCCTCGATGTGAATGACGACTGCGTGATGCAACAGACGGTCGAGCAGCGCCGCCGCAACCACGCTGTCGCCGAACACCTCGCCCCATTCACCGAAGCTGCGGTTCGACGTCAGGATGATCGCGCACCGTTCATAGCAGGCGTTGATGAGCTGGAAGAACAGGTTGCCGCCGTTGAGGCCGACAGGGAGGTATCCAATCTCGTCAACGATGAGCAGACTGTTGCGCGCAAGGAAGCGCACACGCTGTGCGAGGTTGCCTTCACGCTCAGCCTTGATCATCGACGCGACGATCTCGGCAAGCGTACCGAAGTAGACGCTCTTGCCCGCGCGTACGGCCTCGACGCCAAGTGCTATGCACAAGTGCGATTTCCCGGTTCCAGGCGGACCGAGGAAGTGAACGGCCTGACGTCGTTCGATGAAGTCGAGTTGTGCCAGTGCCATGACGCGATCACGATCCAGGCCCGGCTGGAAGCTGAAGTCATAGCCAGCCAGTGTCTTGATCGTGCCAAGGCGCGCTGTCTGCAGCGCCATTTTGATGCGGCGGGTTTCCCGCGTCGTGAACTCCTCGCCCAGCAGTGTTTCGAGCACCTCCAGCATGGAACTGTCGCCCTGTTCGAACCGCGCCAGTGTTGCGTCCAGCGCCTCCAGTGCGCGTGGCATACGCAGACCGACCATGTACCTGCGGATCCGCTCAAGTGTTGATGCCGGCATGATGTTCATGCGGACCTCCCGGCATTCGCCAGGCGCCGCGCCACCTGGTCATAAAACGACAGCGGGCGACGGCTCACGACCGGCGAAGCTGGCGGCACAGTGTGCTGCGCCGCCGACTGCTGCCGGTGATGCGAGCGTCGATGACCCGGCAGCAGCGAGGTTCGTCGTCTGCCTTCGAGTACGGGATGAACAGCCAGCAGTTCGCCATCCTCATAGATGCGAACCTCATGTGCCAGGCTGTGAACCTCGAGTGTGCGTCTGCGTGTTCGGTCAGGCACGCTGTAATAGTTTCCGCCGACGGAGACGAGACCCTCGTGACTGACACGCCGTTCGAGGCGGATCACACCATTGAACAGGCCAGCGGGCAACGCCTGGAGCGCGGCGCGTTCCTCGCTGAAGTGCTGGGCCACGACGCGCTGCGTGGTGCCATGCACGCGGACATTGGCGACGGTATCGAGCCATTCGCGCAGTTGCCGGTTTAGATCGCCGAGATTCTGGAAACGGCGTGCGAGGAAGAAATCCTGCCGGATATAGCGGTATGGACGCTCGATCTTGCCCTTGGTCTTGGCGCGATATGCCTTGCACGCACGCGGCGTAAAACTGTAATGCTGGGCGAATGCAATCATCTTTGCGTTGTACACGACGTGCCGCTCGAGTTCGCCGAGCACAGCGGTCTTCATCCGGTCATAGAGAATCTCGCACGGCACGCCACCCAGATGGGCGAACGCTTCCATGTGACAGCGCAGCACAGTCTGCAGATCCTGATGTTCAACGAACCGGCCCCATAGATACCGGCTGTGTCCCAGCACGATCGAGAACAGCCAGATCGAGCGGCGCTGGCCGGGTGTGTCGTCGAATTCAACGTTGAAATGGGCGAAGTCCACCTGCGCCTGCTGACCGATCGGCGTCTCGAAACGCACTTCAAAGCCGCGTTGGCGCGGTGGCCGTACCTCGCGCACCAGATCGCCCAACGCGGTGCGACTGCCCGGATAACCCATCGCCCGGATCTCCCGTAGCAACCGCTCGTTACTCAGTTCAGGGAAGGCACGCACCCGCTCGGTCACATAGCTGACGAACGGGTCGACCACGCAAGGTCGCGGCGCACGCGGACCGTACCGTGGCGCCTGAACCCCGTCCTTGATGTACTTGCGAACCGTCTTTCGATCCATACCAAGCCGGGCGGCAATGGCTGAGACGTTCAGTCCCTGCCGATGCAGTTCCAAGATCGTCATCACATCTCCCAGATCGGTCATCGACGTCCCCGTCAGCGTGGGTCTGAACGGGCTATCGTCGGTGATCAGGCGATGAGGCGCGCGGCTACGCCGCGCACCTCATCCTCGAAACAACTGGGGATTTTTACTTCGACGAAAGTGGGGATTATTCATCCGACAGCGACACTCACGCCAGAAGAGCTCGAGCGCAAGGCGCGACGCGCCCACCTCGCCAATGCCTTTCAGGCGCGCCAGGGCATTGCTGCGTGCACGCGCGGGTGCGGGCACACTGGCCTGGCGGGTCTTCTCGAGGACGGCGAGCTGCTGCGCGGCGAACGCGCGCCGTTCGCACTCGCGCAGCAGCCGCTCGCGCAGTTCCGGCGGCAGGGACGTGCCGTCGTGACACCGGACCTCGTCTGTCAGCGTCGGATAGATACTCCCCTTCTGGTGAAATTACGCCCGACGTTGACACTCGTCGCGCGCCAGCCGCTCGGCAAAGGGGCGATGCGCGACGTCTTCCCAGCAGCCGAGCGTGGCCAGCAGCTTGCGCATGCGGTCGAGGTGCTGCAGCACTTCTTTCTGCAGCTGCCCGCGTTCGCGCATCAGGTGGCGCGACGCTTCATCCTGCGCGGACGGCACGTGAACCACGTGCATGCGGTCCCGCTCGCCACGCAGCCACGCGCGCAGGTTGATCACCAGCCTGATGGCATCGAGCCGGTCGGTCTTCGCGCGACAACTGTGCGCATGATCCTCTCTCCTTTCAGTAAGGCTCAACAGGCTGATTTTAAGGATTGGCCTGTGTGCCCCCTGCATAGGATCTTTCATTCTCTAGTCTCACTGTGTCACAAAATCTATTTGCAGTGAAGCGATACCTGGTAGTATTGAATAATACAGACTTCGGGCGATCGCGATGAGAGAAGATGTCGACGAATTTGACGCGTATCTGAATCATCTGGCGCTGGCGTTAGGGCACGCCGATCGCCATGCCGGCCTCAAGGGTTACTGTTCGGGCTTGGTAATGCCGTTGTCACGCAAGAGCGTCGAGCCGATGGCCGCGCATATTGACCCACTTCACGCGAGTGCGAAACACCAGTCACTTCACCATTTTGTGGCCAAGGCAGAATGGTCTGACCGGGCGGTCCTGCAGCGGGTACGCGAATGGGTGATGCCCGCGTTAGGCCTGCACGCTGCTGAAGAGGCTGGCTATTACTGGATTATTGACGATACGGGCTTCCCGAAGAAGGGCAAGCATTCGGTCGGCGTAGCGCGACAATACTGTGGGCAACTGGGCAAACAGGATAACTGCCAGATCGCCGTGAGCCTGTCGATCGCGACGCAACGGGGCAGTTTGCCGATTGCCTGGCAATTGTATATCCCCAAGGAATGGATTGACGACCGGGAACGTGCCCGTCGCGCTGGCATTCCCGACGAACTAGTTTTCCAGACCAAGCCACAGATTGCGCTGGCCCAGCTTCGCGAGGCCATAGCATCCGGCGTTGCGCCGGGCATCGTGCTGGCCGACGCTGGGTATGGCGACGAAACCGCATTCCGGGAGGGCATAACTGAACTGGGTTTGTTGTACGCGGTAGGGATCCGGCCGGTCACCTCTGTGTGGGCGCCAGGTACGGAGCCGCTTCCACCCAAGCCCTGGAGCGGGCGCGGTCAGCCACCGAAGTTGTTGCGCCGTGCGCCCGGCCATAAACCGCTCGCGGTGAAGGAACTGGCCATGCAATTACCCGTGAACGCCTGGCAAACCGTAACCTGGCGGGAAGGTAGCAACGCAGCACTTTCCTCACGCTTTGCCGCCGTACGGGTTCGTCCCGCACATCACGACTATTGGCGAAGTACGGTTCGCGACGAAGAATGGCTGCTTATTGAATGGCCTGATGGCGATACGGAGCCGCTCAAATACTTTCTCGCTACTGCCCCCGAGGAGGCGACACTTGAGCAGCTTGTGTTCGTGACCAAGATGCGCTGGCGCATCGAGCGCGACTATCAGGACCTGAAACAGGAGTTCGGGCTCGGTCATTATGAAGGGCGAGGCTGGCGTGGCTTTCACCACCACGCCACATTGAGTATCGCTGCGTATGGGTTTCTGATGGCTCAGCGACTGCGAATGCAATCAGGTGGACGCGATAAAAAAAACTTCCTTGAACGGGCGCTGCCTGCCCTTCCCTCGGATTACATCCCCCGGGGCAGTCCAGCGCGCTCAACGCCACGTTCCTGATTCCATTACCACGTTGCGCATCCTGCTTGGACTAAGGCTCATGCAACGATGGCTCGCTCCCTAGTACAGCAATCGAGCGCGCAATTATTTATATGACACAGTAGTACTAGCAGGTTGCTGAAATACCGCCGACGCGCGTCATCGCGGCGGGCCGTAGATGCGTTGATATGAGGACCTTACCCGCCCCCTTGGAGATCATGCGCGGCGCTGACACGTTTACCGAGAGTTTGTTTTCTTTTCGCAAGCTGGACGACTTCGTTCCGGCCTCGCATCCGCTGCGTGCGATCCGCGTCATGGCGAACAAAGCGCTCGCGAAGATGGATCGACTGTTTGCCGGGATGTACGAAGCCGACATAAAGGGCGGGCGGCCGAGCATCGCGCCGGAGAAATTGCTGCGAGCCATGCTCATTCAGGTGCTTTACAGCATCCGCTCGGAGCGCCAGCTCATGGAGCAGGTGCAATACAACCTCTTGTTTCGCTGGTTCATTGGCCTGGCAATGGATGATGTGGTGTGGGTGCCCACGGTCTTCACGAAGAACCGCGAGCGGTTAATCAAGCACGACGCAGTGATCGAATTCTTCAACGAGGTGGTGAACATCGCTGAGAAGAATGACCTGCTCTCGGGTGAGCATTTCAGCGTGGACGGCACGCTGATCCAGGCGTGGGCGGGGCACAAAAGCTTCGTGCGCAAGGAGGGTGACGATCAGGACAACGACGGTGGCAGTGCGGGTGACTTCAAGGGTAGCAAGCGCAGCAACGAGACGCACCAGTCGAAGACCGATTCCGATGCGCGTCTTTATCGCAAAGGCAAGACGGCCAGCGAATTGCGGTACATGGGCCATACGCTGACCGATAATCGGCACGGCCTGGTAGTCAACGCGCGCGTGACCAGTGCTGACGGGCACGCTGAACGCGAGGCAGCCAAGATCATGATCAACGATGCAAGGCAAGTGGCAGAAGACCCCGACGTGGAAATCACGCTGGGTGCGGACAAGGGTTACGACGCACAGGAATTTATCGAGGCCTGCCAGGCGATGAAGGTTACACCGCACGTTGCACAAAACACTTCGGGCCGGCGTTCCGCGGTGCCCGATACGATTGCCTCAAGCGTGGGCTACGCCATTTCGCAGCAAAAACGCAAGTTGATCGAACAAGGTTTCGGATGGGCCAAGACCGTGGGACGTATGCGCCAGGTCATGGTGCGTGGCTTGAAGAAGGTGGACCAGATGTTCGTGTTGAACATGGCGGCCTACAACCTCGTGCGCATGCGTTCACTGGGACAAGTCCGCCCGTAGTGGCGGAAATGGCAGAAACGAGCCCAGAAATTGGCCTCAGGTCATCGAAAATGATGTTGAATCCGCGCTGAAATTTCGCAATGCGAAAAAGCTTGAAACAGAAGCTGCGTAAGCGGAGGGGTGCTGCTTTCACTGATGGGTACTTCAGCAACCTGCTAGTCTCACTGTGTCACAAAATCTATTTGCAGTGAAGCGATACCTGGTAGTATTGAATAATACAGACTTCGGGCGATCGCGATGAGAGAAGATGTCGACGAATTTGACGCGTATCTGAATCATCTGGCGCTGGCGTTAGGGCACGCCGATCGCCATGCCGGCCTCAAGGGTTACTGTTCGGGCTTGGTAATGCCGTTGTCACGCAAGAGCGTCGAGCCGATGGCCGCGCATATTGACCCACTTCACGCGAGTGCGAAACACCAGTCACTTCACCATTTTGTGGCCAAGGCAGAATGGTCTGACCGGGCGGTCCTGCAGCGGGTACGCGAATGGGTGATGCCCGCGTTAGGCCTGCACGCTGCTGAAGAGGCTGGCTATTACTGGATTATTGACGATACGGGCTTCCCGAAGAAGGGCAAGCATTCGGTCGGCGTAGCGCGACAATACTGTGGGCAACTGGGCAAACAGGATAACTGCCAGATCGCCGTGAGCCTGTCGATCGCGACGCAACGGGGCAGTTTGCCGATTGCCTGGCAATTGTATATCCCCAAGGAATGGATTGACGACCGGGAACGTGCCCGTCGCGCTGGCATTCCCGACGAACTAGTTTTCCAGACCAAGCCACAGATTGCGCTGGCCCAGCTTCGCGAGGCCATAGCATCCGGCGTTGCGCCGGGCATCGTGCTGGCCGACGCTGGGTATGGCGACGAAACCGCATTCCGGGAGGGCATAACTGAACTGGGTTTGTTGTACGCGGTAGGGATCCGGCCGGTCACCTCTGTGTGGGCGCCAGGTACGGAGCCGCTTCCACCCAAGCCCTGGAGCGGGCGCGGTCAGCCACCGAAGTTGTTGCGCCGTGCGCCCGGCCATAAACCGCTCGCGGTGAAGGAACTGGCCATGCAATTACCCGTGAACGCCTGGCAAACCGTAACCTGGCGGGAAGGTAGCAACGCAGCACTTTCCTCACGCTTTGCCGCCGTACGGGTTCGTCCCGCACATCACGACTATTGGCGAAGTACGGTTCGCGACGAAGAATGGCTGCTTATTGAATGGCCTGATGGCGATACGGAGCCGCTCAAATACTTTCTCGCTACTGCCCCGAGGAGGCGACACTTGAGCAGCTTGTGTTCGTGACCAAGATGCGCTGGCGCATCGAGCGCGACTATCAGGACCTGAAACAGGAGTTCGGGCTCGGTCATTATGAAGGGCGAGGCTGGCGTGGCTTTCACCACCACGCCACATTGAGTATCGCTGCGTATGGGTTTCTGATGGCTCAGCGACTGCGAATGCAATCAGGTGGACGCGATAAAAAAAACTTCCTTGAACGGGCGCTGCCTGCCCTTCCCTCGGATTACATCCCCCGGGGCAGTCCAGCGCGCTCAACGCCACGTTCCTGATTCCATTACCACGTTGCGCATCCTGCTTGGACTAAGGCTCATGCAACGATGGCTCGCTCCCTAGTACAGCAATCGAGCGCGCAATTATTTATATGACACAGTAGTACTAGTCGTTCACTGTCCAACTTCTCGGGTTCAGTTCATAATTTGGTGAACACCAAACTACCCAAAACCTCATTCAGCACGCCAGAACGGCCACTGCGAGACGCTTACCGGAGGGTATTCAAGGTGAATTTCTAGCGTTTCCGCAATCCTCGTGACGATTATCTAGCCGGCGCCACTGTAAATACTTTATGTAAGGTTGTGGTGCAATTCCGATGCGTCGGTCTGTTACTCTTGAGCTTTTGACGACCACGCGCCAATGAGCAAGCTGAAAGATCTCGAAGGGTTATTCAACGGGCGTCATTTCGACCGCGAAGTTATCGTCCTTTGCGTGCGTTGGTATCTGCGCTACAAGCTCAGTCTGCGCGATCTTGCCGAGATGATGGTTGAACGCGGCCTGTCCCTCGCCCACACCACGATCCTGCGTTGGGTGAAGCGCTACACGCCGGAGTTCGTCAAACGCTGGAATCGGCTGGCCACGACAGGCGGTCAGTCATGGCGAGTCGATGAGACTTACGTGAAGATTCGTGGCAAATGGGCCTATCTTTACCGCGCTGTTGACCGGGCAGGAAAGACGATCGATTTTCGACTCAGCGCCAGGCGCGATGTGGCGGCCGCAAAGGCGTTCTTCGCGAAGGCGATCAGAACACAGGGGCGCACTCCCGAAGCGATCACGCTGGACGGCTATGCGGCATCTCATCGAGCGGTCCGCGAGATGCAGACTGACGGATCTCTACCCAGGCGAACGAAATTGAGATCCTCGAAGTACCTGAACAACCTGATCGAACAAGATCACCGTCACATCAAATCGCGGGTGAACGTGATGCTCGGGTTCAAGCGGTTCCGGAACGCGGCCGTTACCCTCTCCGGCATCGAACTGATGCATCGCATTCGAAAAGGCCAGTTCGCTCTCACCAGAGTGCACCTCAAAGGTACCACTTCGCCCTCGATCTGGATGGCGGTTCTTTCAGCTCGTTGAGATCCCCGAAAAATCGGCGATTTCTCGCCTGCCTACCCAATTTGCACCACAACCAGAGAAACTCTGGAGCCGCTCGAAGCGCTGCACCCGGACGACGCGTTTAGCGAGGACTGAACGGCGTCAACCGAGCCACTGATCGAGACCATGGTGTAACGGGGTCGCGGCCGATCTTCAAAGCGGTGTTATCCGGCCGCAGACGGCCGAGCCTGTGTGAAAACGCACTCATCGCCTAAACTGAATCAACGCATTGAGACCGGGTGACTCATGAAGCGATTCGTTGAAGGCGATGACCGCAAACAGGTCGCACTACTTCCCGAATGCGTCGACGACTATATAGGACAGGACAATCCGGTCAGAATCATAGATGTCTTCGTCGACGAACTGGACCTTGCGGAACTTGGCTTCAACGGCGCTACGCCGGCAGTCACAGGGCGGCCGTCCTACCACCCGGGCGTGATGCTCAAGGTCTACATTTATGGCTACCTGAACCGGGTACCTTCCAGCCGGCGTCTTGAGCGCGAATGCCAGCGCAATATCGAAATGATGTGGCTGACAGGACGTCTGACACCAGACTTCAAGACGATCGCAGACTTTCGCCGCGACAACGGCGCGGCGATACGGAACGTATGCCGCCGTTTCGTCGAACTATGCCGCGGTCTGAAACTGCTATCTGCTGATACGGTGGCCATCGACGGCAGCAAGTTCAAGGCTGTGAACAGTCGGGACAGGAATTATACGGTGGGCAAGATCGACAAGCGTCAGCAGCAGATTGAAGAAAGCGTTCAGCGATACCTCGACGCAATTGAAACCGCGGACCGAACCAGTCCAATTGGTTTCGACGTGAAGACTGTGCGGCTTTACGAGAAGATCGCCCGTTTGCGCCAGCAGATGCGTGAACTCGAGCAGATCAGAGCGCAGTTGAAGAACCAGCCCGACAAACAGTTGTCACTCACGGATCCGGATTCCCGTTCCATGACCAGTGATGGCAGGAGAACCGGAACGGTCGGCTACAACGTTCAGACTGCCGTGGACACGAAGCATCATCTGATTGTCGAGCACGAGGTGACCAACGTCGGAAACGATCACGGACAACTGAGCAGAATGGCGATAGCTGCGAAGGACGCGATGGGCAGATCGAAGCTGAAGGTGGTTGCTGATCGGGGTTACTTCAGCGGGCCAGAGATACGTGCATGCGATCTGGCCGGCATCACAGCGTATGTCCCCAAACCACTGACCTCGGCGTCGAGGAAGAAGGGCCTCTTTACAAAGCGCGACTTCGTCTACGTTGCAAAAGACGACGTGTATCGATGCCCAGCCGGCGAACGCGCCATTCATCGATTTAACACTGTCGAAAATGAAATGAATCTGCGGGTGTACTGGCCCAGCGCATGCCCGCGCTGCCCTCTCAAGGCACGCTGTTCGCCCAGCGACTATCGCCGCATCCGACGATGGGAGCACGAACATGTACTGGAAGCTATACAGCGTCGGTTGGACCGGAACCCTGAGGCAATGACCATCCGCAGAAGTACTGTCGAGCATGTCTTCGGCACGCTCAAGCACTGGATGGGTTCCACACACTTCCTGACGCGGACGCTCGGGCGAGTGAGTACGGAAATGAGTCTCCAGGTACTGGCCTACAACCTTAAGCGAGTCATGAATATACTTGGGGTTGCGAGGACGATCAAGGCGATGAGGATGGCTGGAAGCTGAGGTCCTGAGGGGCCTCATTGCGACCGGTGATGTCGGGAAGATCGCCGGGTCCACAAAACGCGCTCGAGCACGCCAGGCAAACTCGCCTTAACGCGAAAAAAGTCGTTTCCACACATCCTTATATGGACACCGCCCGGTTTGCCAGGTTGATCTTGTGTGATACGTGAACGAGGTATCGGCTGCGGTCTTATATGCGGCCTTTTGCAAGCCGAAGCTGCGGGCCCTGATGGAATGCGCCAGGAACGTCCTCATCTCGGCCACGTGCTTGAAGCACAAGGGTGTGTTCAGGTTTGCGTTCCTGCGGTCCGACCTGTCTCGCCATCACATTGAATTCAACCCAAGCAACCTACCAGTTCCTCAACGCTTCAAAGTGCTCATCCTGCTATGCAGGTCTGTTGCTCACATGATGCGCTTCGTACGACGTTCCGTGAGCGAGGATCGCCCAGGCGATTCTCGCCATTTTGTTCGCCAGGGCAACTGTTGCTACATTTACTGGACGTCGCGCCTGTATTGCCTTTTGCCATGCGGTCGGTACCTTGGTGTGACACAGAACAGAGCGCGCTCCATGTATCAGCAACGTACGCAAGTATGGGTCGCCACGTCTGGAGATCGAGCCCAGCCGTATCTTTCCGCCGGTACCATTCTGACGAGGAACAAGCCCCAGATACGCTGCGAATTCGCGCCCCGACCTGAATGTCTTCGCATCTCCAATTGTAGCTACCAGCGCCGTTGCAGTCAGGCGGCCGATACCCGGCACTTCGGAGATCGCACGACATGCCGCTTCGTGTTTCTGCCAGGCGCCAATCCGCTTCTCGAGTTGATCGATGTCCTCGTCAAACAGGTTGATGCGACGCAACTGTTCGAGAAGGTTAAGAAGTATCGATCTTGGCAGTGTGTCTTCGAGTTCTGCCATGCGCTCCCTGATCTCGTCGAGTCCTGCTACGCGTCCTGCGCGAAACGTAGCGCCGAATTCATACAGCAGCCCACGCAGCTGATTTATCTGCATCGTTCGAAACTTGACGAGCAACGAGCGCATACGATGAAGGCTTAGCATCACTTGCTGATCCTCTGTCTTGGCGGCAACCGTGCGCATGCCGGGTTGCTGCACTGCAGTCCAGATGGCCCGGGCGTCCGCCGCATCAGTCTTGTTCGTTTGCACGAAAGGTCGAATGAACTGGGCGTGTAATAGCACGACCTCGTGTCCGAGCGCGCGAATCTTGCGCGCCCACCAGTGAGCACTTCCGCAAGCTTCGAGGGCGACGCGACCAGCGGGGCGCCGCGCCAGAAATGCGATTAAATCGTCTCGTCCGAACTTCCGGTTCGCGATCTCGCCAGTTTGGGCGTCGACCCAGTACAGCTGGAACACCCGTTTTGCAATGTCGAGTCCGTATGTCGTAGCATTCATCTGGGGCCTCCGTTCCTCAAGTGGTTGTGTCGCAGCTCCACTTTGGCACATCGATGCCGTTCGGTCCTGGAGGCCCTCAATCGTGCCCAATTCCCCGGAGGGAGGGCGGTGTCCATTCCATCTCGGCCAGAAGGCACCGTTCGCAAGTCAAATTGATTGGCCGTTCGAACGGCGGCTCCAATCGCAAAAGCTGCCGGTTTAGTGGCATACCGGCGCCGCGCGTCGATTCGAGAGTCCGTGAGCCGCAGCGGATCCGCGCATACTGTATCGGTGCCGGGCCATTTGTTCGGCTGGGTTTTGCAGCAAACGTCACAATGACCTCTATGGAGAGGTGGGCCCGATGCCATGAGCGAATCTTCCCGCAAAGATTTCGCCGAGGCACGAAAAGCCGACGCGTCGAATTCACCGGACGCTAGCCAAGCCTGAGCACTAACAGGCGACCCCTGTCGGCCGGAACAAGCGGACGATTGCCCGCGCAGCGCACGAGTATCCGACCGAACGTCGCCAGCGATCAGCCAGTCAGCATCCGTGAGAGCCAGTTCCAACCCGATCGGCCTCGCGAGCGGTGGGCTACCGCTTCGCGTCAAGCGCCAACGACGTTACTCAGACAATCTCAACTGCCACCGCCGTGGCCTCGCCGCCGCCGATGCACAGACTCGCCACGCCTCGCCTTTCGCGTCGCTGGCGGAGTGCACCGAGCAGCGTCACGATAAGGCGCGCGCCCGTCGCGCCGATCGGGTGGCCCAGCGCGCAAGCACCGCCATGCACATTCACGCGCTCATGCGAAAGCGCCAGTTCGCGCATCGCGGCCATGACCACAACGGCGAATGCCTCGTTGATTTCCCACAGGTCGACATCGCTCGCCTGCCACCCAACCTTGGCTAGCAGCTTCCGGATCGCACCGACCGGCGCAGTCGTGAACCAGGCCGGTTCCTGAGAGTGTGTGGCGTGTCCGTGGATAACGGCCAGCGGCGATAAACCACGCTCGCGTGCGCCCGACTGGCGCATCAGAACCAGGGCCGCTGCACCGTCGGAGATGGAACTGGAGTTCGCCGCCGTGACTGTGCCGTCCTTTCCAAAGGCGGATTTTAACTTCGGGATCTTGTCCAGTTGCGCCTTCGCTGGCGCCTCGTCTTCGTCGACGAGTATCTCGCCGTTGCGACCCGGCATGGCCACCGGCGCGAGCTCCCACCGGAACAGGCCGTCGCGCTGCGCCTGCTGCGCGCGCAGCGTAGAGGTGGAAGCAAAGGCGTCTTGCGCCTCGCGCGTGAAAGCGAAGTGGCGTGCGCAGTCCTCGGCGAAGGTGCCCATCAGGCGGCCGTCGGAGGCGGGGCTGTAGTGGTCCTCCAGGCCGTCGAAGAACATGTGGTCCAGTACGTGGCCGTGTCCCAGACGCTGGCCCGAACGGGCCTTGGGCAACAGGTACGGTGCGTTGCTCATGGATTCCATGCCGCCCGCCACGATTACCTGTTGACTCCCGCTGAGCAGCAGATCGTGCGCCAGCATCATTGCCTTCATACCCGAGCCGCAGACCTTGTTGATCGTGGTGCAGCCCGCTGACACCGGCAAACCCGCGCCGAGCGACGCCTGGCGCGCGGGAGCCTGACCGAGGCCTGCGGGCAGCACACAGCCCATGAGCACCTCATCTACGGCGTCGGGTTGCAGCCCGGCACGTTGTACTGCGGCGCGGATAGCGTGGGCGCCCAGCACAGGCGCCGTCAGTGAAGCGAAGTTGCCCTGGAATCCACCCAGCGGCGTGCGGGCAGCAGCGACGATCACGACGGGATCATTCGAAGTCGAAGAGGCAGGCATGCGAGTCTCCAATCGCCGCTTCGTGGCGGCTTTGCAAGGGGTGAGGAAAGTGTCGTCGTCGATGAATCATCTGAGCCAATCGGGATTGGGCGGCTCAGGGGACTCGAGCACGGCGGCAGCAGGAATAACGATGCGCACTCCAGGCACTGACTAAGTTCACCTGGCCGCCATGCGGATGGCGCCATCAAGGCGAATCACCTCGCCGTTGAGGTAGGTGTTTTCGAGGATGTGCAGCACAAGGCCCGCGAACTCTCCGGGCCGTCCAAGGCGCGCGGGAAAAGGGACCATCTTCCCGAGGGCGTCTTGTACTTCTGTGGGCATGCCCTTGAGCATCGGCGTCTCCATGATTCCGGGCGCGACGGCGACCACGCGAATGCCATGGCGGGCCAGTTCGCGCGCGACAGGCAGCGTCATTGCCACCACACCGCCTTTGGAAGCAGCGTAGCCCGCTTGCCCGATCTGGCCATCGAAGGCCGCGACCGAAGCGGTATTGATGATGACCCCGCGCTCGCCATCGGTCTCGGGCACGTTCCCGGCCATGCACGCTGCGGCCAGTCGTACCATGTTGAAGGCGCCGATCAGGTTGATCTGAACAGTGCGCGCGAAACTCTCTAGCCGGTGCGGGCCTTCGCGTCCGAGCACTTTCTCGGCGGGGGCAACGCCTGCGCAATTGATCAGGCCATTCAGCGCGCCGAAGGTGTCGCAAAACGTGGCCAACGCACGCTCAGCGCTCGCTGAGTCGAATATGTCGACCTTGGCGAAGTGGGCATTGCCGCCCAGTTCCGCCGCGAGCGCGGCCCCGGCGTCCTCGTCGACGTCTATCAGCAGCACGCAGGCGCCGCCCGCCACCAGACGACGCGCCGTGGCTGCGCCGAGCCCTGAGGCGCCACCTGTGACGACGAAACCTTTCCCTTGAATCTGCACTTCTGTCTCCCGGAAGTGACCACCTCGATGCGCAAGGTACCGGGCCCCGTGCTTCGCTGTGAGCACGGAATGCCGGAGCCATGCGTCCCGTCGGACGGTCATGTGATGCGACCGGCACGCTGCATGGCCCCGGCCGACAAAGCCATTTGCGACGGTCAACTGGCTGGTCATGGTAAGCGGCACGCGAAAGCACGCCCATGCCCATAGACCTCTTCATGCGTGCGCCTTTCGGACATATCGTGCGGGGATTGCGTCGCTCCCAGCGTTCCTTGCCCGATGACTGCTCCTGCTCAGTCGTACCAGGTTTCGCTTGGACGCGGTAGCGATTAACATCAGTGCACTTTCTGTGGGTGGACGCTGACCATGAATGAGGCTCAAGACAAGGGCACAACCTCTATCGGCCTGGTGCGTGAAGCAATTCTCGTTGCCACGCAACGTAATCTCGATGTAGCGGCCGTTCTTCAGCACGCTGGAATCGCGGCGGAATTGTTGAATGCGCCGAGAGCCCGTGTGCCGGCGTTAGCCTTTTCGCGCCTGTGGGCGGCTCTGGCCGACTTGATGGACGACGAGTTCTTTGGTCTCGACAGCCACGCACTGCGGCGGGGCAGTTACGCTCTGATGTGTCATGCCGTGCTGCATGCCGACAATCTGGAGCACGCGCTGCGTCGCATGCTGAAGTTCCTGCGTGCGGTTCTCGACGACATTCATGGGGAGTTGCGCTGCGAAGGCGAGCATGCACTGATCATCCTCCATGACGATGGGCGGACGCGCCGCCTCTTTGCCTACGGGACCTGGTTCATCCTCGTACATGGCCTTGCGTGCTGGCTGGCGCGCAGACGGATTCCGCTGATCGAGATGAGGTTTCGCGCTTCCGCGCCAATCGATGACAGCGACTACCGCATGCGCTTCTGCGAGGATGTGACGTTCTCCGCGGAACAAACCCTGATCCGTTTCGACCGCAGTTTTCTCGACCTGAAACTGTCCGAGACGGAAGAGAGCCTGCGTGCATTTCTGCACAACGCACCAGCCAACATCCTGGTCAAATATCGCAACGAATCCAGCACCACGGTCCTGGTAAGACGCCGACTAAGAAACCAGGCCCCCGACGACTGGCCCGACCTTGACGCGCTAGCGCGACTACTGAATCTGTCTGCGGCCACGCTGCAACGCCGCCTGCTGGCCGAAGGCACGAACTATCGGCAACTGAAAGACGAGTTGCGCCGTGACATTGCCATTGAGTTGTTTTCCAGCAGTTCTCTCACAGTCGCAGAAGTCGCTGCGCGGACTGGATTTCAGGAAACGAGTGCTTTCCACCGAGCCTTCAGGAAGTGGACGGGGGCCAGTCCGGGAATGTACCGCCATGGCAGGGCGAACTCATAACGCTGGAACTCATAGCGTTGCCATCACAGCAGTTTCCGCGTTCAGATGTGCTTGCACGTCTGAACGGTCAAATTGATCTATCCTCTTCTCCAACCACGCCTCGCGCGAACCACGACTGCCGATTGAAGGTGCAACCGCGCGACCGGATGAACCGCAGATAGGCCGGACGCACCCAAGCGACATTCCACTCCTACTCATTCGAGTTTCGGGGCGATTTGCAAGTCGTGCACGATGCGCAATGAAAGCGCAGCGTGTCCACACACCTCACGCAAACTGACGTCGGCGGACATGGATTGGCGTCCGAACCAGGCTGACACTGCAGTCGCGTTCGGCAAATCGGAACACGCCTCGCGCCCGGTTGCGCAAAGTAACCGGACTTGGCTCCGCGAGAGCCCGGCACTTGATCGCCGCGCAGAATAAGTGAAGTGTCATCGCTCATTTGGGCAGCAGTTTTCTCGCCAACGCGTCACCAGCTCAGCAGCGAGAAAAGAAAAGCTTCCCTCGATGAGCCGCTCATTGCGGCAGCAAAAAATATACGGAGACGAGATGAGAACCCGGTTAGGAAGGAGCCGACCCTCGGCAATTGTGAGTGCTTTATTCGCGGCATCAGCTGTTGCCGTATCTGGCTGCGGCGGCAATGACGCCGCACCGGCAAACGTCGCGGTCGTGACGCCAGCCGCGAAGTGCAGTGCGTTGGCCGGTATCACCGTTCCCGCCAGCTCGATCGGACTGCCGACAACAGGTGCCACGGTCGTGTCCGCGACGCTCGTTGCAGAGACCGATCCTGGTAACAACAATGGCGAGTATTGCAAAGTGCTCGGAAGTATTCATCCGGTGGATTTCAATGCGCCCGATATCAGGGCGGAGGTGGATCTACCGACTAACTTTAACGGAAAATCCGTTCACTTCGGCGGCGGGGGCTTCGACGGCACCATCCCGAATACTGAGGGCTCGCCGGCTGATGGGTTCTTAACCGGAACAGAGCCCGCAGGCGTCAGTACACCTTTGCGCAGAGGTTATGTGACTTTCGGGAGCGACAGTGGGCATGCGGCAAACGCCTTCGACGGTACTTTTGCAACAAACGATGAGGCACTCGCCAACTACGCAGGCGAACATATTAAGAAGACGCATGACTTCGCAGCCTACATCGCAACGGCAAGATATGGATCGGACTTCGTTCACAGCTATTTTATTGGTGGATCGAGCGGAGGCCGGCAAGGTCTGATTGCGGCGCAACGATTCCCGCATGACTACGACGGCATCATTTCGACATTTCCCGCTTCAGGAATAACAGGACTATGGCTCCAGATGGGCAGGATCTCGCGATCTCTGCTCGCACCCGGAGGATACGTCACACCTGCTAAAGGCAAGGCGCTTCTCGCAGCGGTCATGAAGCAATGCGACGCTCTGGATGGCGCGGCTGACGGCATCATCAGTAACCCCGCGGCGTGCGTATTCGATCCGGCAACGATTCGCTGCCCTGGCGGCGTCGACACGGGTGATAGCTGCTTGTCGGACGCACAAATCAATACGATGACCACCGCTGGCACGCCGCTTAACTTTAGCTTCAACCTGGCAAACGGAATTCAGTCATTCCCCGCATTTAACGCGTTCACGGGAGCAGACTTCTGGTCCGTCGGCTTTGCATGGGGCGCGTCAGCCACCGATGCGATAGTCGAGCCTGGGGTGATCGGCAAAAGCGCGTTCTACTACACGTTTTCAAATGACATGCTTCGCTTCGCGGTTGCTCGCGACCCCGGTTTGAGCATTCTCAACTTTAATCCAGCCAACCCCGGATTATTGACCTCGCGCGTGCAGGTGGTCAGCGCGCTCATGGACAGCACGAGCACCGACCTGAGTCAATTCCAGGCCCGCGGCGGCAAGATCATTCTGCAGCACGGACAATCAGACCAGTTCATTCCGGCGCAATTGTCGATTGATTACTACGACCGGCTGGTGTCCCGGTTCGGGCAGGGACCACTGAGTCAATTTCTGAAGTTCTACCTGGTGCCGGGCGCGGCGCACGGTGTCGGCGGGCAATTCAATGGTTCATATGACGGTCTGACGGCATTGGACAACTGGGTGACGAAAGGTACCGAGCCCAAAAATCTGACTATCACCGACCTGGCTCCGCCAACAGCTGGACGCACCCGGCCAATGTGCGAATACCCACAGTGGCCCAAGTACGTTGGTGGCGACCCGAATCTTGCAGCCAGCTTCGTGTGCTCGAACTAATTGGGTTGGCAGTGTGCCATCCGTCGTGCCGGGCGGTCAGGTTACGCCCGGAGCCGCCGGTGCTGGCGCGACTGGGCGCATACGTTCCTGCCCTCAGCCGTTTTATTGGCATCCGAATTACACGCCTGCCGCCAGTGGCGCAACACCGTAAACGCAGGTGTTCGGCGACCTCACCTATCTTGAAGTTAATGGACATCGACTGCCAGCAGCCTTCGCCCGACACTGGTTACAGCACAGCGGCGATGGTCCATCCGGCCGCGACAAGGCAACCTCATCGACGACGCCATTAGCGCCTGCGTGGACTTCGCCCACGACATTAAACCAACGGAGACAAGATGAACCAGATAGACGTGCACTCACTCGCGGGTGAGGCAAGATTCAATGGCTTTCACGCCCTGGTCCTGTTCTGGTGTCTGTTGATGCTGATACTCGACGGCTACGATCTTGCCGTCGTGGGCGCAGCGCTGCCATCAATCATGAAGGACATGGGCATCGACGCAACCAGGGCTGGCGTCATGGCCGGATCGGCACTTTTTGGCGTGATGCTCGGGGCCATTTTCCTCGGCACGCTGGCTGACCGTTTCGGCCGACCCATGATGATCTGTGTTTGCGTCGCGATGTTTAGTCTTTTCACCGCAGCGGCTGGGTTGACCAGCGATCCCATTGCTTTCAGCGTGACGCGATTCATCGCTGGCCTGGGCATTGGTGGAGTCTTGCCAATTGTCACCGCGCAGATGGGGGAGTTTTCGCCGAACGCCCTGCGCACGCGGTTGGTGACGCTGGTGTTCGCGGGATATTCCATTGGCGGCATTCTGGTGGCGCTGACTGCAAAGCAGCTTATCGGCAGCTACGGCTGGCAATCCGTCTTTTTTGCCGCAGGCCTGCCTGTCCTGCTGATTCCGTTCATCATCAAAACGATGCCCCATTCGATGTCCTTTCTGGTTAAAAGCGGCCGGCACGACGAACTCCGCGCCGTGGTGAAGCGGTTGGTGCCCGACTATCCGATGAGCGGTCAGGAGCATTTTGCCGGATCTTCGGCGGACAAAAGCAAGGACGCTTCGGTGCAACGCCTCTTCCAGGATGGGCGGGGCTTCAGTACGACGATGATCTGGGTCGCGTTCATGACCGGCCTTTTCATGGTCTACGCACTCAGTTCCTGGTTGACCAAGCTGATGGCAATGGCTGGATTCAGCCTGGGTTCAGCTTTGAACTTCGTGATCGTCTTCAACGTCGGCGCCATCGCCGGTGCGATTTTTGGTGGTTGGCTCAGCGACAAGGTCAACATCAAGAGGGTGCTGATTGCGTTTTACGTCGTCGGGGCGGTTGCGCTGTCGCTGATGGGCTACACGAAGTCGACCGTGTCGTTGTTTGTCGTTGTATTCGTTGTCGGCGCATCGACGCTTGGTACGCAACTGCTTGCCTATGCTTATGCGGGCGACTTCTATCCTCATGCGATCCGGTCTACCGGTGTTGGCTTTGCTTCTGGCGTGGGCCGGACCGGCGCCATCGTGGCACCGGTGCTCATCGGTTGGCTCGTCTCCCTGAAGCTGCCGCTTGAACAGAACTTCATGGCAATCGGTCTGGCTGGCCTCATCGGTGCGGCGGCGGTGACGCTGATCAATCAGACACGTGCCGACTCATTCCGCTCAGCCGGCGCGCCTGTCGCCGTAGTTCAGGGTAGCGCAGGGCGCTGAGGTCTCTACCATATGCGGCTTCATGGCCGAGGTTCGTTCGTGTGAAGAGCGCGGCTGTCACGGACTCTCCACCCGAAAAACACCAAGTCCAGGTCGCAGCAAATTTTCAGCATGCCGAGAACAATGGACCGTCTATCTCCTCCTCCTTTCCGCTCGTTTTCCGACGTGAGTCGAGCCGTCGACTGGGCACTCGTCACCCGGCGCAGCGTCCGTGCTTTCCTGCCCATACCGGTTCCCCGCGAGGAAGTCGAGTCCATCCTCAACGTTGCGCGCTTCAGCGCAACCGGCGTCAACATCCAGCCCTGGCATGTGCATGTTGTGACAGGCACGATGAAGTCCCGCCTGTCTGCTGCCATCAACGAGATCAATGATGATCCTGCACGAAGTTCAGACCTGGATGAGCCCTACGATTACTACCCACGCGAATGGATCGCGCCGTATGTGGACCGCCGGCGGGAGGTGGGTTGGAATCTGTACGGCCTGCTGGGCATCCAGAAGGGGGATAAGGAGCGGATGCACGTCCAGCACGGCCGCAACTACCGCTTCTTCGATGCGCCCGTCGGCCTGTTTTTCACGGTTGACCGGGTCATGCGTGAAGGGAGTCTGCTGGACACCGGCATGTTCCTGCAAAGCGTCATGATTGCCGCCCGGGCGCGGGGCCTCGACACCTGCCCGCAGGCGGCTTTCAACAAGTTCCATCGTGTCATCGCCAACGAACTGTCCATTCCCGACAATCACATGTTGGTCTGCGGGATGAGTCTGGGTTATGCGGATCCTGGTTGCATAGAAAACTCGCTTGTCACGGAGCGCAGCCCGGTCGGCGATTTCACTACTTTCTACGAAAAATGAATGGAGACAAAGTCATGAGTGCAAAGGCCTACTCTCAAGGACTTGAGAAGAACGCGGCAAACCACGTTCCATTGACGCCATTGACCTTCCTCGATCGAACCGCCGACGTCTATCCGGATCGGACCGCGATCATTCATGGCGACTTCCGGCAGACGTGGGCCGAAACCCGCGAGCGTTGCTATCGCCTCGCATCGGCGCTCGTTCAGTTGGGGATCGAACCGGGCGATACCGTGTCGATCATCTCGCCGAACACCCCGGCCATGCTCGAGGCTCACTTTGGCGTGCCGCTGTCCGGTGCCGTGCTCAACGCCGTCAATTGCCGCCTCGATGCTGACGGCGTCGCATTCATTCTGCGTCACGGCGAATGCAAGCTCCTGCTTGTAGATCGCGAATTTGCTCCGATGGTCGAGAAAGCATTGCAGTCGGTTTCCAATCCGCCGCGCGTGATCGACATCAACGATCACGAAGCGCCTGACGGCACAGCCATCGGGGAAACTGATTATGAGTCGCTGCTGTCGAGCGGTGATCCCGCATTTGCCGGTCGCCGCCCGGTCGATGAGTGGACGCCCATTGCCCTGAATTACACCTCGGGCACCACCGGCGATCCGAAGGGCGTCGTTCCGAGCCACCGGGGCACGTATCTGATGAGCCTGTTGCAGATGACGAACTGGCCGCTCCCGCGCGCGCCGGTTTATTTGTGGACGCTTCCCATGTTCCATGCGAATGGCTGGTGCTTCACATGGGCGATTACTGCCGCGGCCGGAACACATGTATGCCTGCGCAAGGTGAATGCTGTCAATGTTCTTTCCGCCATCGTCAGACATGGTGTAGATCACTTTTGTGCGGCGCCAATCGTCCTGTCAGGCCTCGCAAGCATGCCTCATTCAGAACGGCAGCCGCTGCCGCGTCGGGTACGGGTCCTGACAGCCGGCTCGCCGGCGCCAGCCGCTGTTCTCGAAGCCGTCGGCGCGATGGGTTTCGATGTCGACCACGTCTTTGGCATTACTGAGATTTCCGGCACCCCGATCAGCTGTGCATGGCATGACGAGTGGGACGCGTTGCCGCCGGAGCAGCAAGGGAAATTGAAAGCGCGGCAGGGTGTACGTGCGGCAGCGTTCGAAAAGATGTCGGTCGCAGATCCTGAGACGCTCGAGACGGTGTCGGCGGACAGCAAGTGTTGCGGTGAGGTCCTGGTTCGGGGGAATACGGTGATGATGGGATATCTTAAGAATCCCGACGCAACCGCGAAGGCTTTCGCTGGCGGCTGGTTCCATACTGGAGATCTGGCCGTGGTCCATCCTGATGGCTATATCCAGATCACAGACCGCTCGAAAGACGTGATCATCTCCGGTGGAGAAAATATTTCGTCTGTGGAGGTGGAGGAAGTCATATACCGCATGTCAGGCGTCCTGAACGCGGCCGTGGTCGCGCAACCTGATGAGAAATGGGGCGAGACTCCTTGCGCGTTTATCGAGCTGAAGCCGGATGCCTCCAACATAACGGAGCAGGATGTAATCCTGTTCTGCCGGGAGCGACTGGCGCATTTCAAATGCCCGCGTCGCGTGATTTTCGGCGAATTGCCCAAGACCGCTACAGGAAAGATCCAGAAGTTTCGTCTTCGCGAGCAGGCGGGCAGCCGAATAGCCATTACCCGATTGGCAGGATGACACGGGTTGGTCTTCCGGACCTGTCATGAGCTGCACACTGCGACTACCGTCTGCCGCGCCAGCAATAGCGCGTATTCGTATCGTAGGTATGCTGCTCATTGTGCGATAGATGGAGATAGACCGTGCAAAGCTACCTTCATCGCGTTCTTGCTTTGGATGAGCCTCAGCCCTGGTGTCCATCAGACACCGGTCGACTCAAGGAGATAATGATGAGCAAAGATTTCAGTGATGAATCGGCGGCCCTGGAAGCCACCGTGATGGAATATATGACCGCGTTCATGCGCGCCGATGTCCCTGCCGTGCTCGCGACTTACGCTGAGGACGGCGTGCTGATGGCCCCCATCGGACCGGCGATCGAAGGCAAGAAGCAGCTTGCCGAGGTGTATCCGGGCCTGTTCGACGCAGTCGATTTCAACATGGTTCCCAAGGTAACGGAAGTCCTTCAGACGAGCGCCGACTGGGGCTTTGTTCGCTCTGCGACCGAGGGCACTCAAACCAACAAGGCGACCGGCGACACCGAGGCTGCCAAATATCTGGAGCTGTTCCTGCTCCGCAAATCGGAAACTGGTGCTTGGCAGATCGCCCGATACAACACCACGCAGATCCCCGCGGCATAGGCGGCGTTTGAACGAGAACCCGGCTCGACCCTCATCGACGATCAGGGCCGTGCCGGTCGATCAACCATCCCAACTGGAAAAGGCAGCTAACCCATTCGACCGGCGGAATCGAGATTGATACGCCTATTCAGAGCCGCGAGGACCGTGGCGATCGAGCCTACGTGCAGGAAATCGTGGTAACTGCGCAGAAGCGGAGCGAGCGGATCAACGAGGTTCCGCTGTCTGTCACCGCCGTGACGGCGATGCCCTCGCACGTCGCGGGGTAACCTCGGCACTTGACCTCGAACGCGTTTTCCCGGATTTACCTATCAGCCCAGCAACTATGGAAACCCGGTGTTCTCCGTTCGCGGCGTGGGTTTCTCTTCGTCTGAGCGCAAGTGCAAGTGCGGTCGCACGTTCGAAACTGCGAAGCGCCACGGCGTCCGGCTGACTCACGCAACAAAGCGGGGCAGCGCATGGTCCGGTCACCGCCCTAACGCATCGCAGTGTCAATTCTTGTCTGGGTTGACGACTCGTATGGGACGAGTGCCGATACGCGCACCAGTGACCTCGTCGACCGCCACCGCCCTGATCTCCGTTCCTGTTTCGGCATCCAGGAAGCGAACCAGCTTGCTATCCCCGCGGTGCTGCCGCCCCCATGCGCCGATGATGAACAGCACCGGCAGGAAGTCCATGCCCGCAGCCGTCAGCACGTATTCGTCGCGCGGCGGACGCTCGGAATAGCGGCGTTTCTCCAAGATACCTTGTTCCGCCAGCGCGGCCAGACGCCGCGTCAGCATCGTCGGCGCAATGCCCAGACTTTTGCGGAACTGGTCGAAGCGCGTCAGACCCGCGTGGGCGTCGCGCAGGATAAGGATGCTCCACGCGTCGCCGGCGACAGCCAGGCTGCGCGCAATCGGACACGGGTCATCGCACGAATTGATATCGTCCATACAATTTTGATAGTGACATAGCCTTAACTTCCCACTATAGTCGATTTCAATTTGATAGTGACGCGGGTGTCCCGCACATGGAGCTTGAAATGACTGACAAAAAGCCTTTGGGTATCGCCCTTGTCACAGGGGCGTCTTCGGGTATCGGACAGGCCGCCGCGCAGCGACTGAGCGAAGCGGGTTACAAGGTTTTCGGCACGAGCCGGCGGCCAGTGCCTGCGGGCCAGCATCCGTTCGGCATGCTGACGCTCGACGTCACCAGCGATGAATCCGTCGACGCCGCGGTCGCCCAGGTTCTGCGGCGAGCCGGGCGCATCGATCTGCTCGTGAACAACGCGGGCTTCGGCGTCACGCCCGCCGGCGCCGAGGAAAGCTCGATTGCGCAGGCGCAGTCGATCTTCGATACCAACTTCTTCGGCGTCGTCCGGATGACCCGCGCGGTCGTGCCTTACATGCGGCGCCAGGGAAGCGGCCGCATCATCAACATCGGTTCCGTGTTGGGTTTCGTGCCCATGCCGTACGGGGCGCTCTACGCGGCAACGAAGCATGCAGTTGAGGGCTATTCCGAATCGCTCGATCATGAATTGCGCGGGTGGGGCATCCGTGTGTCGGTCATCGAGCCCGCTTACACGAAGACGCCCTTCGACGCGAACTTCCTGGAACCCGATTCCACGCTCGATGCGTATCGCGAGGCCCGTGCGGTCGTCAGCAAACGGATCAATGAAGTGATGGCAACCGCAACGGAGCCTTCGGTGGTCGCCGAGGTCGTGTTAAAGGCGGCAGTCGCGGCGAAGCCGAAGCTGCGCTACCCAGCCGGCGCGCTCGCGAGCCGTCTGCAAATGCTGCGCAGATTTGCGCCGGCCGGTCTCGTGGATGCCGGGCTTCGTAAAGACCTTCGACTCGACACGATACCTGCGTCGCAGTCGGTAAGCCCTCTTTTGCAAGAATGAAAAACATGGAGCGCCGGATCACACCAAGGGACCACCAAGCATCATGAGAGCATTCATTCTCGAACGTTACGGACGCAAGCATGGCGCGCATATCGCGGACATGCCGGAGCCGCAACTACGCGACGACGACGTCCTGATTCAGGTCCACGCCGCCAGCCTGAATGTTCTGGATTCCAAAATACGCGACGGCGAATTCAAGCTGATTTTGCCGTATCGCTTGCCGCTCATTCTCGGCAACGACGTGGCCGGCGTCGTCGTGAAAGTTGGGCCGCGCGTGCAGCGGTTCAAGATCGGCGACGAAGTCTACGCGCGCCCCGATAAAGATCGCATTGGCGCGTTTGCCGAGCTGATTGCAGTGAATGAAGCGGACTTGTCCATCAAGCCCAAGACACTCACCATGGAAGAGGCCGCCTCGATTCCGCTCGTGGGTCTGACTGCGTGGCAGGCGCTGATCGAAAAAGCGCAACTGCGGAAAGGACAAAAGGTCTTCATTCATGCAGGCTCCGGCGGTGTCGGAACGTTTGCGATCCAACTCGCGAAGCATCTGGGTGCGTTCGTCGCGACGACAACGAGCACGGCAAACGTGGAATGGGTGAAGCGCCTCGGTGCCGATGTCGTCATCGATTACAGGAAGGACGACTTCGAGAAGGTGCTTGCCGACTATGACGTCGTGATAAACAGTCTGGACGCGGCGACGCTGCGCAAATCCCTTCGTGTGCTGAGACCCGGCGGACGGCTTATCTCGATCTCGGGGCCGCCGGATGCTGACTTCGGAAAAGAGCTTGGTCTGCCGCGCTTCCTCTGCCTGGCGATGCTTCTACTGAGTTACCGAATCAGGAAGGAGGCTAAACGCCTCAAAGTCAGCTATTCGTTCCTGTTCATGCGGGCAAGTGGAGATCAGCTACGGCAGATCACGTCGCTCATCGATGCCGGGGTTGTACACCCAGTCGTGGATCGCATCTTTCCATTCGATTCGATCAGAGAGGCCATGGCCTACGTCGATAGCGGACGGACCAAAGGCAAGGTGGTTGTCAAGATGAGGTGATCGGCGCGCTGCGTTACGATGGACTTCCGCCATAGATAACAGCCAGTTCGCCTAATATGGCATTCGGGTGCGAATGGCCGTTCCGCCCCTGGAAGCAGCCGTCGGAGTTGCGGAGGGTTGAATAGCGGATGTGGGTCGACATCAGGCATCCGATGGCAGGTCGCGGCAGTGCGAAGATCGCGAGTGCCATGCGCATCCGGTTAGCAAAGCGGGATCATCCGTTGGGGATACCCGCGTGTCGCTTCGCCCCATCACAGTGGCGTGCTACCCCCGAGCATCGATTGACGGCAGGCGGGCGCGCCGCAATGACATGCGTACTGCTCCCGGATGTCGTCAGTGATCTCGCCGTCGACCGCCAGTCCGTAATCAATGAACAGTTCTTTGCCGCGCTCGATGTCAGTAATTGCATGGATGAATACGCGATTACCCGTCTCGATTGCTTCGCAGTTGGGCGCACACGCATGGTTCAGGAAGCGGGCGCTGTTGCCGCCACGACTGCCGTCGATCACGCGTCCGTCGGAAAGTCCGAATACGAATGTGTGTCCGACCTCGGATAGCTGACGGGCGGCGGCGCGTCGCCAGCTGGTCACTTCACCCTTGTACTCGATGAGGCGCTCGCCGGGGGCGATGGGCTGGAGCGCAAAGAGCCCCTTGCCATGGACCGATGAGCGGCGTGCGGTGATGCGTCGCAGTCGCATTGCGTCGTTTTCCTTCCGTTGTTTTTTGCCAGTCCCGATCAGGTGCGAAGCATACCGCTGCCGGTGTTCATATTCAACGAGCGTCGATCAAAATAAGTCTGTCAATCCAGAATCCCGTCAAAGACAAGCCGTATAAGCTGGCGTCATTTTTAATTGCCAATTTTATTGGCACTCGCAACTAAATAAAATCGTCAATTCGCATAAGTCCGCATTAATTTCGTCAATTCGCGTCCTAGACTTCGAAGCCCGTGCCTACTGCGTTGATCTCATGGAAGATTTTCTGGATAATCCGCAGCCTGTCGCGCTTGATCGGCCACGCGGCGCGCATCGGCTCGAAGCTTTCAGTCCGAAGCTCAACCGGCGGCTGACGTTCTATCGACGCTGCGCATTCGATCAGTGGATCCTCATCGAAACAGATCCGGGGGTACGGGTATTCTGCGAGCGCCCAGGGTACGTTCAGCTTCGTGGGCAGCGACAGCTTGCCGACTTCTGGGTCTCTTTCTCGGACCGGCAGGAGTTAATCCTGCTGCCGGCGCCGGTTACCGCGGACGGTCCAACGCGTGACGGCAAATTCAGGGATTTCAACTCGATCGATGTCCGGAGCGTCAATCCGGCCGATCTGGCGGCATCGCGCACGTGGATTGACAACTGGAAGCGCATGCTGCCTTGTATCGTCGTCACCCGTGGCCTCGTGCCCGCATCTCTCCTTGACGCGATTGAGCAGTTCATCTGCAGTCCTCAGTCCTTGCTTTCCATCGAGCGCAAGTTTTCAGCGGGCGATCCGATTCTCGCACGGGCGGCAGTCTTCGGGCTGCTGTATGCAGGCCGCGTGAGCGCCCCAGAGTTGCGAACCGACGCATTGTCGTCGATGACGCGATTCGCTTCTCAGGAGAGTCAGTCATGAGCCGTCGCAAACCCGAACTGCAGGCGCTCGATCTCGCGTCGTGGCCCGCCGTCGCATGGACAGATTTCGACGCGAAGGCACGTAAGGTTATCAAGATGCGAATGCAGGCGATCGAGCGCTTCGCGCGGGGTGAACCGGTCAAGGGCATTGAGCAGTCGACTGGCGTGAACAGGCGGCAGCTCTATCGATTGCTGGAACGTGGACTGTCACTTCACCCTGATGGACGGATTTACGGGTTCCGCGGGCTGCAGAGTTACGTGAGAGTCACGGAATACGCGCGGCTGGGCCAGATCACTGTGAGGGGAGAGCGGGGCAGTCGCGGTACGGCAGGCGCTTTCTCCCAACTTCTCGAACGCTACCCGTCACTTTCAGTATGGCTACGTTCGCAGCTCAAGCGGCGTCGTGTCACGCTCGAGCAGATCCATACCGAAGGCCGGCTGCATACGAGATTGAGCGGTTTGCAACCGCTGCACGTCGAGTTTCTGTGGCAGTGCCGCTCCGCGGGGCTAACGGTTGGAGACTACCCTTTCAATACCCGCGGGCGGGCGATCCGTTCACTGGCAGCGCATCTGAAGGCGGAAATGCTGCGCAACTTCGCCACAGGCGCGCGGGCGGCAGGAGCTTCGCACCTGAAAGGGATACCACGCCACGAGGACGATTTTGCCAGTCCACCAGCAACGCGGCCTTACCAGGTCGTGGAGTTTGATGGGCACCGGCTCGATATCCGGCTCAAGGTAGTAGTGCGTGATCAACTGGGCTTCGAGCACGAGTTCGAGATTGAGCGCGTCTGGCTACTCGCGATCATTGACGTCAGCACCCGGGCGGTGCTCGGCTATCACATTGCGCTGGGACGCGAATACAGCCGCTATGACGTCATCAAGACAATCGAGAACGCACTGGAACCGCATCGACCACGAACCTTCACGATTCCAGGCTTAACCTACGGACCACGTGACGGATTCCCATCGCAACGGTTGCCGGAACTCGCGTACGTCACGTGGGAGTGGATGAAGCTTGACAACGCGAAGGCGAACCTGGCAAACGAGTCACGGGCTGCATTGTGCGAATTCGTCGGTTGCTGTGTTGATGCCGGGCCGAAGTACAGTCCAGATGAGCGACCCTATATCGAACGCTTTTTTGGCACCATAGCCGGCAGGCTGTCGTCCAGGTTGCCGGGTTACACGGGTTCGCATCCGCGTGACTTGCGCCGTGCTCTGGCGGATCCAAAGGGCAACCTGCGCCTGTACGTATCACTCGACGAGCTGGAGGAGCTGATTGAGTACGCGATCGCGAGCTACCATGGCACGCCACACGCCGGGCTGAACAATGTCACGCCATTGGAGGCGATGGAATATTTCGTTCGCGGCAGTCAGCAACTGCTCACGTGGCTTCCCGAACATCACCGGCGTTCCCTCTGCCTGATGCAATCGGCAATTCATTGCCAGGTACGCGCCTACCTCGGCAAAGGTGTCCGGCCACATATCAATCTGCACGGCGCTCGATATACGAGCGCCGTGCTTGCGTGCAGCACACAGTTCATCGGCAAGCGATTGCTGGTCTATATGAACGCGGACGATATGCGTAGCGTGCGCGCATTCCTGCCGGATGGTACCGAACTGGGCGTTCTCGATGTTCAAGGCGCGTGGCGCCTGATACCACACACTCTCAAACTGCGGCAGGAAATCCTCAAGGAGAAGGGTAACCGACGTTCGCCGACATCGGTCGAGGCAAATCCGATCGAAGAGTACGTTCAAGGCAAACTGGCCAGGGCGAAGAAGACACGCAGGGCGGCCTCGGACCTGTCGCAGGCGATGCGCGTTATGTCAGCTGCGTCGTCAGCACGCCCGCCCGTAGGCCCTCCGACCGCCGTAACAGTTGCTGCGCTTACGGCGGTAGGGCCGTCGGAGCCAGAGACCGAAGGAGTAGCAGCACCGCGGGGCCCAACGCGTCCCCGAAAGCTCACCATTGGCACCGGCCAGGTCTTTTAATCTGACGTTTGTGGGAGGCAACATGTCGCTTGAGATACCTCGTCCGATCGATCCATCGCTACACCCGCTCGTGACAGGCAACTACCGCATTGCCACACCGGCTATCGAGTCTTTTTATGAACTGGTAGTTCGATGTCTGCATTACCGGATTATGGGCGCGCTTATCTATGGGCCGTCACGCATCGGCAAGACCCGTGCAATTGAATATGTCCGGCTGCTGCTGGCGCGCAACTATCCGCGGATGACGAGTTACCACGCGCAGTGCGAGCACAAGCCGCGTCATGCCGAGGGGCCGTTCTTCGCAAATCTGCTTGAGGCGGTCGGTGACCCGGATCCGAACGCTGGCTCCAATCCTTCAAAGCGGATGCGCCTGACGCTGAGAATCCGTCAGGCGGCATCCTGTTCGGGCAGTGGGATGGTGCTGCTCTTTTGCGACGAGGCCCAACGATACAACGACAATGAATATGAATGGCTGCGTGATGTTCATGACGCGCTGGACCGCCAGCAAATCAAACTGTTCACCTTTCTTGTCGGTCAACAGGAGCTGGTCGCGCAGAAGACCGCGATGCAGGTTGCGGGCAAGACGCAGATCGTCGCGCGTCTCATGGTCGAGGAGCTGTCATTTTATGGCATACGCAATGCACATGACGTCGCGACATGCCTGAACGGCTACGATCAGACCGCCTATCCGGAAGGAACTGGATGGAGCTTTACACGCTTCTACGTTCCGCAGGCGTTTGACGCTGGATATCGACTCGTCAACGACGCAGACGTGCTGTGGAATGCGTTCGAGAAGGCGCACCACAAGGCCAGTCTTCCAGGGCAACTGGAGATCCCGATGGAGTCGTTTGCGCGCGCCGTCGAGATCGTCCTCAAGGATAGTGAACTACAGGACGCGCGAGGCTATCGCCCCGATCAGGTCCTGTGGGAACACGCGGTACGGCACTGCGGTTATGTACAGTCTCGCCATGCAACCGGACGCGTCCTCGTCACCGCGGCGTAGCGGGACGCTGCTGCAGGAGCCACGATTCCCGATCCTGACGCTCGACGAGAGCAAGCTGACGCCGGCGCTGGGCTACGTGTTTCGGAGGAAGTGGCTATACCCCCATGAGTCGCTGATCTCGATCCTGTGGAAATTCGAGAAGGCCAATGCCTTGTCGGGCGCCGTCGTGGCGCGGCTCATGGGACCCGACGTTGACCCCTACGAAGGGGTCGCGCCACGCCGGGGGATCGTTGATGTTGACCGACTTCGGGAAAATCTTGGCCTGCCCGGGAAACTGCTGCACAGCGCGCTGATAGAGGGAACGGAGCGGCAACGCTACAGCGACGCCTTTCGCTTCTGTCGCCACTGTCTGACGCTGGGCTACCACAGTGTCGTGCATCAGCTTGAAAGCCTGAGCCAGTGTCCCGCCCATCACGGCATTCTGGAGTCGCGATGTCGACGCTGCGGGCATGAGACGCCGCATCGCATAAGTGTGCGGCTGCTTGAAGCGCGGTACCGTTGTGCCAACTGTCTTGCGCCATACGCGCGTTATGGCTGGACGCCATACAACGCGCAGCCGATGAGACCGGAGCATCGCAAGGCATTCACACGTCGCTATCTTGAGCGTTGTCGCGGCTTGTGACGCTGGCAAAGCGAGCAAACGGCTCCCGTTTCGCCTCACCTCTGCTCCGCAAGTGTGGGGAGAGCATAAGGAGAATTGAGGGCGTCCAGCAATTGACACCTTCGCAGCGCGAGTACCGTGATCAGGTCGTAAATCGCTCGCGCTAGATGCCTGATTTTGCGGCGTTCGCCGCAGTCGCCACCCTTGCGTGTACTCGAATTGACGCCATTAATTCGTAAACGGTGACGAATTTATTTTGATCTACGGATGCGCTACGCGCGCATTGCCGCTCACAGCTTGCGAGGATATTTGGTCAGCAAGCGGCGGAACCCCGCTTCGATGTCGTAAAGGACTGGGCGGCCGACCCATACACGGCCACGGCAATGGATCTGGATGCGCCAAAGGGACATCTGGCCGCCCCGGCGGCGAGGGCCGCAGGAGGCGGCTGGCGCGGTCGCCTGGTGGGCATCGCGAGCGAATGGTCGTCCACGTATCCGGGATATGTGGCCGGTGCAATCGACGCGGCGGACGCGGGTGTGCGCGCGATGATTGAAGCGATGGCAAGAAAATGACGCGCGGTACTGCGCGCAAAGCAGATTTGTCAGGATGAGTTCAATGCCAGAAGTCAAAACAGACACTTTGGCCGCCGTGCCATCGTTATCTCTTTACTCTCACGCAAAGGGCAATGTCACGGTTCTGGTGCAAATAGGTAAGCCGGTTGAGACACTTCATATAGGCAGGATACCTTATCGATTGGACAGAACAGACTTCCATACGGCGGGCGCAGCGGCATCCTTGAGGCCGAGCTTCGCGAGGTCGAACTGGCCTTTGCGAATTCGATGCGTCAGTTCGATGCCTGAAATCGTGGTCGCGGCGCCCCTGAACCGTTTGAAACCGAGCATCACATTCGTTCTGGATTTGATGTGGCGATGGTCCTGGTCGGGTAGCCGTACCGCATTGCTGCGATACGGCCCCCTAAGAACCGTACGTGCGCCTTTAGGAGCATACGGCTCAAGCCTCTACAAAGGCATCTGTCGACACCC
Organism: Paraburkholderia sp. PGU19; assembly: GCF_013426915.1. Lineage (GTDB taxonomy): Bacteria > Pseudomonadota > Gammaproteobacteria > Burkholderiales > Burkholderiaceae > Paraburkholderia. Next base: position 91,162 of record NZ_AP023183.1, read on the forward strand.
GGTGGTGAAACTGCTTTTTCAGGCGTATTACGGATTTCTACGGCAACTGAGATGGTGCACTTGAAGGTTGCTTGCTGCATCCGTCCCGCCGTCGGTTCGCTTCACAATATGCGTGACATCCCAGCGGGTGTCCATTGTGATGGGCTGCCGACAGTTGGAACACATGCCATCTTGCCTTAGCCATACACGGTACAGCTTACGGCGACCTCGCGCTGAGTTCAGCATCTTCTGGCCCCATCGGGATTCGAAGTACCGCGCCCATTGCGGATCGTGCGGATTGGCGCCCGCCTTGATCTTGACATGCCGTTTTATTGGCGTGTCCGATACCTTCAGCAAGGTGACCGCTCTTGTCGTGCCATCCTCTTCTTTTTCTGTGGCGGCAAATACCCAGTCCCGGAGACCCTTGGCCTTGAAGTATTTGATTTTTATCCATCGGGCGCCTTTGTTGGGGTGCCGTCTTGCCGCCCATCGCCATAGCATTGACCAGACCTCGTGATCAACCCGATTGAAGGCTTTCTTGGCGACTGCATGGCTGTGGTAATTCGCCCATCCTCGCAAAACAGGATTGAGCAGCCTTATCAGGTTCGCCTGTTTAGCCGTCTTGTTGGCCTTGATGATTTCACGGACTTTGTCAAGATGTGCATTGACGTTCGCTTTCGACGGTTTCATCAAGTGCTTGCCGTTGTACTTGCGAATGTTCCATCCGAGGAAATCAAACCCGTCCTTGATGTGCGTTATCCTGGTCTTTTCTGGCGACAAGACCAGCCCGCGTTCCGCCAGAAATTCAGTTACTGCCGGCCTGACCTCATGTTCCAGCCACTCTTTCGAATGGCCGGTGATAATGAAATCGTCCGCGTAACGCACCATGTTCACTTTCAGTCCTCTCTGCCGGGCTCGCGGGAATCTCTCCGCGAGCATCGCTTCGAGGCCATCAAGCGTCATGTTGGCTGCCACCGGTGAGATGATTCCCCTTGCGGGGTGCCGGCGTCAGTGGGGAAGAGTTCGTTTTGATACACGTAGCCCGCTTTGAGCCACTTCTTGAGGATCACCTTGTCCGTAGGGATGTTGGCGATCATCCAGTCGTGGGAAATTTTGTCGAAACAGCCTTGGATGTCGGCCTCTAGCACCCATTCCGCACTCGCCTTTTTCGCCAGGGAGATGAAGCATTGTCCTCCCGCGTCAGCAGTTGAGCGTTCCGGCCTGAACCCGTAAGAGTTCGGGTCGGCAGTGGTTTCCGCAACCGGCTCCAGAGCAAGCAGATGCAACGCTTGCATCGCCCTGCAGCGCATCACGGGTATGCCGAGCGGCCTCGTCTTGCCGTTTTTCTTCGGAATCAACACTCTCCGAAGCGGAAGGGGCGAGTAGCCCCGCCTCTTCAACGACGCAATCGCGTTGGCCTTTGCCGCCGGTGTTTTCCACGTTACCTTGTCCACACCGGGGGTGTTCCTGCCTTTGTTTTCAGTCACCCGCCTGACGGCTAATGCACGGCCGCTGAACGAGTGGGTCAGCAGCCATTGCAGGGCTCTCACCCTGTTATGGCGACCGGCCTGTACCGCCTTCACCATACGCGACTGCAGCCTACTTACCTGACGTTGAACATCGGCCCAATTGATGCCGTCCCACGTCACGCCAGAAGGTGCACGCGCCCGTGTTGCTGCACTCATTTGCTTTCCTTCCGTATAGATGGTTCTGCAAACTCTCTGGTGAGGAGAGACCACGAGGAAGTCTGCCCGCTTTCGCGTCGGGTGATGTTGCAACCCGTATCCCGTCCATTACAGCCGGGCTTTCGCTTTTTCCCCGATCCTGTGCCCGCACCGCCATGGGCAGACTTCGCAGCCTGCTGTCCCCGAAGGGAGCGATACGGGGTTTCCACGTTCCGCTTATGGAAGTACGCCGGGTTAGGTGCCTGCTCTGGGCCGGAAGGTATATGGGTCACGAACGCGTAATCGAGAAACGCTGTTCCCACCTCCAGTACCGTTTTGGTTCGAGCGTATTAGCCATTTCCGCTCGTTCAACATAACGACCCTATTGCAGATTCAAATGTTTTCACCATACCGACTATCTGGCACTCATCCGGCTTATGGCTGCCAGAAGGGTACGCCTCTCGCGATTGATACCCCGCGCCTTGCGGCGCTTCGTTACGTTGTCAGAGCCGCTCTTGATTCAGGCTCCTAGATTCACCGGGTGACACCAGTGGTTCACTCCTTCTATACGGCGAGAAGGGCGAACAACTTCTGTAAGCGACTTCGTGTCGCACCTCGATCACGTTGTTCAGATATTTCGACGACCGGACCTTCGTGTCTTCAGGCAGCAGACCATCGGTCTTCATCTCGCGCACCGCGCGGTGCGAGGCAGCATAGCCGTCGAGCGTGATGGTCTCCGGCGGCTGGCCCTGATGCGTGATGGCCTTGCTGAAGAATGCTTTGGCGGCGGCCACGTCGCGCCTCGCCCTGAGAATGAAGTCCACCGTCTGGCCAGTCCGATCCACTGCACGGTACAGGTAGACCCACCTGCCACGAATCTTCAGATAGGTCTCGTCGACGCGCCACGAACGACCCGCGGGTGTAGCAAAGCGATTCCAGCGTTTGACGAACTCAGGCGTATAACGTTTCACCCAGCGCAGAATCGTCGTGTGAGCCAGCGACAAACCCCGTTCGGCCATCATCTCGACCAGATCGCGCAGGCTGAGCTTGTAGCGCAGGTACCAGCGAACACACAGAATGATCACATCGCGGTCAAAATGACGGCCCGCGAACAGTTCCTCCAGACTCTTCAGCTTGCTCATCGGCGGTTCTCAATTCGTTCAGACCGACACCTTAACCGATTCGCCCCCGCGCTATTTGCACCAGAGCCGACGATCAAGGACGCCCTGAATGCCGCATGAGTGGGCCGGTGTGCGTAACATCCGATCGACAGCGTTACCTGATCAGATCGCTTGTTGACGCAACAACCTGACAAGGCATAACCTGCCGTTGTTTTTGTATGTTCGGATTGATAGACAGTACGTTGTAATGTAACGTTCAAGGTCCAGAAGTTATAGCGGTGATCCCTGACTTTTGGTGCGTGTTGAGGCCCACCGTCCCGACAGGACGCTGGGCTTTTTTTCGAGCCCGACGTGTAGAAGTGATGGCGGATTGCGCTGCCGAAGGTTGTGCGCGTTACCCATAGGTGAACGCGATACGTTCGACTTTCCCGCACCCCAACGACGGTTCTCACCCGTCACAGCGCTTCAGTGTGAAGCCAGATAGCCTTGCGTTTCCGACGGGAGCGCCGTCGCGCCCTGTGCTACCTCCACGACAGGGGCGAAATCCAAAGTCTGAAATGCAGCAGTGTCAGCGCCCGCGATCGGACGTTTGTGCATGGCCCGGCTCAGGATGTGGGTCGCGAGCCGATAAAAGAGTTCGAGCTGCCCTGCATCCGATGCATGAGGTGGCAGGTCGAAAGCCTCCTCGAGCACCCGGCGTGGGATATGAAAACGTTGAAGTCCGCGAATTACGCGAACCTGGAACACGACCCCATCGCCGTTGTGAGGGATCGCTGCCCAAACCAGCGCGCTGCCCATGAGATGCCCCCTGTTTGCCTGCAAACCTGATTCAAGGCTCGATGTCCTATGGTGGCACTCAAAAAATACATTTCAAAAATGCGACCATTGGACTTTGACATTTTCGCCACACGAGGTTTGTGGGCTGTGACTGTCACGACGGCGACTGTGTAAAAACAGCCATCTGCAAGGCGATGCGACCGAAGTCATGAGGCCGGAACCGGGCCTTACCGGGACGGCTGACGACCCGTTCCCCCTCACGAACTGGCGAGGCGTATCCGGGCGTGCTAACCATTTCGCGTCAGCGACAATCCTCAATGGCGGGAGAGATGGTTCGGTATGCTGATCGTGGTCATCGGGATTGCCGGACCTGTGGTGAAGTCGTCAGGGACGCGCGAAATCGTCCGGCGTCAGTTCCAGGCGCGTGGCCGGATGGGCGAGCAGCCTGCGCTCGGCAATCGCGCGGATGCGCCCGTACCCATCGCGGAAGGTCTTCAGGATGCGGGCGTCGCTGGCCCGGGGTTCGAGCCAGAAATACGCTTCCAGTGTCGCGATCGTGATCACGCATTCAACCGGGCCGTTCGGGCGCACGAGGCCAAACGCCACGCCGCGGTGGTCGGCAAGCACCTGGGGTTCGAGTTCAACAGTTTCCATGGGCGGTCAGGCAGTCAATGCTTCGGGGCGCGTCACACGGATTCTTGCATACGCGATGCGGTTTGAATATCGGATCGTACCGGGTGCCCTGTATAACGGACACGTGAGGTCGAACGTTGACCGGTCTGCGGCATGAATCCGGGCAGGGCAGGCGTCACCAGTCGATGCGATGCTTCTCGTCGGTCTCGTGATGGCGGCGATCGTCGTCGACGTGCAGGTAAAGGCTCGTCGTGGTCAGCGACGCGTGACCGAGGTTGTCGCGCACCAGGCGCAGATCGACCTGATTGTCGGCCATGTGCGAACCGGCGCTGTGCCGCAGCCAGTGCGCCGAGGCCTGCCCGAGCAGGTCCGCGCGTGCCGTAAAGGCCTCGCCACGTTCGCGCAGCCGCCCGGCGGCGCCGGCAAACACGTCCTTGACGATCGTGTGCAGCGCGGCCCGGGTCAGCGGCCGGTGTGACGGCCCTTCCGTCTTCGTCCGGCCCGGTTCCGCTGTGCTTCCCGCAGTGCTTCCCGCGGTGCTTCCGATCGGCAGGACGAGCGGCGTCGTCTCGTTGGGTGAGGGCAGGGCCGTCATCCCCAGGTGCTGGCGGTAGCGCGACAGTTCCGTCATCAGATCGCGTGTTGCCGGCACGAGCCGTTCCCGGTCGCCCTTGCCATGCACGGTGAGCCACCAGCGCATCGTGCCGTCGGCGTCGCGCCGCACGAAGAACTGCCCCATCGGGTTGCCGCCGACTTCGGCGATGCGCAGGCCGCCCAGATACAGCAGTGTGAAGAGCCACCGCACGCGGTGGTAGTGCGCGCGGTCCCGGGCGGTCTGCTGCGGCATCGACGCAATGAAGTCCTTGACCTCCTGCCACAGGCCGGGCTCCAGATAGCGGGTGATGCGCGGGGTGGCTTTCGGCGTGCGCTGGCGCGAGAGCGCGAGCGGGTTGCCGGTGAGATAGCCGGCCTGCACCAGCCACGAAAACAGCACATTCAGGATTACCATCGCCTGGCGGACGCTGGCGGGCGACAGCGGGCCGTGAAACGGCCGCCAGCGCGCGTCGCCGCGCCGGATGCTTGCGGCCGCCGCCCGCGCCCGCGTTGGCAATCCAGGTGGCGGCGGGCTGCGGATCGGCGAGGAAGCGCTGGTAGCGCAGACAGTCCTCGTGGGTGAGGGACGAGAGCGGCTTGCCCAGCTGCACGAGCGACCACAGCAGCAGCCGTTCGGCCTCCTTGCGATAGTTGTCGAAGGTGGTCTGTTTGTCGGCGAACCGTGCGAGCCACGCGCGGATCGCCTCGAGATCGTTCGCCGCGGCGAGCTGCGCGACGCCGCCCGTGGCGCGGTTGGTCCCGGCGTGACCGTCGAGTGCGGCCGGGATCACGAGCCTTTCCAGCGGGGCGGGGTGCAGCCGTCGATCGAAATAATTCTGTCAATCAAGAATCCCGCTAAAGGCAAGCCGTATAAGCTAGCGTGAGTTTTGATTGACGATTTTATTGGCACTCGCAAGAGAGTGTGCAGAAGTTGGGGAGGCTCCAAAGGGGGCCGTTCGGTGGCGGCGCCAGTTTCACTTCAGGTAGGCTTACCAGTCTCGCAACGGTGGGAGCTAGCCATGCGGTTGATCATCGAAGCAAGGTTGGTCGACGGAGACAGTGACACAGTCGAGGAGGGCGACGGAGTTCTGGCCGTCGTTGAGCGCCCTGATTGCAGTATTGCTGAACTGGGCTTGTCTCTCGCGGAAGGGCGTTCGCTGCTGGCGAAGGTGCGGATCGAACTTGTTTCGAAACAGGTGCGGCGATGGCTCGCAGGCCAGACTCATTGTGAGAGCTGCGGTGCGGCCTTGTGGCATAAAGACAGCCGCTCGACCGTGCTGCGCACCGTCTACGGCAAAGTGACGCTGAAGAGTCCGCGGCTGTGGTCTTGCGCGTGCCAAGAGACTGCGCAGATGAAGCAGCGTGTGATCCACCCCTTGTCGAAGGCGCTGGCCAGGCGCGTCACCCCGGAGCTGGAATATCTGCAGGCGAAGTGGGCAGCTCATTTGCCCTACCGGCAGGCGACGAATATGCTCAAGGAAGTGCTACCGCTGGACAACGGCATCTCGTCGAGTGGCATCCGAGATCGGATTCTTGACCTTGGAAAACAGCTCGACGCTGAAATCGAGCGTGACATTGCGCAGCTGCCCCAGTCTGTCGCAGACGGACAGGTTCGCGAGTGCAGTCATGTCGCCGCCGTGAGGGTCGACTCGGCGTGGCTGCGCAATTGCGACCCCGGGGCAGACCCGGGCCGTCACGTGAACATCGTCGCGGGACGGGCGACGTTCACCGACGGTCCCCCAAAACTGTATGCCTATGTGCACAAGGAAGTGACCTCGGCCGCAGCGCGACTCGATCAGTTCCTCAGCAGGAACGGTGTGGCGAGCGATGAACGCGTGACTGTGATCAGCGACGACGCCGGTGAGTTTGGGAAGACCGTCGAAGGCAGCCGGCTGGCTCGCGGGCGGATCCTCGACTGGTTTCACATCGCGATGAAGTTCAGGGCGGCGGAGCGTTCCGTATTCGGATCGACTCGATGGAACGCGAATCGGTGGACACCGAGATCATCCACGCCAAATGGCTGGTCTGGCATGGAAAGGGCCGCAAGGCGTTGGAGCGGATCAAGGCACTGGACAGTCAGCTGCTGGCAAGACCGGGATACGAATTCAATACATTGTGGTGGAATCTGAACACTGTCTCCAATTACCTGGAGAAGAACGCGGGCACGTTGGTCAACTACGGCGCCCGATATCGCAAGGGCCTGCCGATCAGCAGCAGCATCGCCGAGTCCGCGGTGAACCAGGTCGTCAGCTGCCGTATGGCCAAGAAGCGACAGATGCGCTGGACAGACGAAGGGGCACATTGCATGGCACAGGTCAGGGTTGCGGTGTTGAACGGGGAATTCTCACCCCGTCGCATCTCGACATTCAGGACTGCCGACAGCGGTTACGGCAAATGCACCGGGCCAATGGACGCGACAGACCGAGCAGTCATGCAGTAAGTTCTGAAATCCTAACGAATCTCTCCCCAACTTTTGCATGCTCTCATCTACGCGTGACGCTCTATCGACATGCCGCGCTTCAGCAATGGGTGTTGCTTGAGGCGAGCCCGACGGTAGAGGCGTTGTGCGAAAGCCCCGGGTTTGTCATCATCGGCGGACAGCAACTCCTTGCGGACTTCTGGGTACGTTATGCTGATCGACATGAGTTAGGTATCCGTAGTGAAATAATGACTGATGATGATGCGATATCGGAAGCCGTCGGCACGCTGGATATGCGGGGATTGTCTATCCGGCGTGTCGAGCCGGCCGAGCTAAGCGGCCCATCGTTGCCTGAACGACTGATCGCGTACGAGACTCATTTTCTCGGCGCCCAGCTCGTCAAACTGAAGCCTGCCTCAAGCTCTGCTAGAAGCGATGCCGGATGCCAATAACTACTTGCGCCTGGTTCTGAGTTGTGGAGGCGGTTAGGCCCGTGAGGTTTGCGACCGCCTTCCCACCGGTCGAATCAATGCCCGACGCATGCTGGTAAACAGCGACTGTGTAAAGGTCAGTTCGCTTGGAAAGGAAGTAGTTAGCCCCGATCGTGCCTTGATTGTAAGTTGCACCGTTGACGCCATATCCTTTCAGGTAGTTATAGGCGACGCCGAGGTGGAGGGCCGGCGTGAGTTGATAGCCGACATTGACTTCAATGTCGTGGAATCTTGCATCGCCGCCTGCGCCGGTAGCCGGGAGACCCGGTAGCGTCCCGATATCCTTGAACTGCGTGTTGCTGTAGGCAACGCCGATCGTTGCAGCGCCAACGGCATAAGAAGCGCCTGCGACGAAGATCTGCTGTGTTTTCGCGGACGCATAGCCGGAATACACGCGGCTTGCAGTCATGTTGGAACCCGTAGTGCTTGAACCCGCGGTATTGCCAAAATAGGAGAAGTTAGGATCCCGCGCGTTGACGAAAGCGGCGCCAAGCGTTAGTGGTCCTGAATTGTAGTTCGCCCCGACTGACCAGATCTGGTTTTGGTTGAAATTCCCAGCGACACCGCCGAAGCTGTAGAGGCCCGCGAACGACAATCCACCGTACGACACACTGCGAAACTTGATCGCGTTGTTGACGTGGTTGCTGCCATCTGTGTTATCTACATCGCCAGGATGGGCGCTGGCGTATCCACCCCACATCTGTGCCGCCACGAACATGTAGGTCAAATCGTTAATCAAATCATATTGACGCCCGAACGTAATGGTACCTATGTTCGATGATGAGAAACCGAGATAGGCTTGGCGTCCGAACTCGTCGCCCCCTTGACCGAGCTTTCCGTTCGCGACACTGAAGCCGTTTTCAAGCACGAAAAGTGTTTGCAGTCCGCCCCCGAGGTCCTCAGCGCCTCGCAGCCCCCAACGGTCGCCACTGAGATTTCCGGCGGCCATCGAATACTGCTTGTGGCCACCAACGTTGTTCGCATAGTTCATGCCGACGTCGATCATACCGTAGAGTGTGACGCTGTTCTGAGCATGTGCCGTAGATGCGAACGAGGCTATGAGGGCCGCCGCAATCAAGGACTTTTTCATATGAATGTTTTGTGGTTGGATAAAAAAAATCTTCACTGTCTCACTCCAAACTTTTCGACAATCAGCGAGGTCACGCGGCCGGCCCCTGGACGACTCTTATTGGATCTCCGGGCACAGTCGAGAGCCTGCAGAAAGCAGGTGCAAACCCCTTCGTCACGCTGGTTGCAGTGCAGCGCTTCCGGGAAAGATGAAAACGCCGGCAACCAGAGTTGCCGGCGTCCAGGGACGCCTCCTTACCTGACGACGAAGCGCGCGCTGCTCGTCGACCTGTCTTCCATCTTCACAAGAGCGATCACCTTGTCGCCCTCGACAAGCTTGACGCCGCGAGCGGCAGCAGCAAGTGCGGCCAGGCCGGAAATTCGTTTCATGGGAGGAGGTCCGGCAGATAACGGCTGATCATTCGGGCAGGTGCTGCAGCATGAACGACAGTGTGGCCTCATGCTCGTCGCTGTTCGTCTTCGCTGGTTCCGACGGCGGCGAATCGAATTTCGCAACGACTACGTTCAGGCCCTGGTTGCGCACCTTGATCGTCACGGTGCCGTCGGCGCCGGTCTTCAGCGGTTTGGAATCGGGGTCGTTGAGGAGGTCTGGCTGCACCTCGGCGCCGGGCGCAGGCTTGCCGTCGTAGAGCACCAGAACCGTGAGTGGCTGGCCCATCTGATCCGGCAGGTGTTTGTCGACCGGCACGATCTGCAGCTTCTGCCCGGGCAGTAAGGGCATCGCCCCATCCAGAGACCGGCGCAGATGCACCCCGTACTTGAATGTGTGCAAGCTGATCGTGGCGTTGGGCACCTCGTCCTTGCCCTTGTTGAGCCACTTGCCGTCCGCCGTCTTGCTCCACAGGCCGTTATCCATGATCCCGGCAACGATTGCCGGCTGGTTGTCGGTATTCACCACGAGCAGCGGGCCGCTGGGCGTGAGCTGCGTGGAAACCTCCTTGCCCTGCTCGTCGTAGGCCTTGACGCTCTTCACCTTGGGCTGGCGCTTGAGGACATCCAGGTCGTCGCCGCCGAGGCCGTAGATCAGCGCCAGCTGGTTCGAGCGCTGCGCAAACCAGATGCCATGGGCCTGCGCCAGGCTGGCCGCGCCCATGCCTGCAACTATGCTTGCCACGACAGCAAGCTTTCCGGTGATCCTCATTTGTGTCTCCTTTCAGTGGTTGGAAAAAAGCGATTTTGTTTACTGTTTTGCCGACGGTGCCTGCCTTTCCATCTACAGATCGAGTACCAGCGTCCGGCTATTGGCACGCGAACAGCAGGGAGCGAAGCGATCGTTCCTATTTTTCTCGTCGTCGGAGAGAAACACGTCGCGATGCTGCGGTTCGCCTTCCAGCACGCGCGTCACACAGGTGCCGCAGACGCCTTGTTCGCAGGACGCCGCAATATGGATTCCGCAATCGGCCAAAGCAGCCATTACCGTCTTGTCGGTCGGGATACGAATAGTCTTGCCAGTGCTTGCAATCGTGACGTCGAATTCGACATTGCTGTCGGATTCCCTGCGTTCAACGCTGAAATATTCCCTGTGCATACGGGTTTTGTGCCAGCCTTTTTCCAATGCGGTGTCGATGACTGCATTCATGAATGCTTCGCCGCCGCATACGTATAAGTGCATTTCGGCATCGTGCGTTTCGAGAAGCGCGGCTAGATCGAGTCGTTGCTGTTTCTGGTCTTCCGTGAAGTGGAAGAAAACGTGGTCGGCGAATTTCGAGCGCTTGATGCGGTCGACAAAGGCTGCGCGCGCCGGCGAGCGCGCAAAGTAATGCATTTTGAAATCGGCTCTGAGACCAGCCAGGTGTTCCGCCATGCAAAGAATCGGCGTAATACCGATACCACCCGCGATGAGCAGGGAGTGCCTTGCGGATTCCACGAGCGGGAAGTGATTTTTCGGCGCGCTGACATCAATTAAGTCGCCTTCCTTGACATGCTCATGCATGGCCCGCGACCCACCGCGCGTCGGTTCCGCCCGCATGACGGCAATGAGATAGCGATGTCTTTCCCCAGGAGGATTGCACAGTGAGTATTGTCGAACCTTTCCTCCGGCTACATGAACATCAATGTGGGAACCGGCCGTAAAGGGCGGCAGCGCTTTTCCGGCAGGGTCGACAAGTTCAAAAGATTGAATGTTCTCCGCTTCGGCTTTTTTCCTGGCCACTTTCAACGTGAGAGTGGTTCGGGGCGACACGGGAGCCCGCGGAGGGCGTTTGCGGCGTAGATAACTGCCGATGCCGGCGTAAGCCAATACCGGTACAGAGAGCATGCCGATCAGTTGCAGCACTTGAATAAATCCCCCGCTCAGCCATCCGTAATGCAGCGCAAGCGCCGTCAGGTAAATCCGGTGACCTAAGCTGTTCTCGGCATATGAAGTAAAGCGCAACACTTTGCCCGTTCTCGGATCGAGACTGACATAGGAAAACGCATTTACATGAGGTGCGTCGCGTGCGACAAGATCGATGTTGAAAGCATCCCCGGCCTTGCCAGGGTAGCGAATGCGAGCATATTTTGGTTGCGGCACCAATGCCTGTGCGCGTTGCCAGAGCGCCTCGACTGGCAGGCTTTGCGTATGGGCCTGCACGACCGATCCGGGAGAAGGTGCGGGGGGCTTCGAGGCCGTCAGTGTGTAGAGCGCATCCCTCACGAATTGAAACGATTGCAGCGCGCCGGTGAGCGCGGACGCAAGTACGATGAGGCTGACATAGACACCAAGCGTTTTGTGCAGATTGAGCCAGCGCGCGCGACCGGTGAGGTTGGACTTGATCCTGACGGCGCGCCTGCGTTTGCGCAAGGCCTCTGGAATCCACACAGCTAGGCCGCCACCGACCAGGACAATCGCGAATGTCAGCGCGAGCGTTCCAGCAACGACGCTTCCATTTTCCAGAAACTGAAAGCTGTGCAGGCTGGCCATCGTACCGAACAGGCCGCCGTAGCGATCCTCGCTTCCACGCACTTCGCCAGTGCATGGATTGACGTAGTACCACCGGTTGTCGCTCAAAAGAACGCGCGTGCTGGAATCCGCGTCGTCGTATATGCGCAGCTGCTTTGGCCGGCCTGCGACTGGATTAGAAGCGCTGGCATTGGCAATCAACGTATCGAGCGGTAGCCGCTGTTTGCACGATGCGACTTTTAGTAGATCGTGGTAGATGACGGGTTCGAGTGGCGCTCGAAACAGCATGCCCGCGCCGGTAACCGCCACCATGACGACGAACAGACCGATGCTCAGGCCTGTCATGCGATGTAACTGAAGAATTCGCTCACGTAGAGATACACGCATAGACCCCCCAATAACTGGAATGACGTTGGCTTTGATTGCCAGCCATCGGCTCAACGATGGCTGCTGCTATGGATGAGGCGGCGTGCAGCGCCACCAGTCGCTCGAGATCAGATGCGAGGTGCGCGCCCCACGTGGGCTGGTTCATGGAGGAGGCCATGTCTGGCAGGCTGTGGGTATGAGGCAGATGATCAACGCCCGGCAGTATCATCGTTGCGAATATCTTGCGAATAGCAACCATGCCTTCTGCCGAGATGTCGCCCAAACAGTCTGTTAGGAGTAAACCCAATAAAACAGGAATCCAAAGTAATATTCTATGATGCTTGATGTCTGTAAGATCCATGATCTCCTGGCGCGCTTCGACTTAAGGCTTTGTTCGATGGCAAGACTTGACAGTACGCGTGCCCGCGGTGAACCTATGAGTCCAATTCAAAAAGTTTGATAGGTCCAATGGCTGACTCGTTACTTGCTGACCTCCTGATCGGCCGTCTCTGTCGGGACGGCTCCGTACCCCTACAGATCCAGATCGCGAACGGGATCCGAGACGCGGTATCCGACGGCACCCTGAAGGCTTCCGTACGTTTGCCGTCTTCCCGAACGCTCGCGGCGGCACTAGGGGTCTCCCGAATAACCGTTGTAACGGCTTATGAAAGGCTGTCGGCCGACGGCTATCTCCATACCGATTCCACGAGCGGTACGCTTGTCTCCGACAAGCTGCCGCAATCGATGAAGCCGGCGCGTCGGGAATCAACCGCGCGAACCCTGTCCGAGCGCGGAGAGCAACTGATACGCGCTCCTGGGGGTATCCAGGAACGCAAGGGGGCGTTCGTGCCGGGTGTCTGCGATACGGATTATTTTCCTTATCAGATATGGAGGCGTATCCAGAATCGCTATCTCGGGGAGCAGCATGCGGACCTCATGGGCTACTCCAATCCAGGCGGATATCTCCCGTTGCGCCGCGCGCTGTCGGAGTATTTGCGAGTATCGCGCGCGGTTCGAGCCTCCCCGGAGCAGATCATCATAACAATGGGGAGCAATCAGTCGCTTGACCTTTGCTCACGCATTCTGGCCGACGTGGGTGAACTGGCCTATGTTGAAAACCCTTGCCACTGGGCAACGCCAATCCTGTTGCGCGCCAACGGGCTGGAAGTGGAGGCTATTGCTGTCGACAGTAACGGGATGAAGCTCGAACGATGTTTGCGCCGACCTCGACTCGTAGTGATGACCCCATCGCATCAGTTTCCAATGGGGGTGACGTTGTCGGACGAACGGCGTGCCCGTTTGCACGCGGGCGCTGCGCGGTGGGACGCATTCGTTCTGGAAGACGACTATGACAGTGAATTCCGATATGACCAGCGTCCGCTTCCGTCTCTTCAAGGCGTCGATGAAAACGGCCGTATCATTCTGATGGGAACGTTTAGTAAGGTAATGTACCCCGGCATGAGGCTCAGCTATATAGTCGTTCCGCCCGACCTGGTCGATTCCTTCGCAGCCGCTTCGTTGCGCTTATACAGACCAGGGCACCTTTCCTTGCAGGCAGCGATGACAGACTTTATTGCGGACGGTCATTTCTCGACGCACATTCGGCGGATGCGCGATATCTATGGTGCAAGACAATCGGAATTGCTCCGGTGTCTAGACCAGTGCTTTGGCGATGCACTTGAAACATCACGGAACGCGGCGGGCCTGCATATGACAATCAGGATCCGGGATCTGGTTGACTTCGATACGACTGTATCGCGATCGCTTGAACAGGGAATTTACCTTCGCAGGCTGCACACGTTCAATCAAGGCGATCCAGGATTTCGTGACGGATTTCTGTTGGGGTTCGGCGCGCTCGATATCGAAGCCATCCGTCCGGCTGTGCAGACCTTCGCACGCATCGTCGAGAGCGTGATGTCTGTGCCGGATTCGCGGTAGTGCCTCTCAGACACTTCTCGGCAAGCGTCGTACAGCTAGTCGAGGCATTGAGATTTTATCCAAAGGAATGGTCAGGTCTTTTCCCATTCCACTTCAGGATCTCTCCGATGTAGGACCGGCCCCCCGACTCCGGCATGCTTCGAAATTGAGGCGAATCGGTGGGCAGGAGCAGCCTGTCGAGCGTATGCCTGGCCAGGCATAGGCGTCATGCGAAGTCATCACGGGCCATGCCTGGCCGTTTCATTGCGAAGCGCAGAAAGTCCCGCTGAGCGAGGTCCGAAATTCTTTCCGATGTCGCCATCGAATGCTCCTAATATCAATAAGTAAGACTACGATGTTTTCCTCGGGAATCTGAATCGACACGCATTCCACTGGCTGCACCGTCGCCTTTCCATGACGGTCGTGCTCAATATGGAGTTCGCACATAACCTTGTGCGTTATTACCTGGTCAGCTGTGCACCGCGCGAGCTGTGATGCGCGCTTCGGCGCCTCTGGCTGACAGAGTGGTCGCCCGGCCGTTGGAAACCACCGGGCGCTCAAGCATTCGCGTCTTCGTGGCTGGCGGACTCCATCGATTTCCACACTTTACCCAGCCGACCCCATCGCTCGCTCGCCGACGGTCAATAGGTTCGCCAGACTAACATCAGTACCTTGACTTACCGGAACGGCACGTCACGCTGCTTTCTGACCTTTGCACAGCATGGACCCGGTGTCAAAACCAATGCGCCGGCAAGCTCGGTGGTGATGATTCGGCTTTGTCATTCAAAGTCGCGAAGGAACCCTAAGATCGATGCCGTCCGGCTTGCAGCCATGAATCATCGCGGTTGTCCCCGTCAAGATGCGTGCGGTCGGCATCGATCGGCAAGTGGGTCGACATAGATCTTGACGTCGCGAATGAGATGGAGATCGTTCGATGGTACTGACTGACGACGCGCAATTGCATCGTCAAATACGTGCCGAAAGAAGGCGCATGTCGCAATTTGCAATGGACTGGCGGCATTTTCTGCTGCGAGCGCTCAACCACTGTTCCGTCGCCCCGGGGCCGGAGCCGACAGGGGTTTTTGAAACGCGCTGGATCGTGGAAGACGCCACGACAGCGCTCCGCGTTCTCAGCAGCGAATCGCTCGCAGCCTTTGCAATGAGGCGCGAGTCGTCTGCACGATGCGGCCAGTGGGTCCCGCTCGACAGCGCCTGCACCGTTACTATCTTCATTCCTCGACAATCGAGGATTTGGCCAGCTAGGCCCGGCATGATTCTCGCCCCCAGTCGCAGTCATGATCCGGGGGTGTTGTCACCGGGCCTGGTGGGTGGCTGGTGATCGCTAATAGGGGCTCGGCCAGGATATCTTGAGGCCGTCCGTAACGTGGATGCCGAGACTTGCCACCGATGTTGCAGGCCAAACCGTTCAACCTGCAAAGCCTTCGATGCAAGAAAACCAACAACATAGCTCTGTCGATGTATTCGTCGGCGTCGATGTCGGCAAAGGCCACCATCACGCCGTCGCCCTCGATCGGCGCGGAAAGCGCCTTTACAACAAGGCGCTGCCCAACGATGAGGCCAAGCTGCGCGCCCTCATTACCGAACTCAAGACGCACGGCCAGCTCCTGTTCGTCGTCGATCAACCCGCCACCATCGGCGCGTTGCCCGTGGCAGTCGCCCGTGATGAAGGTGTTCTGGTCGCATATCTACCGGGTCTGGCTATGCGCCGCATCGCCGACCTGCACGCCGGTGAAGCCAAGACTGATGCTCGCGATGCCGCCGTCATTGCTGAAGCCGCGCGCTCAATGCCGCATACGCTGCGCTCACTTCGGCTGGCCGACGAACCACTCGCCGAACTCACCATGCTGTGCGGCTTCGACGACGATCTGGCGGCCCAGATCACGCAGACCAGCAACCGCATTCGAGGTCTGCTCACCCAGATCCATCCGGCGCTGGAAAGGGTCCTGGGGCCGCGCCTCGACCATCCGGCCGTGCTCGATCTGCTTGAGCGATACCCGTCACCCGCCGAGCTCGCCTCAGCCAGCGAGAAAGCACTCGCCAACCGCCTCACCAAACTCGCACCTCGCATGGGCAAGAGCCTGGCTGCCGACATCGTCCAGGCGCTCAGCGAACAGGCTGTGATCGTGCCCGGTACTCAGGCCGCAACCATCGTCATGCCGCGTCTTGCCCAGCAACTCGCATCCTTGCGCAAGCAACGCGAGGAGGTTGCCAGCGAAGTTGAACGTCTGGTGCATGCACACCCTCTTTGGCCGGTCCTGACCAGTATGCCGGGAGTCGGCGTCAGGACCGCCGCCAGACTCCTCACTGAAGTCGCTCACAAAGCCTTCGCATCGGCTGCGCATCTCGCCGCCTACGCCGGCCTCGCCCCGGTGACCCGACGCTCGGGCTCGTCCATCCGTGGCGAACACCCGTCCAGACGGGGCAACAAGGTACTCAAGAGAGCGCTCTTCCTCTCGGCCTTTGCTGCCCTGCGAGACCCGATCTCAAGGGACTATTACGCGCGCAAGGTCCAGCAGGGCAAGCGCCACAATCAGGCGCTCATCGCTCTCGCTCGACGACGCTGCGACGTGCTGTTCGCCATGCTGCGCGACGGCACCCTCTACCAACCAAAATCCGCCCCTACCGCTTGACGAGTCACATAGGGGCACCCCCCCGGGCGGCGGCACACAGCAAAAGGGAGATATGTAGACGTGAGGTTCCCGGATTGATCTGAGTTGGGTCGGAATTCTACGGCCTTTGGGAGCCAAGGACTCATGCCGCTCACACTGGCACCGCGATGCAGCGTTGCCAAAACGTTGGTTTCGCACCGCCGGAACCAATGCAAAATACTGTGTCAGGGAGTGAAAAACGCGTGGAATCTGCTGAATCATGTCATTAACCGGTGACATGTGCGGGCCGGCTGGCGTACGATCTCGTCGTCAAGGGACGAACCAGAAGGATACCTGAATGGACGGATTCCGATCCCTGCAGGGTTGGGATGCATCGAGTGCATCAGATTGGCAGCGAGCTCTCAAGTTTGAAGTGCAACACTCCGACTCGTATAAGGTGTTGCCATGGAAAAACGATACCAACAATTCCAGCCTGAAGAACGGCTGACGATTGCCAGCCAGCGTCTGCAGGGTTCGAGCATACGTGCCACGGCCCGTATGCCCAGGCGCTAAGCGTGGCACGACGTGTCGCTGCCCGGGGTCCCGCCAAGCTCGACCCGCAAGGGATTACATGGCGCATCGTCCTCACGCTGCTGGACTGGACACGGTCGCCTCAGCAGATAGTTACGTGGATCAGCCAGTCCCCGCGGTAGTGGCCCGGATGATGGAACCCGATCAGGCCTCCCATCTTTTTGTGCAGGTCGCGATCGCGGGGAGCGAACTTGCACCCAAACGCATGCAGAATCCAGAAGTTGACCTTGTTGGTGCTGCGTCACTCAAGGACGTGTTGCGGACGGCTTACGGTGTCATGCCGGGCGGTAGATCGCGTATACCTTGGCCACGTCTTCGCGACTTTCCCAGCTGCATTGCGCGCTCTGTTCAACGAGGAAGATGTCGCCACGCACAAAAGTCTCGGTTCGGCCGATTTCGTCGATGAACGTTACACTGCCGTCCAGGAGATACATTAGCTCGTAGTGGTGATAAAACATCGCGCTTCGATGATAGGGCGTCGAATCCCAGGTGCCGCATGTGAATGCTCCATCCACGGAACGATAGTCCGTGAAGTTGCGGCATACAGGCGCCGGCGTGAGCAGCAAGTGCGCGGGAGGCGTACCGGACGGTTCCCGTTGAGCCGCCTGTTGAATCGGCACAACACTGTCATCAGCAGGCTGGCTGCTGTGATAACGCATGAAGATGATCGATACGGGCTCTTGCGCCGACCATGAAAATTCCGCGCCGTGGCTCAACACCGCGCTGTCACCTGGCCCTAAGGTTAAAGCTTGCACCGGTTGCGTCAGGGTGATCGCTCCTTCCGAAACGATGATAAATTCATCTGCCGGCTGGCAATGCACTACACCACACCCTGCATCGAGCGCTATCACGCCTGCGGTCACAGGACAAGGCGGCAAATCCAAAAGGCGGCGACGGGAAAGAAAGCGGTTGTCGCCCACGGAGCCGGTCGCTACGAGCCCCTGGCTCTTGTCCGATGCGAACTTACGGAGGTCCACAAACGATCGGGGAGTGCGGTGCCGTGCCGCTGCTTGCTGCAACTTGGACATGATGTGCTGGTCGTTCGATTTTGTGGAAGGATGGCTACGCCGCATTTGCGGTGAGTGTGAAAATGTATTTCGCTTCAAAGTCGATCATGATGCAATTGCCTGTTGATTGCGGGCCCCAGACCTGTCCGTATCGTTGTTGCGATGATGAGAATTTAATCAAAGCAATAGATGCGGTTGGTACCGTTCGATGGAGCTAAAGCGCGCAGTTGCATCGTTTTTATAACCCGGCACGGCAGGTTATGCCGCGCCTTTCAAACCACTCTTTTTAACTTTCCGTGTAGAAGGAAACAGCGTCGTGTTTAGGGAGAGCTCTGGTTAGGTGCACACGTGAATGAGAACGTGTTTCGCGCGCTGATTCGCCTCGAACGCTTCCCGTCCAAAGTCCTTACCAATTCCGGAGCGCTTAAAACCGCCCGTAGCAATGACGGAATCGTCGCAGCGGCCATACCTATTCACCCATACGGTCCTCGCCTCGATTCCACGCGTGAAGCGTAGCGCGCGGCCCAGGTCCGCCGTATGCGCACTGGACGCGAGCCCATACTCCGCGTGCTGTGCAAGCGCGAGCGCCTCGTCTTCAGCTTCGAACGTCTGGACTGTCAGGATCGGCCCAAAAATTTCCTCCTGCACCGCACGATTATTCGATTCGACGTCAGTCAAGATGGTCGGCTGATAGTACGCACCGCGTACGTCGGCGCGGGCATACGCGGCACCGCTGGGAAAGGACGCGGAAGCGACACCGTTCGACGGCCGCGCGACGGGCACCCGCGCCGCATCTTCGTTGAGGTACTCGCCATCGATGAAGTGCCCGCCACGCATTGAGCGCGATCCGGGATCGAAATACATGTCAAACGTATGCCGGTTGAAGAAGTGAGGAGGTCGGATCCATCATCTGAGCGATGCATCGGAGACATGGATCGTAAGTGCATCCACGCCGCAGATGCTGCCGAGATCGTGGTTCGATTCGACACTGCGCCCGCGTTTTTGCTACGCATTCCGTGCAATCGTCGTGATTTGATGGGATAACATAGACTCGCGCCGAAACAACCGGATCGTGCTAGGCATCTCTGGTTTGCAAATGCGATATTGGTGGCGTCAGCCTCTATGGTCGGAGTCCAGCGCTGTCGAATCCAACGCCCGCGCACTTCTTGCACGCGACGCTAGCAAGCACTTCGCCCTATATCCTCGATGTATCCGACGGCCGACCGGTCTCATATCCGGCCGGCGCTCAAGATGGCGAAGACTCCGCGCATACGCTGCTCTGACACTGAGACTCGTCCGAGCTATTAACATTCGTCAACGCCGACTCCAAAGCCTGAACAAAACGCTGAAATGCATCGAGGGTCCCGTGGATGCTTCGGTACTCGGTGAGCCCGATCTTTGCGTCTAGCACAACCAGCATTCCAGCGTCCCCTGCCAATTCCAGGATGTTCATTTCCTTCTCCATCGATCGCCTGCCTATCGCCCCATCGATCACGCCGCAAGCGGGTAAGCGTGCATCGCTGGCATGCTCCTATTTTCCGGAAAGACGTTCCACGAACCGTCATCGTGCCGGAAGAAAACGATGGTCAAAGTTCCGTCCACCAGCGGCCCGCCGATGCGCACAAAGCGTCTTCTGTCCTTTGGAGTGCGGCTGAACTCGACTACACTTATGGTCTTCGCGGCAGAATGGCCAAACCACTTGCCGACCAGCGTTCGTAAGCACCTCTCGCCGCAACCCATTTCACTCTCCTCTTACAGCGTCGCCACTACTTCCCGTCACGTCGTGGCCAGAACATCGCACCGGCACATCGCTTACCGGTCAACAACTATAGGAAACGCCACGAGCTTCTCCAGACCTTCGCCGTTCAGCAGGTGGCCGTACTGTTCTCGCGTCATGTCGGCCATGTGGAATTTGGTGAGGGTGCCGTAGCAGTCGAAGGTGATGTATTTCGGTTCGAGGTCGATCACGGCGCAGTCCTATCGTGATGGCGAACTCGCATCGGAGTTCAATGGCGAAAACAGGAAAAGCTCATTCCTGTAAAAAAGATTTAAGCAGGAAAAAAAAATAGATGCTCCTGATTCGTGCGCTGCCGGCGACACAAACCATGCGTTTTGAGGCTTCCGGCAGCACAGAATGCGGCACTCAGGTCGAACGCCTTGTCCCTGCTGGGTTTGCGGCTAGCGCCAGACGGATGACACGAGTTCAGGCGCGCAGGTCGATCAGCACGCTCTTGAAACGCAGGTTTGCTTCTTACAACTGGTTGCGGGTTTCGATCAGGCTCGACGCGGCACGGTTTGACGAGCGCATGGGATGGGAAGAAATGGCTGCGGCGAAGCGCGCGACGCGACGATATGGTGCGAAGATTTCGGTATGGCGCAGACGAACGGGATCACGGCGCGATGCGCCGACGGTGGAACAAAGATCTCGAGCGGGAGATCAGCTTTGGCAGTAGTGGCGCAGGTTGATCATCGTATAAGCGAGCGTCTTTAACGCATAGTGTAACTGACTGATTCGCTCGAAACGTAACAGAAGGCGACGGAACTTGTCTACCCAGGCGAACACGCGCTCGATCGTCCTGAACCGCTCCTTGAAAATGGCCGGATCGAACAGTGCCTTGCGGCCGCGCTTCGGGCTCTTCCTGTCGCGCGAACTCGCGTTGATGTTGGGCACCATTCCGCGATTGAAAATAGCTTTGCGGTTGCGCCGGCAATCGTACACGCCATCCAGACTTACGACGGTTCCCCGCAGGTCCAGCCCCACCGCGGGGGCGATGCGCGTGAGCCGCGGCAGCGCTTCGCGCAGCAGCGGCGATTCATTGCGATTGCCCGGGGTCGACACGAACGGCGCGATCACGTTGCAGTTCCGATCGTAGAGGGTAACGACCTTGCAGCCCTTGACCTTCTTGTGGCCGCTGAAGCCGAGGTTGTCGGCTCCCTTCTTCGCGGCGCTCATGGTGCCATCGCCATGAATGACGCGAGTGTCTAGGCGATCGTCGCAATGAAGTCTGGACACCGAACTCTCGAAAATAGCATCAAAGCATCCGTCCGCTTCCCAACGCCGAACGGCTCGATAGATGCGCGTGTAATGGATCTCGGGGCGGCCGTGCCGATCTTTCCCGATGGGCAGCTCCTTCCATTGGCAGCCGAGATAGAGCTCCTTCAGGATGTAGTTGAAGATTGTGTGCGCGCTGAGCTTTCGCGCCGGGCCGCGACGGCCCTGACTCAGATGCGGCCAGACAAATTGCTCGAACTGCTCGACACTCAATCTCGTCGGAATCTCTTGCCACGATTGCCTTTGGGCCATTTCTCCCTTCAAAGCATTGGGATTCTAGCCGATTCCAGTGGGGCGACGGGAACCCATGCCCCATGGCCCTTTCAGCCGATTTTGCCGGTCGCAAAAAAACCGCAACCAGTTGTGAGAAAGGCCATCGCCGCACTGCCACCGGGCCAGCGACAGGCAATCGAACTGCTCAAGCAGCGGGAACTGTCGCTCAGGAAGGCGTCAGCGGCGACCGGAATGAGCATTGCAGCCCTCAAGGTGGCGAGTCGGCTGCGGGTAGCCTGCGGCAGACGGCGGCATCGATGGAGGAAATTACCGGGACGGTCGATCAGTCTGCCGCGGCGGCTCGTGGGGCCGACGAGCGTGCGATCTGCACGTCGTCGAGTTTTTCGAGCTGGATCTGCGCACCGTACCCGATGATGTAACCCGCCTTCTCCAGACGCTTCACGCGGATCAGGCAAGGGCTGGGCGACAGCCCGACTGCGTCGGCCGGCTCGACGTTCGTGATTCGCCCTCGCTTTTGCAACTGCGAGAGGATGCGCAAATCGATTCGGTCCAGCTTGCAGTCGGTGCTCATCGTGATTCCGTCGCGTACGCATGTCTAGGATCACTTGATGCTATCAGGCGGCCGCGCGACGGTTGCATTCAATCGAACCCTTCAGGACACCGCGGACTTCGGCTTGCGCCAACACGTCGTCGAGCGTCTTTTCGAGGCGCTCGAACAGCAGGTCGAACTCGCTTTCGGTGTAGCACAGCGCGGGCGCGAAACCGAGAATGTTGTCGCCGAACGCGCGGAACACGAGGCCGTTCGAATATGCGGCGGCAGCAATGCGGTCCGGCAGTTTCAGCGCCGCGTCGAAGCCCTGTTTCGTGTCCTTGTCGGCGACGAGTTCGAGCGCGCCCAACAAACCGCGATGCCGCGAATCGCCGACGAGGGGATGCGCGAGCAGCGCATCGAGCCCTTGCGCGAAGCGCGGCGCACGCGCGACGCCGTTCGCGAGCAGGCCGCCTTCGTGATAAAGGCGCATCACTTCGAGGCCGATCGCGGCGCTCACGGGGTGCGCCGAGTACGTGTGCCCGTGGCCGATAGCAGCCGCGACGTCGCCGCCGTCGGCGATGCCCTGATAGACGGCGTCCGACATCAGTACCGCGCCCATCGGCGCATAGCCGGCGGTGAGGCCCTTGGCGACCGTCATCAGGTCCGGCTCGACGCCTTCCGCTTCGCACGCGAACAGCGGCCCCGTGCGGCCAAAGCCGGTGATGACTTCGTCGGCGACGAACAGGATGCCGAGCTTGCGGCAGGCTTCGCGTATCGCGTTCAACCAGCCGACAGGCGGCACGATCACGCCGCCCGAGCCCTGGATCGGCTCGCAGAAGAAGGCGGCGACGTTGTCCGCGCCGAGAGCTTCGACTTTCGCTTCGAGCGCGGCGACGGAGGCGGCGATCAGGGCGGCGTCGTCGGCGAAATCATTGCGGTACGCGTAGGGCGACGGGATGTGATGTTGCGTGGGCAGCGGCACGTCGAAGTTGCGATGGAACGCGGGCAGTGCGGTGAGGCCGGCGCCGGTCGACGACGAGCCGTGATAGCCGCGTTGCAGCGCGATGATGTGCTTTTTCGACGGACGGCCTGTCGCGTTGAAGTAGTGCGTGATGAAGCGCAGCGCGGAGTCGACGGCATCCGATCCACCGAGCGTGAAGTACACGTGCTGCAGCGACGCGGGCGCGAGTTCGACGAGCCTGGCGGCGAGTTCGATGGCGGGTTCGGAGCCGAAGTGGAAGTAGCCTGTCGCGTAGGGGAGGCGTTGCAGTTGTCGTGTCGCTGCGTCGACGATGCTTTGATGACCGTAGCCGGTGTTGACGCACCAGAGGCCTGAGAACGCGTCGAGCAGTTCGTTTCCGTCGATGTCGCGGAGGTAGACGCCCTGCGCGGATTCCAGCACGGTGACACCGCGCGCTTCGTGTGCGCGATAGCTGACGACGGGGTGGATCAGATGCCTACGGTCGGCTTCGATGAGCGATGGGTTAGACATGATGCAGTTCTCTTCCAGGAATAGGCGTTGGACCATTCCAATACTACGGGAGAGCCCCATCCGCCGATCCGCAAAATCAGTCACGGAAAAGCGCAAATGCGGCTTTTCGTGGGCTACACGCAGCATTTTGTGCTTGCGCGCTGCTTTAAGCAGGGCAGTACGGCTTCCGTAGCGTCAGTAGCCAAGGCTGCGGTCAACTTGCCCAAGTATCGCCAAGCCGTCGCGATGACGGCGGATGTTGTCCAGCACTACATCCACGGTCGTCTCGGGCTGGGTCGCACTCGCGATATGCGGCGTGATCCGCAAGTGCGGATACGCCCAGAAAGGATGCGACTCGGGCAGCGGCTCCGGGTCCGTCACGTCGAGAATCGCGTTTTGCAAGTGGCCGCTGTCGATCGCATCGAGCAGATCGTGCTGGTTCACTTGCGGACCGCGCCGGACGTTGATGAATGACGCGCCCTTCGACAGCCTGCCGAACGGACGTTTGTCGAGCAGGCCGCACGTTGCGTCGGTGAGCGGCAACAGGCAGACGAGAATATCGGTGCGGGCGAGAAATGCGTCGAGCGTGTCGACGCCTGCAAAGCATTCGACGCCTTCCTGCCGATGCGCGGAACGGCTCCAGCCCGCGCACGGAAAGCCGAACAGGCGCAGGCGCTCGAGCACCGCCGTGCCAAGCATACCGAGCCCAAGCACGCCGACGCGGCGCGACGTGGCCGCGCGCACGGGCATCTCCTTCCAGATGCGCTGTTGCTGCTGCAGCGCGTATTCGAAGAGATCGCGATGAATGGTCAGCACGGCTTGCGTCACATATTCGACCATGCCTTCGACGATACCGGGCTCGACCATTCGTACCACGGCGATATGTGGCGGCACGCGTGACAGATTGAACTGATCGATGCCCGCGCCCACCGAGAAGATCACTTCGAGATTGGGTAGCGTGCAGGCCGGGTCGTCGGGCGGCTGCCAGGCGGCGAGATAGCGGATGGACGCCGGATCGCCGATGTCAACGGAGTCTCAGCGGCCTTCTGCGCGAAGAGCCGCGCCCATAGCTTGCCGCGTTCGGGGTCGGCCTTGTAGAGAAGCGTCAAGTTTTATTTCAGCTCTTTTGATCAGATTTTCGTGGCAAAAGGCATCAGGATTGCTCGTTAAGTAAGGGCTGCCAGATCAGAGGAACACTTCACTATGACATGCGGGACCCAGGTGGGCAGAACGCCACAGCAAGAAGCATCGGCGTCATACGATCCGAACGACCTCTGCATGTTTTCTCCATGCACGAAGCACATCGCCGACGAAAGCCGTCCCCACAGTAGGCGGAGGGAGTTGCGCGAATATCTATCGACCAGGTTATTCCACGGCCGGACGGTTTTCACGTGCCGCGTCGCGCACACCGAGTCTCTCTTACTAACAGACGGCCTGATTAACGATGCCGAATTGCCGAACGGATGCATCGGCGGGAAGAGCACCGTTGCGTGCCATTTTCACAACGGTACCGGCGTGTGCAAGTCCGAGTCCTTCCAGCCATTCAGAGAGTCGACATTCATCAGGCGTGTCAATACGCACGAATGCGCCCGCGTTCAGCGCGAGCCAGTAACTGATCAATGCCTTGGCACGGCAAGAGTCGTCAGATTCCGATGCGACGACGGGGCCGATCGCGAAACCGTGTCCGAAGCGTCGGAAAAGCGCGAAGCCGATGAGATCGCCATCACGGGCGAGTGCGATCCCCTCGGAAACTTCGAGAAGCGCCGGCATGAGCTCGCCGCGATCCAGGCCGCTCGCACGCGACGCGAGCTCGGTCAGGCGTGCAGTATCGTTCGAGCCGAGCGGGCGAAGCCTCTCGCCTTGTGGGAGGGAAACAAGTGGCGGCTGGAATGCGGTTCCCTGGTGCTGATGGATTGTTCCAATCGCTTCGAAGCCGAGCTTCTTGTACAACGGCTGGCCCTCTCTTGTGGCGTGAAGAATGACGGTCCTCTCGCCGAGTTCTTCGAGCAGCAGTTCCATGAGCTTGCGTCCGATTCCCCTGCCTTGGTGCTGCGGAGAGACAATAACCATTCCGAGTGATGCGCAATCAGATCCGTACTTCCAGCAAAGCCCGGTGCCAACCACTGTCCCGCCGCCATCCTGCGCGACGAATCCCCTGCCCGCCTGGGCGACAAGTTGCCAGTCCTCCACGCGATGAGGCCACCTGAGCTCACTTGACAGGGCGCGCGCTGCTGCGATGTCCCGAAGTGAAAAAGGCCGATAGACAATTTCACGACTCGCGACCTCGGCTTCCTTTCGGCCGGACATGCCTTTCTCCTTGGCTAGGTGCATACGCGGCAACTGTCGCATTGCCCTGATCCGTTGTCCATAACGTTGAAAGGGAGAACGCTAAATCAACGCAAACTGCGGTGTCAAAGAACTAATAACACTCTGGATCTGCTGAATCGCCCTCTTAGTCAGCGAGTTCTGCCGGGCGGTCAGCGGTACGATTCCCACCTGCGTCAACCCGCTAAATCAACGTCAGATGCACGAGTCAAAAGGAGAAGAAATGGACAGCTTCGATCCCGGCAAAGTGGCAGTGCGTTCCGGGCATTTCATCGGCGGAAAACACATTGAGGAGGGCACGCAGAAGCTACAGGTGGTTCGGCCCTCCGATGGCATTGCATATGCGTCGATTCCAGTGGCCAGTGCTGAAATGACGGACCGTATTATCGAGAATGCATGGACCGCCTGGCGTGCGAGCGGATGGGGGCAGTCTGCACCGCGCGATCGCGCAAGCGTCTTACGCCGCTTTGCTGACCTTGTCGCTGCAGATGTCGAGACGCTGGCGCCGCTTGAGGCGCTTGGGTCCACACGCCCGATTCGCGAGGCGGCGGCGTGGGACGTACCCTTCACCGCCGAAGGCATCCGCTTTTACGCGGAGTTCGCCGACAAGATCGGCGGCGATGTCGCCGCGACCGACCACGACCACCTCGGGATGACGATAGCGGAACCTTACGGAGTGGTCGGGGCGATCGCGCCGTGGAATTTCCCCCTGGTGATGGCGTCCTGGAAGCTTGCGCCGGCGCTCGCGGCGGGAAATGCGGTCGTGTTGAAGCCCTCGGAGGCGACGCCTTTTTCGGTGCTGCGCCTCGCGGAACTGGCCGTCGAAGCGGGCGTGCCACCGGGTGTTTTCAATGTGATACAGGGCGACGGTCACACGACGGGCGATGCACTTGTACGTCATCCGCATATCTCGAAAGTGACATTCACCGGGTCCACGCGCACGGGAGCCGCGATCATGGCCGCATGCGCTCAATCGGGCACGAAGCCGGTCACCCTGGAGCTGGGCGGGAAAAGTCCCCAGGTTGTCTTTGCGGACGCGCCGCGGCTCGACGATGTGGCTCGTCGCATAGCGACAGGGGTGGCGGGCAACGCCGGGCAGGTGTGCGTCGCGGGATCACGTCTACTGGTCGAGCGGTCAATTGCGGACGATCTGGCTGGACGGATAGCGCGCATCTTAGGCGAACGCAAGGCGGGCGCGACATGGTCGCGTGACACGACTTTATCGCCGATCATCTCCGCCGCCCAGGCAGCTCGAATCGAATCGATTGTGCAGCGCACTGTAGCCGGCGGCGCCACCGTACTTTGCGGAGGGTGTCGCGCCGAAGGCGAAGCGGGCGGAGCATTCTATTCCCCAACGATTCTCTGCAACGTCAATGAGCAATCCGAAGCTGTGCGGGAGGAGGTGTTTGGCCCCGTTCTGACGTTGCAGACGTTCGATACGGAAGATGAAGCGCTGGCTCTGGCCCAGCACGCCGACTATGGCCTGGCGGCCGGTGTGCATACAGCGGATCTGGGTCGTGCAATGCGCTTCGTGCGTGCTATCGAAGCGGGCACTGTTTGGGTGAATCGCTACGGCAGAACCAGCGATTTCATGATTCCGACGGGCGGCTACAAGCGCTCCGGTGTTGGCAAGGATCTTGGACGGCAGGCATATGAAGCAAATCTGCGGTTCAAGAGCGTCCTGATCGATATACGGTCATGAACGGGCACAAACGCTGGCGGCAGCGCGACGTGCGCTGCCCTTAGCAGACTGTGCTGTTTCGGCCTTTTATAAAGCGTTGAGGCCATGTTTTACCGACCAGAATGGACGACATCTTCTTTTTTTCAATGCTTAAATTCTGTTCAGGAACGCACTTCCTGTTTTCGCAACTGAACCCCAGCGGGTTCACAATACGATAGGACTTTTACCATGATCGAATTCGAGCCAAAGTACATCACGTTCGACTGCTACGGCACGTTGACGAAATTCCGCATGGGCGACATGGCCCGCGAGATGTACGGTAATCGCCTTCAGGGCGCCGAACTGGAGCAATTCGTCGCGTTCTTCTCGGGCTATCGCCGCGATGAAGTACTTGGTGCGTGGAAACCGTATCGTGACGTGATCGTCAATGCCGTTCGCCGCACCTGCAAGCGCATGAACGTGGAGTTCAATGAAGCGGAAGCCGAAAAGTTCTACTTCGCGGTGCCGACGTGGGGCCCGCATCCGGACGTGCCGGAAGGCCTGTCGCGGCTCGCGAAGAAATACAAGCTCGTGATCCTGTCGAACGCATCGAACGACCAGATCCAGAGCAACGTTGACAAGCTCGGCGCACCGTTCCACCGCGTGTTCACCGCCCAGCAGGCTCAGTCATACAAACCGCGCATGCAGGGCTTCGAGTACATGTTCGACCAGCTGAACTGCAATCCGCAGGACGTGCTGCATGTGTCGTCGAGCCCTCGCTACGACCTGATGACGGCGCACGACATGGGCATCAAGCACAAGGCGTTCGTCAAGCGCGGCCACGAACCGGATGCGCCGTACTACGAGTACTATGAAGTCGACACCATCGGCGATCTGGCAACGCAACTCGGTCTGTGATCCACTGCCTCCATTTATGCAAGGACAGCCGATGAAGCTCGACTCCTTCTGGCTCGACACCGCACCTGCCGGCATTCAGGTGAGCGAGGACCCGGTCGAAGGCCATGTCGACGTTGCCGTGATTGGCGGCGGTTTCACCGGGCTGTCCGCTGCGCTCGCACTCGGCAAGCGCGGCGCGGTAGTGGCCGTGGTGGATGCCGGGCGTATCGGCGGCGGTGCATCGGGGCGCAACGGCGGTCAGTGCAACACGGGCGTCGCGCAGGACTATGCGGCGCTGCGCGAGCAACTGGGCATCGAGCGCGCGCGAGACTGTTATCGCGCGTATGCGGCCGCGGTCGCTACCGTCGAGCGGCTGATTCGCGAGGAGCAGATCGATTGCGACTATCTCGCGTCGGGCAAGCTGAAGCTCGCGGCGAAGCCGCATCATGTCGCACATCTGGAACATACGGCCGAGTTGATCAGCCGCGAAGTTGATCCCGATGTCGAGATCATTCCTCGCGAGCGCATTCGCAGCGAAGTCGAGTCGGACAGTTTCTTTGGCGGGCTGCTGCATAAGCACGGCGGGCAGATGCACATGGGTAAGTTCGCGGTTGGTCTGGCGAATGCGGCTGTTCGCAACGGGGCGCGGCTATTCGAACATGCAGCCGTCACGTCGATCGAAAAGGATCGCGGCGCGTATCGGATCGAATCGGCGCGCGGCACGTTGCGCGCGCAGCAGGTGTTGATCGCGACAGGCCCATCGCGGCACGGGCCTTTCGGCTGGTACCGGCGTCGAATGGCCCCGGTCGGATCATTCATCATTGTGACGGAGCCTTTGCCGGCCGAGGACCTCGCGCGACTGTTGCCGAATCGCCGCTCCTACACGACCAGCCGGCTGATGCATAACTACTTCCGTGTCACTCGGGATTCCCGTCTGCTGTTCGGTGGACGCGCGCGCTTCACGGCATCGGAGCAACCGTCGGATGAAAAAAGCGGTCGTATCCTGCAGGCGAATCTCGCGCAGATGTTCCCCAGCCTCGGCAATGCGCGCATCGACTATTGCTGGGGTGGACTTGTCGATATCACGGCTGACCGTCTGCCACGCGCGGGACAACACGACGGCATTTATTTTTCGATGGGCTACAGCGGCCATGGCACGCAGATGTCGACGCACATGGGCCAGGTGATGGCCGATGTGATGTCCGGAAACCCGGAAGCGAACCCATGGCGTGACTTCGACTGGCCCGCCATTCCAGGGCACACGGGGAAGCCCTGGTTTTTGCCGCTCGTCGGTGCCTATTTCCGGATCAAAGACGTCTTTTATTGACGAATACTCCCTCGTGGAGGAGACAGATGCACAAGATAAATATGCCCGATGCTGCCGCCAGTGTCGGAGATGAGTTCGAACAACTCACCGGCAAAGGACTGTCGCGGCGTAATCTGCTTCGCGCGATGGCTGCTGGCGGAATGCTGTCGATGACCGGCACGGGATTGATTGCGGCGAGCGGGTCGGCATTCGCCCAACAGAATCCAAAAAAGGGCGGCAAGATTCGCGTCGCGACTCAATCTGCATCCACTGCCGATACGCTTGACCCCGCGAAGGGCGCGTTGAGTACGGACTACGTGCGCGCCAACATGTTCTACAGCGGTCTGACGGAACTCGACTCGCATCTCGGCGCCAAAATGGCGCTGGCAGAATCGCTGGAAACGAAGGATGCGGCCGTGTGGGTCGTCAAGTTGCGCAAGGGCGTACAGTTCCACGACGGCAAGGCGCTGGCTCCCTCCGATGTAGTCTATTCGATCATGCGCCATAAAGACCCGGCGACCGCTTCGAAGGCAAAGACGCTCGCTGACCAGATCAAGGACGCGAAGGCGACGGGTGCGAACGAAGTGACGATTACGCTGGAAGGACCGAATGCCGACCTGCCGGTGATTCTCGCGACCTCGCATTTCATGATCATCAAGGACGGCACGAAGGACTTCAGGACAGCCGTTGGCACTGGTCCGTTCAGGCTCAAGGAATTTTCGCCGGGCGTACGTACCGTCGGCGTGCGCAACGAGACTTACTGGAAGACCGGCCTGCCGCATCTCGACGAGATCGAACTCATCGGTATCGGTGATGAACCGGCACGCGTCAACGCGTTGCTTTCAGGTGACGTGCAACTGATCAATGCAGTAACGCCCAATTCGGCGCAGCGGATCAAGGGGACGCCAGGGTTTTCAGTGCTCGAGACGAAAACGGGCCAGTACACGGACCTGATCATGCGTGACGAAGGCGGCATCACGGGCAACGAGGATTTCCGCCGGGGCATGATGTACCTGCTGGACCGTGAGCAGATCCTCCGCGCGGCGTTTCGCAGCTACGGGGCAGTCGGTAACGACCAGCCTATTGATCCCACGAACAAATACTACTTTCCGGGTCTGCCGCAGCGGACCTTTGATCCTGACAAGGCCAAATACCATTTCCAGAAGGCAAAGCTCGGCGGAACGCCGCTGCAACTTTACGCGTCGCCGGCGGCCACGGGATCGGTAGAAATCGCGATGCTGCTGCAGGCGGCAGCGCCGCGCGCGGGCCTCAATCTCCAGGTGAGCCGTGTTCCGGCAGACGGCTACTGGTCGAACCACTGGATGAAGCATCCGCTCACCTTTGGCAACGTCAACGCCCGGCCGAGCGCGGATGTGCTCTTCACTCAGTTCTTCAAGTCCGACGCGCCATGGAACGAAGCGAACTGGAAGAACCCGAAATTTGACCAGATGCTCATCGCCGCACGGGGCGAGCCTGACGACGCGAAGCGAAAAAAGATCTATGGCGACATGCAGGTGCTCGTACACGAAGCCGGCGGTATCGGTATTCCTCTGTTCGTGAGTTCACTCGACGGCCATACGACACGGCTGAAAGGGCTCGGCTCGATTCCGCTCGCCGGCCTGATGGGCTTCACATTTGCGGAACACGTCTGGCTCGAGTCCTGACGCGCTATTCCCTCAGTCGCGCCGCTGCTTCGCGGCGTACATTTCTATTCAGGAGGCGTTTTTCGCATGAAAGCAAACGCGCAACGACTCATCGCCGCTCGCCTCGGTTTCGCGCTGGTCACGCTGCTGCTGGTGTCCGCTATCGTGTTCGCGATCACGGGTCTGCTGCCCGGCGACGCGGCGCAGGAGGCACTCGGCCAGGCGGCGACGCCAGAACAGGTGGCAGCCTTGCGCCACCAGTTCGGTCTCGACCAGCCCGCGCTACAGCGCTATTTCCAGTGGCTCGTTCATGTCGCAAGCGGCAGCTTCGGCACTTCGCTGTCGAACAACATGCCCGTGAGCGAGCTGATCGCCACACGCCTGCCGAACACGCTCATGCTCGCAGGTCTGACGGCGGCCGTATCGGTGCCCGTCGCACTGGCGATCGGCATCCTTTCCGCGATGTATCGCGGTTCGCTACTCGACCGCGTGCTCAACGTGCTCACGTTGTCGACGGTCGCGGTACCCGAGTTCCTCATCGCGACCATCGCCGTGCTGATTTTTGCGGTGAAGTTGCGCTGGCTGCCCGCGCTGTCGTATCTGTCGGAGGTGACCTCGTTC
Organism: Paraburkholderia sp. PGU19; assembly: GCF_013426915.1. GTDB lineage: Bacteria > Pseudomonadota > Gammaproteobacteria > Burkholderiales > Burkholderiaceae > Paraburkholderia. The sequence goes on from NZ_AP023183.1 coordinate 123,041, forward strand.
GGCGCGCTGGTGCGTATCTATGCTATGCCAGTGATGACGCTGTGTTGCGTGATCGTCGCGCAGATGGCGCGCATGACCCGCGCGGCGGTGCTCGATCAACTGAATACGTCATACGTCGAAATGGCCGTGCTCAAGGGCGCGTCGCCGGTACGCATTGTGTTGCGCCATGTGCTGCCCAACACGGTCGGCCCGATTGCCAATGCGGTTGCCCTGAGTTTGTCCTACCTGTTCGGCGGCGTCGTGATCGTCGAATCGATCTTCAATTATCCGGGGCTCGCGAGCCTGATGGTCGATGCCGTGACGAATCGCGATATGCCGCTGGTGCAAGGATGCGTAATGGTGTTTTGCGCAGCGTATCTCGCGCTCGTTCTCATTGCCGACCTATTTCAGATCATCTCCAATCCGAGGCTGCGTCAACGATGAACCGAACCGACACATCCCATGCGAGGACCGTTCTGTATGCGGTACCCGATGAGGAAACCCCTCCTGGTGCCGAAGCGTTTCAGGACGCGTGCGCCGCTGTGCCCGCCGCAAGGCGTGGTCCGGTGCGCCGTTTCGCGAGCCGCTTCTCGCTGCTTGGCCTGATTGGCCTCTTCATCGTCGTTTTCTGGCTCGGCGTCGCATTTATCGGGCCGCTGGTTGCGCCGTACCAGGGAGGGGCGGTGACGTCGACGGAGGTATTCGGGGCGTACAGTGCGGCACATCTGTTCGGCACCGATTATCTTGGCCGCGACATGCTTAGCCGCGTCCTGTATGGCACGCAATATACCGTGGGACTGGCCCTCGCATCGACGGTGCTCGCCAGCTGCATCGGCACATGCTTCGGGCTGGTTGCAGCCGTGTCCGGGCGCTGGGTCGACGAAATCTTGAGCCGGCTGTTTGACGCGCTGATCTCCATTCCGAGCAAGATACTGGCGCTCGTCGTGATCGCCGCATTCGGCTCGTCGGTGCCGATGCTGATCATGGTCGCCGCGCTCGCCTATATTCCCGGCGCGTTTCGCATTTCGCGCTCGCTTGCGGTCAACCTGATGACACTCGAATACGTGCAGGTCGCGAAGGCGCGCGGCGAAGGATTGTTGTATATCGCCCGCGTCGAGGTGCTGCCTAACATGATTCACCCGATGCTCGCGGATTTCGGCCTGCGCTTTGTCTTCATCGTGCTGCTGCTGAGCGGCCTGAGTTTTCTCGGCCTCGGCGTGCAGCCGCCGAATGCCGATTGGGGCTCGCTCGTGCGCGAGAACATCGGCGGACTCGCGGAAGGCGCACCTGCCGTGCTGATGCCCGCCGTTGCGATTGCGACGCTGACGGTCGGCGTGAATCTGCTGATCGACAGCCTGCGCCGCCACGGTGCGCGCGCTCACGGAGGCGGGAAATGAACATGATCGAAGTCAAAGGGCTGCGCGTGGTCGCGGGAACGGCGCCCGACCCTGTCGTCGAGATCGTGAAGGGCGTCGACTTCACCGTGAAGAAAGGCGAAGTGCTCGCGCTGATCGGCGAGTCCGGTTCGGGCAAGACGACGATTGCGCTCTCGCTGCTCGGGCACGCGCGCGGCGGCTGTTTGATTGCAGGCGGCTCGGTGAAGATCGGCGGCGTCGATGTGCTGTTGCTCGACGAAAAAGGCCGGCGGGCGTTGCGCTCGCGCACGGTCGCGTATGTCGCGCAGAGTGCGTCGGCGGGCTTCAATCCGGCGCGCACGATCATGGATCAGGTGACGGAGCCCGCGCTGCTGCACAAGCTGATGACGCCTGCTGCCGCACGCGAGAAAGCCGTTGGACTTTTTCGCTCCCTTGCTTTGCCGTCGCCCGAGACGATCGGTTCGCGCTATCCGCATCAGGTGTCGGGCGGCCAGTTGCAGCGGCTGATGGCGGCGATGGCGCTGATCACCGATCCCGCCGTCGTCGTGTTCGACGAACCGACGACTGCGCTTGACGTCACCACGCAGATCGAAGTACTAGCCGCGTTCAAGAAAGTGATCCGCGAACTGGGCACGACAGCTGTCTATGTGTCCCATGATCTGGCCGTCGTCGCGCAGATGGCGGATCGCATCGTCGTGCTCAATAGCGGCAAGGTACGCGAAAACGGCACGACGGTGCAGGTACTCGATGCGCCCGCCGACGACTATACGCGGCAGTTGCTCGAGGCGACGCGCCGTCCGGAACCAGAGCTCGCGGTACCGGCCACAGATGCGTCGCCACCGCTGCTCGAGATCCGCAATCTGAACGCGGGGTATGGGCGTATTGATGCCAACGGCGTCCCGGCTGTATGCGTGCTCGATAACGTGAGCTTGCGTATTGCTCGCGGTAGTGCGCTCGGCGTGATTGGCGAATCGGGTTCGGGCAAGACAACACTGGCGCGCGTGGTGGCGGGTCTCGTCGATCGTGCCCGCGGTGAAGTGCTGCTCGACGGCAAGGTGCTCCCGGCGAAGCTGTCAGAGCGCACACCCGACCAGTACCGGCGGGTGCAGATCGTCTTTCAGAACGCGGACACAGCGCTCAATCCGAGCCGCACGATCGCCGATATTCTCGCGCGGCCGATGAACTTCTATCACGGCCTGCGCGGCGCGGCGGCGCAAAAGCGGATGCTCGAACTGCTCGATCTGGTGAAACTGCCGGCATCTATTGCGAAGCGTCAGCCCGGCGGTCTGTCGGGCGGCCAGAAGCAGCGCGTAAATCTGGCACGTGCGCTTGCGGCCGACCCAGCGCTGATTCTCTGCGACGAAGTGACCTCCGCACTGGATACCGTGGTCGGTGCGGCAATCCTGGATCTGCTCGTGGAACTGCGGCGCGAACTGGGGGTGTCGTATATGTTCATCAGCCACGACATTTCGACGGTTCGCGCAATCTGCGACGACGTAATGGTGCTCTATGCAGGTCAATGCGTGGAAGCGGGCCAGCGCGATGTGCTGGCTGCGCCACCCCACCATCCGTACACGGGGCTGCTGGTCGATTCCGTGCCCGCGCTGCGCCCGGGCTGGCTCGACTCGCGGCGCGCGCTCACGGGCGGGCCCTTGCCGTCGATGGGGCCCGCCAGCGCGTCGGCTGAGCTCTGCAGTTTTCGCGCGCGTTGTCCAGTGCGCATCGACGGCAAGTGCAACGTTACGCCCCCGTCTGCCAGGAAGCTTCCTTCCGGCGCTGTGATCCTTTGCCATCGCTCTGCTGCGGAACTCGAGCTCGCGCAGAAAACCGATCCGGTGACCGCATGACCGCGCGTTTCGTGAGAGTCGCGGAGACAGCGCGGAAGACCTTTGAAATGACCGTCGACGGGGATACCGTCCAGGCGGCCGAAGGCGACATGCTGCTGGTTGCGCTATTGACCGCACAGGACACGTTGCGTGATTCGGAGTTCGGCGATGGCCGCCGGGCGGGCTTCTGCCTGATGGGCGCGTGCCAGGACTGCTGGGTCTGGACCGCGCAGGGCGAGCGCTTGCGGGCGTGTACGACGCGTGCGATGCCGGGCATGTCAATCATCACGCGGGTCGCGCTGGTCGGGGAGGGCGTATGGCCACGACTGCAGAAATGACGCGCCTGATTGTCGTGGTGATTGGCGCCGGACCGGCGGGTGTGCGTGCCGCTCAGGCGTTGGTCGATGCTGGGCTGCGTCCCATAGTGATCGATGAAGGGCGACGCGACGGTGGCCAGATCTATCGGCGCCAGCCCGAAGGCTTCTCGCGCTCGTACGAAATCCTGTACGGAACCGAGGCCACGCGGGCGGCGTCGTTGCATCGCGACTTTGATGCGCTGCGCGCGCAGATCGACTATCTGCCTGATACGCTCGTGTGGAATATCGGGCCAAAGGCGGTGCACGTCGTAAGCGGCACGCGTTATCGGCAGATCGCGTTCGATTCGCTGATCATCTGCAGCGGAGCGACCGATCGCGTGATGCCAGTTCCCGGCTGGCATTTCGCGGGCACCTACTCTCTGGGTGGCGCACAGGTCGCGCTGAAGTCTCAGGGCTGCGCTATCGGGGCGCGAGTTGTCATGATGGGCACAGGGCCGCTGCTGTATCTGGTGGCCGCGCAGTACGTCAAGGCGGGTGCAACGGTGAGCGCCGTGCTCGATACATCTGCATTCGCGCAACGATTGCGCGCGTTGCCACAGTTGCTCGCGATGCCTTCGACATTGAGTAAGGGCATCGCGCTGATGCGTGCCTTGCGCCGCGCCCGCGTGCCGGTTCATCGCGGCGTGACACCTCTCGCAATCAGTGGTTCGCCAGAACATGGTGTCACGGGCGTTCGCGTCGAGCTTGCCAACGGCGAGACGTTCGACGTCGAATGCGATGCCGTCGCGCTCGGCTATCACCTGCGCCCGGAAACGCAGCTTGCCGATCTCGCGGGCTGCAGCTTCCGTTTCGATGCTGGAACCCGGACATGGCTTCCGGAGATCGACGAGGACGGCCGCAGCAGCGTCACGGGAATCTACCTGGCGGGCGATGGGGTGCGCATACGCGGCGCTGAGGCGGCCGAACGCGCGGGTCGGCTCGCCGCACTGGCCGCACTGCATGACGCGGGTATCGAACGGCAGGGCGCCTCCAGGCTGCGCGCCGAACTCGCGCGCTTTACGCGCTTCGCGGCGGGCTTGCGCACGGCGTTTCCGTGGCCCGCGCGTTTCGCGGCAGCGCTGCCCGACGACACCATCGTGTGCCGCTGTGAGGCAATCACGGCAGGCGAATTACGGCATGTCGTTCGTGCGATGGGCGCGACGGAAGCGAACCGGGCGAAGGCGTTTTCCCGCGTCGGCATGGGCCGCTGTCAGGGTCGCTACTGCTCGCACGCAGGCGCCGAAGTCATCGCGGCTGAAGCGCGCGTGCCATTGGAAGCAGTCGGGAGATTGCGCGGTCAGGCGCCCGTCAAGCCGCTGCCTATGGCGCTTGAAGCGGAGCCCAAAATGGAGAACGCGCGATGAACCGATATGCCGACGTGATTGTTATTGGTGGCGGCATCATGGGTACGTCGACGGCTTTCTTCCTTCGCAGGCGCATGCGATCGGTAATCCTGATCGAGCGCGGCCTCATAGGACAGCAGGCGAGCGGCACGAACTTTGGCGGTGTGCGCCGGCAGGGTCGCTCTTTGCCGCAGCTTGCAATAGCCAATCGCGCGCTGGATATCTGGTACCGCATCCGGGAACTGCTGGCCGAGGACGTTGAATTTCTGCCTTCTGGGCATACGCGGGTTTGCTACCACGCCCACGATGCTGAATATTTCCATCGCTATGCAAATGAGGCGCGTGCGTTTGGCTTGCAGCTCGACGTGCTGGAGGGTGAGGCAATGTTCAGGCGCTTCCCGTTTCTGGGGCGAGAAGTTCTGGCCGCTTCCATATCACCGCTCGACGGGCATGCCAATCCGCGGCTCGCATCACCAGCCTTCGCGCGCGGTGCCATGCGGCTCGGCGCACAGATCGTCGAAAATACCGAGATCGTGAGCATAGAGAAGGACGGCGCTGAGTTTAAGGTGCAGACCGGGGCAGGTGAGACCTATCGCGCAGCGAGGGTGGTTGTCTGTGCAGGCGCGTGGGCGAACGCACTCACCCAACAGTTCGGCGAGCCAGTGCCGCTGACGGCGCGTGGTCCCCAGATGGCCGTCACAGAGCCGGTACCGTATGTATTTCACTCATCGATGGGCGTCTACACGTCGATCAAGGAAGAGAGCGTCTATTTCCGGCAAATCCCGCGAGGCAACATTGTGCTTGGCGGCGGCCCGCCGGGTCCCGCAGATGCCATCACGCGAAGAGCGTCGGTACTTCCGGAAAACACGGTACAACAGATGACGCAGTTCCGTCGTCTCGTTCCCGCGCTAGCCCACCTGAACGTCATCCGCGTTTGGAGTGGCGTCGAGAGTTATCTTCCGGACGGGGAACCGGTGATCGGTCCGAGTTCGAAAGTGGACGGGCTTTTCTATGCATTCGGCTTCAGTGGTTCAGGGTTTCAGATCGGACCGGGAGTGGGGGAAACGCTCGCGGAGCTGATCGATATCGGGCGCACGGCAATCCCGCTCGAGACATACTCGATCGATCGATTTGCCGCGATGCCTGCCACTGACGCACCCTCGGCCATCCAATGCGACGCCTGACCGGCCAGACGCTCCGCGGGCCTTCGCCGACCATCAATGAGAAACCAGGAGCCGTCGAATCGCAGCGCGACGGCTACGCCTTGCCCGATGGCGCTGGCGAGAAACCAATTCCCTTCCACGTCGCTACGCGCGAAGCGTAAAAAACCTGTCGAACACATCGTGGCAGGAGTCCGGCGTGGCATTCAATCCTTGACGCGTCGTCGTACCGCGCGCTCGGCGGATTCTCAAATCGGGAACCGCATCAACGTAAAACCTGGAGCAAGTTATGAGTACATCGGGCACGCGTGCCGAACAAGACCTGTTGGGAGAACGGGACGCCCCGGAGGACGTGTATTACGGCATTCACACACTGCGCGCCAAGGAGAATTTCCAGATATCGGGTACGACGTTAGCATCGTACCCGGAAGTCGTGATGGCGCTGGCTGCCGTCAAGCAGGCGGCGGCGGAAGCAAACGCGGAGCTTGGCCTGCTTTCCCCGGTGCTTCGGGACGCTATAGTCGCTGCATGTGTAGAAATCAGGGAAGGCAGCCTTCATGACCAGTTTGTAGTCGACGTCATTCGGGGTGGCGCCGGTACGTCCACCAATATGAACGCGAACGAAGTCATCTGTAATCGTGCACTGGAACTGCTGGGCCGTCGTCGCGGCGAATATGCTTACCTGCATCCAAACGAACACGTCAATCTTGCGCAAAGCACGAATGACGTTTATCCGACGGCGCTGCGTATTGCGACGTTCTTTGCTATCGAGCATCTGCTGGAAGCGATGGAAAAGCTGCATGCCGCTTTCGACGAGAAAGCTGGTGAGTTCAGTGGCTTGTTAAAGCTCGGTCGTACGCAACTGCAGGACGCTTCCCATGACTCTTGGGCAAGAGTTCTCGACCTATGCCGTCATGCTCAAAGAAGACATGTCGCGGCTCACAGAGGCGGCCGTGCTGATAAGGGAGATTAACCTTGGCGCGACGGCGATTGGCACCGGCATTACTGCCCATCCCGAATATGCACAAACGGCACTCAAATCATTGAACCGTATCACGGGAATAGAACTCGTAACGGCGCCTAATCTGGTCGAAGCGACCCAGGACTGCGGCGCGTTTGTCCATGTCTCCAGTGTGCTAAAGCGCATTGCGGTCAAGCTGTCGAAAATCTGCAATGATCTGCGCTTGCTATCGAGCGGTCCGCGTGCCGGCTTTGGAGAAATCAATCTTCCGCCAATGCAGGCCGGTTCCTCGCTTATGCCGGGCAAGGTCAATCCTGTCATCCCCGAGGTGGTCAACCAGATCACGTTTGCTGCCCAGGGCGGGCAACTTCAACTGAATGCATTCGAGCCTGTCATCGCGAGCGCCCTGTTTCGGAGCTTCAAACATCTCACGAGCGGTTACTTGACACTCGGCGAGAAATGCGTGAACGGCATCACAGCAAATCATGACCGGCTGGGTCAAAACATCGAGCAGTCAATTGCGCTGGCCACCGCACTCAACCCTTATATCGGCTACAAGGCCTCAACGTCAGTTGCCGCTGAAGCCCACGCGAAGGGAAGGACCATCCGGCAAGTCGTGCTACGCCGTCAACTCCTCACGGAAGCACAACTGGAGGAAGCGCTACGCCATGAGGCGCTGATCAGCCCGCGGGCTTGTGCTGCCTCACCGGACTGCATCAAAACGCCGCATGTCGGTCCGCGCGATGCAGCGCCGGTGGACTGCGAGTCGACATGAACTGGCAACACTAACGGTCTTTCACGGAATGAAAGGCGGCCGGACATTGCTGCCATGCGCTTTTTATGGATTTGTCGCGATAAGGAAGGCGGGTCAAACAAACGTCGATATGATGAGGAATCCTTATGCGACCAACGAGTAGAACTGCTGGGCAGGAGTTTGCGCGATGCCTCCGCTATCTGGCCCTTGACGATCATATGCATGATCTCGATGCCACCCAGAAATATGCGTGCGCAACGAAAGTTCTTGAAGCCGAGCATCGGCCGGGTGCGACGCTTGATGGCACGGTGGTCCTGCTCGATGACATTGTTCAGGTACTTCTTCTGGCGGATCCCGATCGGTGTCTCACGGTCAGCGTTGAGCGCCTGTAGCGCCGCCAGATTTGATCCGCTTTTATCAATGGTTACGGTCTCCGGCTCACCGTTCTGGTCGATCGCCTTTTCGAAGTAACGGCGGCCCGCAACCTTGTCACGATGGGCTCGCAGCAGGAAATCGATCGTGTTGCCAGCCTTGTCCACGGCTCGATACAGATACTTCCATTCGCCCCTGACCCGAATGTACGTCTCATCCATACGCCAGCTCCTGCCGACCGTGGGCTTGCAGCGCCGGAACGTACTCTCCAGCGCCGGCAACAGTTTGAGCGCCCAGCGATGCACGGTCGAATGGTCAACCGAAATTCCTCGTTCGGCCATCATCTGCTCGAGGTGGCGCAGACTGAGCGGATACGCAATGTACCAGCGCACACAGAGAAGGATTACGTCAAGCGGATAGTGCAGGCGCTTGAGCACCTTCGCCACAGCCGGATTCAGGTTCTGCTTCATCGATCAAATCGTTCGTCTCGTTGCCTGCAGCATAACAGGCCACCTTAGTGCGACAGAACCCGCCGGTTGAGTCGAGGATTCCATGGCTACTGGCCAAGCATGATGAGCGCCTCGCGCAACGGCGCAAGCGAGACAGCGATAATCCCGCCGAGCGGCGTGTTCATTTCCAGGATCAGAAATATTGCGATGGAAGTGGATACCGCGCCCAGAAAAAACGTCGTGGTGACAGTCGTGTTGGGGGACGTGAACAGGCCAAACGAGCCGAAGATGATGCACAGCCACAACACTAGCGTTATCAGTAGCGACATGGGGGTCGAGCCTGCTGCTTGCAGCAGCGCAAGCTCTCGCATCGCCAGCCCTTCGCCGGCGATCTGGATGGCGACCGCCTGTAGCCGACGTTGCGCTTCGCTGTGCGGCGAGAGTTCCGCCAGCCTGCGTTGAATGTTTTCCCCCCGTCTAAGCTCCTCGGGACTACGCATGCTTGCCAACTGATCCGGGTCGCCAGAAGTGGCCTTCTGGATTCCCCGGGCGACGAACTGCTTCAGCAAGGTACGGATCTCCTGCGCCTCCGGCCCATATTGGGCCAGAGTGCGATCGAGCAGAATGATATGGGTGGCGTCGCGTACGACCGCGGCGTTCGCGGTATCGAACGAACTTTTCGCCGACGAGATCAGCAGTCCAAGCACTATCGCGGCCATCGTGGCTATCAATCCGATCGTCAGTTTGATGACACCGACCGATTCATCGCTGAGATGGCGCTCTGGCAACAGGGAGTGCAGATACAATCCGAGCAGGGCGCTACCAAACACGCATGCAAACACAATGATGGCAATGCTTAGATGGTGCACCGTTCGATTCTCCGTTTCTGTATGTAAGCGTGGTTGCCGCTGCTTTCGCTCTGATGCCGATCTGGTGCGATTGCTGTGCCTGTTGTGAGTGCAGCCGCTTGCGGCCCGGAACACGTCCCAGCGCGACAACGGTTACGCTAGAGCGCATTCCAGGAAACCATCGCGGCCTCGGTGGGATGAGCTTCAATTTGTCGAGCGCCCCGGCGGCAATCAGGGATCATATCTCACTCAACCTCGTCCTCGGCGGACGCCCCAACGATTATGGAAATACGCCCATACTGGCCCGCGGCCAGGGTCCGGACGGCCGGTAGTTGGGCGCAACAGCCGTTTGAATGGCTGGCAGAGCGCGAAAACGAACGGCCGGGACCGGGGATCGCTTGGTTAAGGTTGTTGCCCAGCGGGCGATCATGCGGATCGATCCGGACTGGTGCGTCGGACTTTTGCGCAAACCTACAAAATGTCTTCCGAATGCTCGCACCTTTAAAAAAATATCTGTCTACGGGCCGCGCCACTGGACTTACTCGGAGCCAACGCGTACCACATGTATAGGCTGTCCCATCGTTGAACAGGAACATCTATCGGCGACGAAAACCGCGCATGGCCGCGCCGACGCTTACTGATCCGTTCGGAGGTCTTTGAGCCCGGACTGCACCGCGTCGACCTGCAACTGGAGGAGGTGTAGCATGAGCAACCAACAGAAGGTCATTGTTATCACCGGCGCTTCGCAAGGCATGGGAGCGGAGACGGTCAAAGCATTTCGCAGCCGGGGGCACCGCGTTGTCGCAACGGCCCGCTCCATCAAACCGACCGACGATGCCGACCTGTTGGCCGTGGCAGGTGATATCGGCGATCCCGCCACCGCGCGCCGTGTGATCGATGAAGCGATCGAACGCTTTGGGCGCGTCGACACGCTAGTGAACAATGCCGGCATTTTCGTCGCGAAGCCTTTCTCCGAATACACGGCCGAAGATTTCACGTCGTTGATCAACGTGAACCTGGCGGGCTTTTTCTATGTCACGCAACTCGCGCTGGCTCAAATGGAGAAGCAATCGAGCGGGCACATCGTCAACGTCACGGCGAGCCTCGTCGACCACGCGATGGAAGCCTTGCCGGCGGCTATGGCGTCGCTGACGAAGGGGGGACTCGCGGCGGCCACGCGCGCGCTTGCGATCGAATATGCGAAGCGCGGCATCCGCGTGAATGCGGTCTCACCGGGGATGATCAAAACGCCGATGTTCCCCCGGACTTGTACGCGAAATTCGGCGCGTTGCATCCGATGGGCCGCATGGGCGAAATGAGCGACATCGTCGAAGCGATCCTGTACCTGGATTCAGCGCCGTTCGTAACAGGCGAAATTCTGCATGTCGATGGCGGCCAGGTCGCCGGTCATTGAGTATTATTCAAGCTCTCGTCAGCGCTGCCGCCCGGCAGCGCTTGTTTGTCGTTGCGACTGCGACGGCTTGCCGCGCAACAGCAATTTGCCCGCTGTCACGTAGCGCCCTTGAATGCACCGCCGCATGCTGCAAGGCCCGCATGCAAATCGCGCATGCAGCGCTGCAGCAGCGAGCTATCGCAAACAACCGCGCCGCGACCCAACGCAACACACGCATCCGCCGCACGCATGCATTCGCCATCACGCCTCACTTTGTGTCGGCCAGCCCGCAGGGCGTCTCGGGCACGACGGTCGTGTTGCACATCCCGCCCTCGATTCCAGTGAGCTGAAGGGAGTTGCCGATGCCACCCCACAGCGTTAAGCCTCAGCAAAAGGGCGCCCGGTGGCGAACAGGGCGGTTGTCATGCCGCTGGTGCACAGCAGAGGAGAAACCGATGACGCGATTCTGACGAGTCATGGGCACCCATGTCGTCCATTCGGGTAGTTGTGCGGCTGACCGCTATCTGCGGGCGGATTCAACCGATCGAATCCCGCAGTGGCAGAGGCGATAGCTATTGCACGCTCGCCTGGCTTTTGGGATCTGCCTCCTGCTTCAATGCACCGCTGATCCACCTTTCTTCCGAAGCGCGGAGGTGCGCTCGCATCGCCGTTTGCGCGGCAATGGGGTCGCCCGCCTGCAAGGCCCTTAAGACCTCTTCGTGTTCCTGTACAGCTGCTGTCCAGGTCTGTGCACTTTCTGTGTGGCCACGCATGGCGGCCGCAATCGGATCATGGCGGCTGTCGAATAACTCTCCAACAAAGCGGCTCAGCACGGAGTTGCCAGCTGCTTCAGCAATCAGCATGTGGAATTGCCGGTCTGCCTCGACGGGCGACTTGCCCGCCGCCGCCAGCCGGCGCATGCGTTCGACCGTACGTCGCAACCGGTCGAGCATTGCCGCGGTCATCCGCGCCGTGGCAAGAACGGTGACGCTGCCCTCTATCGCCGCGCGGGCCTGCATTAGTTCGGACGGACTGTCGCCAAGGGCGCCGATCGACTCGACGTCGTTCGAGCCTCCGCTGCGCACATAAACGCCCGACCCCATCCGGATTTCGATCTGGCCGCCGATTTCCAATGCGATGAGCGCTTCGCGTAGCGACGGACGTGACACGCCTAGCTTCAGCGCCAGCTCCCGCTCAGGCGGCAGCCGTTCGCCTGGCGGAAATTCCCCTTTGCGAATCAACGCGATGATCTGGGTGGCAACGGATTGGTAAAGCCGCTTGGGTTCTGTCGATTTCATGACGCAGGTTGTTGCCCATATCTGAACGGCGCCGGTGCCGTTCGGCCGAGTCTAACACATGGGCTTCGACGGGCTCCAAGCCCCGCCACAGCAGGGATCTGTGCCGAGAATAGGGTAAACGATTGCGGTAAGATGAATATTAAAAATCCATATTGGCTTGACCAAATGATTGCCACGCGGTTTAATTCGACCAAATTGGACTGACCGCCGCGCAACGACAGGTCAGGTGCCTGACAGGAGACGCAATGAAGATGCATTCCGAATTGCCCCGCGATGCGGCCGAATGCCGGGATCACGCTGACGGAGCGATACTCAGGCTGGAGGGTATCGGCAAGCGTTTTCCGGGCGTTGTCGCTCTGGAAGGCATTCATCTCGATCTGCGCTGTGGCGAGGTCCACGCCATCTGCGGCGAAAACGGCGCCGGAAAATCCACGCTGATGAAAATCATCAGTGGCCAGTACCAGCCGGACGAAGGCGTCATTCACTATCGCGGCGAGCCGACCCGCTTCGCATCGACGTCCCATGCACAGGCCGCGGGTATCGCGATCATCCATCAGGAGCTCAACCTCGTACCGCACCTGACGGTCGCGGAAAATCTGTACCTCGCACGCGAACCCAAGCGCGGACCGTTTGTAGACTCGCGCAAGCTAAACGCCGATGCGGCCCGCTGCCTGGCACGTGTCGGCCTCAACGTGTCGCCGGCGACGCCGCTCGGCGCACTGTCAATCGCCCAGCAGCAGATGGTCGAGATCGCCAAGGCGCTGTCGCTCGATGCGCATGTGCTGATCATGGACGAGCCGACGTCGTCGCTGACGGAATCGGAAACGGTCCAGCTTTTTCGCATCATCAAGGAATTGCGGGCAGCAGGTAGGGCAATCCTCTATATCTCGCACCGCCTCGACGAAATGGCTCACATCGTCGATCGCGTGACCGTTCTGCGGGATGGCCGCCACATCTCGACCGACGACTTTTCGGCACTAAGCGTGAATGACATCGTCGCGCGCATGGTTGGGCGCTCTCTGGACGATGCGTATCCGCCGCGTCAGTCGAAGCCGTCCGACGTCGTACTGCTCAGCGTGCGCAACCTCAGGCGCGATGGAGTATTCGGCCCCGTCTCATTCGACCTGCGCCGGGGAGAGATCCTCGGCTTCGCGGGCCTCATGGGAGCAGGGCGCACAGAGATAGCACGCGCGATATTCGGCGCCGACAGGCTCGACGACGGGACCATCGCGCTGCACGGCCAGATGGTGACGATACGCTCGCCGCGCGAAGCGATCCGTCATGGCATTGCATACCTGTCGGAAGACCGCAAGCAGGACGGGCTCGCTCTCTCGATGTCCGTCGCTGCGAACATCACGCTGGCGAATGTGCGAGGCGTTTCATCGCGCAGCGGCTTTCTGCGGTTTGGCGAAGAGGCCGCGATCGCGCGGCGTTATGTGCAGGACCTGGCCATTCGCACACCATCCGTCGACCAGGTCGTGCGCAATCTCTCGGGCGGTAACCAGCAGAAGGTCGTCATCGGCAAGTGGCTCTACCGCGGATCCAAAATCCTCTTCTTCGACGAACCTACGCGCGGTATCGACGTGGGTGCGAAGTTTGCCATTTACGGCCTGATGGATCGCCTTGCGGCAGACGGCGTCGGTGTCGTACTGATCAGTTCGGAGTTGCCGGAACTGCTTGGAATGACGGATCGGATAGCCGTATTCCACGAGGGACATCAGACGGCGCTTCTCGAGACGAAGCGCACCAGTCAGGAGGAAATCATGCACTTTGCTTCGGGGTACGCACATGCTTGAAATCACATCCGATCGAACCGGGGAGGCCGTCGACCGCACCGCGGCACGCAGGCGTCGCCGCGATCTCATCCAGAAGTTTGCGGCACTTGGCAGTCTGGTAGCTCTCGTCATCGCGTTCTCGATAACGAGCGGGGCGTTTTTCTCGGTCGGCAACATGATGACGGTCAGCCTGCAGGTGACCTCCATCGCCTATCTTGGTGTCGCAGCAACCTGCGTGATTATCACGGGTGGCATCGATCTTTCTGTAGGTTCCGTGCTTGCCCTCGCGGGGGTCACGGCGGCGCTTCTGGTGAAGTCCGGCGTGCCCGTTCCCGTCGCGATGCTCGGCGGTGTTCTCGTTGGAGCGGTGTGCGGCCTGGTGAACGGAATCTGCGTGACACAGATGGGCTTGCCGCCGTTCATTGCGACGCTGGGCATGATGCTCGTCGCGCGAGGCCTTGCGCTGCAGATTACGGGCGCTCGTCCTGTCTCGGACCTGGGTGATGCGTTCGGCGCGCTCGGTAACGGCGCGCTGTTCCGCATCTCCCACATCGGTCCCGATGGCTTCCCGGACACCACATTTCCCGGCATTCCGTATCCCGTTGTGATCATGGTCGTGTTGTTCGTTGCGGGGTCGATCCTCCTTTCGAAAACGTCGCTCGGCCGTCACATCTATGCGGTTGGCTCGAATGCGGAAGCAGCGCGTCTGTCTGGCGTCAACGTCCGGGGCGTCACGCTCTTCACCTATGTGCTTTCGGGCGTCCTCGCGGGCGTCACAGGATGTGTCCTGATGTCGCGGCTCGTGACGGGACAGCCAAACGAAGGCGTCATGTACGAACTCGACGCCATCGCAAGCGCGGTAATCGGCGGGACGTCGCTGATGGGCGGTGTGGGAACGATATCCGGCACGGCCATCGGTGCATTCGTGATCGGCGTTCTTCGCAACGGTCTGAACATGAACGGAGTATCCAGCTTTATCCAGCAGATCATTATCGGATTGGTGATTCTCGGTACGGTGTGGATCGACCGGATGCGAAGCCGCAAGTAGCAACAAGAAGACTATCAACCACGCGAGAAAGGAGCGAGACATGCGCAAATGTTATCTACTGGCAGTATCGGCCGTACTGGTAACGGCCACGATGGGGCGTACGCCGCAGGTGGCGAGATTGCCGTGATTGTAAAGACCGTCAACTCCAACTATTGGCAGAACGTCCAGAAAGGCGCGAAAACCGCCGTTGGCGAAGCCAAGGGTTACACGATGACTTTCCAGGGACCGGCGGCAGAATCGGCCATCGCGGACGAAGTCAACATGGTTGAGAACGCTGTCAACCGCAAGGTAGCGGGAATTGTCCTCGCACCGTCTGACCCGGACGCGCTCGTCCCCGCAATCAAGAAAGCATGGGAAGCCCACATACCCGTCGTGCTGATCGACTCGTCGCTGTCAGATGCCGGCAAGCAGTATTACCAGTCGTTCCTCTCCACTGACAACGAGAAAGCCGGGGAAATGTGTGCAAAGGCGCTGATTGATCGGGTCGGGCAGAACGGAAAGATCGCGATCATGTCTTACGTGCCCGGTGCCGGGTCGGAGATCGGACGGGTGGGCGGATTTCGTAAATACATCGAAGCGCACTCGAAACTGCAGATCGTAGGCCCGTACTACTCGCAGTCGCAAATGGCCACTGCACTCAATCAGACAACCGACGTGCTTTCAGCGAATCCCGACCTGAAGGGCATTTTCGGCGCAAACGAGCCGACCGCCGTTGGCATGGGACGCGCGCTAAAACAGTCCGGGAAGGCCGACAAGCTGGTTGCCGTCGGGTTTGACGGGAACCAGGATTTGCAGGATTTCGTGCGCGGCGGCACCATTCAGGCCATAGCCGTTCAGGGATCCTATCAAATGGGATACAAGGGCATCCAGACGGTCGTGAACGTCATCGAGCATAAACCTGTCCCCAAGCAGGTCGACACGGGCGTCGTATTGGTCGACAAGCAGAACCTCGACTCACAGGATGCCAAAAACGTCTTGTACTGATGAGCCTGCGGACCTGCAGCGAGCGCGTGTCAGCTCGACGCGGTCCGTCCGCTACGGTAGATGCCATTCACGCCCCTGGTCTATGAACGCAAATGAAATGCGGGTCTTGCCACGCAGTGGGCTCAAGCTGAGTGCCCTCGGCCTCGGCTGTTCCCAGCTTGGTGGACTTTACAGTCCGATGTCGTCGATGGATGCGACGGCGCTGATCGATGCGGCGTGGACCGAAGGCCTGCGCTATTTCGACACGGCGCCGTACTACGGCTACACGCTTTCAGAGCGGCGCGTTGGAGATGCACTTGTGCGGCGGGATAGGGACGCGTTCACGTTGAGTTCAAAAGTCGGCCGGCTGATGCGGCCCGATGCAAGCGTGCTACCTGGCGACGACGGCTGGGCCGAACCGCTGTCTTTCCGGCCCACCTTCGACTACAGCTACGATGGCATCATGCGTTCCTACGAAGATAGCCAGCAGAGGCTGGGTATGCCGCGTATCGACATCGTCTACGTGCATGACATTGGCTCGATGACGCACGGCGAGCGTCACGCGAACTACTGGAACCAGCTGGTTGCGGGCGGCGGGTTTCGTGCCCTTGTGCAATTGCGCGAGAGTGACGGGGTCGGTGCGATAGGTCTCGGCGTGAATGAGTGGGAAGTCGCTTCAGACGCGATGGACGAGTTGCCTATTGACGTCATTTTGCTCGCAGGGCGTTACACGCTTCTCGAACAGACAGCGTTGGTACCGTTGCTTGACCGCTGCGCGCGGGAGCAGACGGCAATCGTCATCGGTGGTGTTTTCAATTCAGGCATCCTTGCCGGGAACGGAAAATTCAACTATGCGGACGCCCCACCGAAGTGATCGAGAAGGTCCGGCGGCTGACTGCGCTATGCGAGCGTTTCGGCGTCTCCTTGCCGGCGGCCGCATTGCAATTTCCATTCGCTCACCCGTCAGTCATGTCATGCGTGGTGGGCGCGCGCACTGTGTCTCAATTGAAGCAGAACATAGCGTGGCTCGAGCAGGGCGTGCCAGAGGGGTTTTGGATCGCACTGCGCAATGAAGGGTTGGTCGCCGCCACTGCGCCGCTTCCCAACCGGAAAATGTGATGCAACCCGTCGATGGTCATCAGCGCCTCTGGTGTTGGAGCGAGCGGGCAGGTTATTGGTCGCCTCCCAAGCTTGAGCCAATATGCCATGACGTCCGTCTCGATGGCGTGGCGTTCTTGCTCGCATCGACCTACATCGGGAGCAGGGGTGTCGCGCGGTCCCTTCCAGCGGCCAGGGACACCCAGTATTTGCTTCACATCGCCGAAACGACTACGACGGCGTTGACGGTTCCATAAACATGACGAAAAGGACATCACCATGCTTAGCGTGATTTGCGAATCCCCGGGCGTCTTGCGGGCACAGGAGCGGGAGCTACCCGTGCCGGCGAAGGGCGAAGTGCTGTTGCGCGTAAGCCGCGTCGGAATTTGCGGTACCGATCTGCACATCTTCACTGGGACTCAGCCCTATCTTCAGTATCCCGTGTAATGGGGCATGAGCTCTCCGCAGTCGTCGTCGAAGCAGAGCGCGCCTCCGGGCTCGCCGCCGGCGACGGTGTCTATGTCATGCCGTATCTGTCGTGTGGGAACTGCATCGCGTGTCGCCAGGGCAAAACTAACTGTTGCGTCAACATAAAGGTGCTGGGAGTGCATAGCGACGGTGCGCTCACCGAATATCTCTGTGTGCCGGCAGAGTTCGTTCACAAGGCCGAAGGCGTGACGCTCGATCAGGCTGCCATGCTGGAATTCCTTGCAATAGGGGCCCATGCCGTGCGGCGCGCGGACGTTCAGGCGGGGCAGCGCGTGCTGGTGGTCGGAGCCGGCCCTATAGGCATGGCCGCAATGATCTTTGCGAAGCTTCGCGGCGCGAACGTGACCGGTCTCGACACGCGTGCCGATCGTCTTTCGTTCTGTGAGAATGAATTGCGTGTGGATGCGGTGGTAACTGTCGGCCCGATGACACGGACCGGCTCGCGCGACTGACTGACGGCGAATTTTTCGACGCCGTTTTCGATGCAACGGGGAACATCGATGCGATGAACCGCGGATTTGGCTTCATCGCCCATGGCGGCAAGTACACGCTTATTTCGATCGTACCGGGTACAGTGGCCTTTTCCGATCCGGAGTTCCATAAGCGCGAAGCAACCTTGCTCGCGAGCCGCAACGCCACCGCGCAGGACTTTGAAACTGTCCTGGAAGCAATGCGGGCGGGCACATTCCCGACCAGGCGCTCAACACCCACCGGATGCAGCTTGCGGATGTTCCAGCCGCGTTTGCGCGCCTGCTCGAACCTGGGCAGATCGTCGTGAAGGCACTTGTGGAGTGTTGAACAGTGAGGGCGATGCATGCAGGGCAGGTGGCGCAATGAGCGAACCCATACTCCAGTTTGGCACAAGCCGGTTTCTCCTCGCGCATGTGGCCTTGTTCGTATCGCAGGCGCTTGAGCGTGGAGACGCGATAGGCGGAATCGCTGTTGTGCAGACCACCGGGAATCCGTCGAGTCGCGCGCGCGTAAGTGCTCTCTCGCAAGCGGGTAAATATCCCGTCATAATTCGCGGCGTGGAAGCGGGCGCGGTCGTCGATGACCTGATCGAATGCCATGCTGTACGCACCGCATGGGCTGCCGGCCAGGATTGGCCCGCGATTCGTCGAGCGACGATAGAACACGTGCGGGTCATCGTATCGAACACGGGGACGCAGGTTATTGCCTCGACGAACGCGACTCGGCCGCGCTGTTGAGTAACACCGACCAGGTGCCCCGCAGCTATCCCGCCAAACTGCTGACATTGCTCCATGCACGCTGGCGCGAGCGTCCCGGCGCCAGCATATCGATCTTCCCGTGCGAGCTAGTGGCTAGCAACGGCGATACGCTGCGGGACGTCGTGGTCGGTCTGGGCAGCATTGGGCGATGCCAGAAGAATTTCTCGATTACCTGAAGCACGAATGCGTATGGGCTAACTCTCTGGTAGACCGGATCGTCTCGGAGCCCATCGATCCCGTTGGCGCAGTAACAGAGCCTTATGCCCTGTGGGCCATCGAACGACGCACGGGCCTCGAGCTGCCATGTGTGCACAAGGATATCGTGCTCACCGATGACCTCCGAAGCTATGAGTGGCTGAAGCTGTTCTTTCTTAATCTCGGTCATACCTGGCTTGCGGATCAGTGGCTCAGCGAGCACCGGAATCCGGGTGAGACAGTGCTCGAGGCAATGACAGATGTGTGGTTTCGTGACGGAATCGAAGCGGTGTGGCAGGAAGAGGTGCTCGAGGTGTTTGCCGCGATGGGACTGCGCGTTCGTGCCGAGACGTACGTCGCGAGCGTGCGCGAGCGGTTCTTGAACCCTTATCTGCATCATCGTATTGCAGACATTGCGCATCACCACGTTGAGAAAGTGCAGCGCCGGATAGTGCCGCTCATCCGGCTAGCGGATTCTCTGGAATTGCGGGGATTCCAGCCGCGCTTGCGAAACACGCTGGCGAGGCACGGGCTGGCATAGGCAGCGTAGGTGGGCGTTGCGCCCACCTTCCGGCGTCAATGGGACATCAATGATCCAGTCGTCCCCGACAGGCAGTGCGTGCTTCGCCATCGCCGACAGAAAGCCCTGCCTGCGCTGATTGGCGACTGCATAACCCTTCCGGTTGCCGGCGAAAGCGATGCGCGTATGTCCCTGCCCGATCAGATGCTCGGTAGCCAACGCAAATCCGTAGCTGTTGTCGACACCAATGGTATCGACGTCGGGCCCCATCGGACGCATGACGAGTACAAGCGGAATTCCCCACGACTGAATCTCGGCGGCCAACTCATCCGGCGTCCCACGTGCGGGAGACATGATCAGGCCAGCGACATTATGCTCGCGCATGGACCGCAGAACCCTCGTCTGCGTTTCGAGCCTTTCGGCAGTGTGGGCCATCAGCGTCGTATATCCCGCTTGAGCCAGCACCCGCTCGATCGCCACCAGCAATTCAACAAAAAACGGATTGGTCAGATCGTTGATCACCATGCCGATCGTCGTGCTGCGCCGTCCTCGCAGGATGGCCGCCCCCCGGTTGTAGACGTAGCCGAGTGCGCGAGCCGCCTCGCGCACCGGTCGGACCAGATTTCATGGAGAGCGTGCAGAAGTTGGGGAGGCTCCCACGAGGGCCGTTCGGTGGCGGCGCCGGTTTCACTTCAGGTAGGCTTACCAGTCTCGCAACGGTGGGAGCTAGCCATGCGGTTGATCATCGAAGCAAGGTTGGTCGAGGGAGACAGTGACACAGTCGAGGAGGGCGACGGAGTTCTGGCCGTCGTTGAGCGCCCTGATTGCGGTATTGCTGAATTGGGCTTGTCTCTCGCGGAAGGGCGTTCGCTGCTGGCGAAGGTGCAGATCGAACTTGTTTCGAAACAGGTGCAGCGATGGCTCGCAGGCCAGGCTCATTGTGAGAGCTGCGGTGCGGCCTTGAGGCATAAAGACAGCCGCTCGACCGTGCTGCGCACCGTCTACGGCAAAGTGACCATGAAGAGTCCGCGGCTGTGGTCATGTGCGTGTCGAGGGACTGCGCAGACGAAGCAGCATGTGGTCCACCCCTTGTCGAAAGCGCTAGCCACGCGCGTCACCCCTGAGCTGGAGTACCTTGAGGCGAAGTGGGCAGCTCATTTGCCCTACCGGCAGGCGACGAATATGCTCAAGAAAGTGCTACCGCTGGACAACGGCATCTCGTCGAGTGGCATCCGGGATCGAATTCTTGACCTTGGAAAGCAGCTCGACGCTGAAATCGAGCGTGACATTGCGCAACTGCCCCGGTCTGTTGCGGACGAAACGGTTCGCGAGTGCAGTCATGTCGCCGCAGTGAGCGTCGACTCGGCGTGGCTGCGCAATTGCGACCCCGGGAGAGACCCTGGCCGCCACGTGAATATCGTCGCGGGACGGGTGACGTTCACTGATAGTTGCTCAAAGCTGTATTCCTATGTGCACAAGGAAGTGACCTCGGCCGCAGCGCGACTCGATCAGTTCCTCAGCCGGTACGGTGTGGCTAGCGATGAACGCGTGACTGTAATCAGCGACGACGCCGGTGAGTTCGGGAAGACCGTTGAGGGCAGTCAGCTGGCGCGCGGCCGGATCCTCGACTGGTCTCATATTGCGATGAAGTTCAGGGCGGCGGAGCGTTCCGTACTCGGCAGCAAGATGATCGACTCGATGGAACGGGAGTCTGTGGAAGCCGAGATCATCCACGCCAAATGGCTGGTCTGGCATGGAAAGGGCAGCAAGGCGTTGGAGCGGATCAAGGCACTGGACATTCGGCTGCTGGCAAGACAGGGATACGAATTCAATACGTTGTGGTGGAATCTGAACACTGTCTCCAGTTACCTGAAGAAGAACGCGGGCACGTTGGTCAGCTACGGAGCCCGGCATCGCAAGGGCCTGCCGATCAGCAGCAGTATCGCCGAGTCCGCGGTGAACCAGGTCGTCAGCTGCCGTATGGCCATGAAGCGACAGATGCGCTGGACAGACGAAGGAGCACATTGCATGGCACAGGTCAGGGTTGCGGTGTTGAACGGGGAATTCTCGCCCCGTCGCATCTCGACATTCAAGACTGCCGACAGTGGTTACGGCAAATGCACCGGGCCAATGGACACGACAGACCGAGCAGTCATGCAGTAAGTTCTGAAATCCTAACGAATCCCTCCCCAACTTTTGCACACTCTCAGGCCGTGGACTTCGGCCCTCAGTTGACGAATATCAAGGCGGCCAATGTCGATCTGCTGTTTTTCGGTGGGCTGGATGGTCAGGCAGGCCTGATCGCTCGCCGCATGAAACAGCTCGGCATGCATGCCCAGTTTCTGGGTGGCGGGGCTGTTGCGGACACCGTCTTCACGCAGATTGCCGGCGACAGCGCAGAGGGCGCCATGGCATGGGAGTACGGTCGACCACTCAGTGCGTTACCCCGCGGGGCCGAATTCGCAGATAATTTTAAGCGCAAGTTTGGTACGGGTAACCTCACCTATTCTCCGTTTGCCTACGACGCTACCATGCTTGCCATGGAAACGATGAAGTCGGCGAAGTCGACCAAGCCAGCGACCCTCGTCGCGGCCTTGCAGAAGGCGCAGTTCACTGGCATCACTGGCACGATTGCTTTCGACAATCACGGCGACCTGAAAAAACCTGCATCGACGCTCTATAAGTTGAGCGGCGGGAAGTGGGTCACGGTAACGACCAGTAGCGGCGACTGATAATACTGCCCCAGTCTGACGAGCCAAACCGGTGAGAACGTCGAAAATGACCTCAGCCAGGAATTCTGGCCGAGGTCGTCAGGATGCGGGCGGCATGGACCGCAAACGTACGGGCACAAATGCATCGGATGGCTCGTCCGTTCCGCCTTCGATCAAGGTCCCCTGGCTCGTTGGGTTTTGCAGTCGGCAGAGTTCTGCGGAGAACGCAGCGCGGATCATGCAGCCATCACGACGAAGCCCAGGCAGAGGAAAGCCTTTCGTTCTCTCGTCGCGCGGCTGCGCCTTGGACCTGACACGCTACAATGGCTTGCAAAGGCGAGACTAGTCCGATGGTCTCGCAGCTTCACGAGGCTCTTCCCTAACGCAATGTTTCACTCAAGTATGACCGGGGCGATATGAAGCCGCTCTTGCATTTTTCCTTCCTGTTGATGCCACACTTCAACATGATTACGTTTACCAACGCAATCGAAGTCCTTAGGGTGGCAAACCAGCTCAGTAAAAACAACCATTACACCTGGCGACTGGTTAGCGTGAACGGCGGGAGAATCGAAGCGAGCAACGGAATTAAATTGGAAACCATTCCGGCGAGCGAGGTCGAGAGAACTGACATCATCTTTGCATGTGGTGGTAACGATGTTCAGGACACTACTACGAGTGAACACCTGGCTTTGCTGCGACGCCTCGATCGCTCGGGTGTCTTGCTGGGAGGGATCTGCACAGGCGCGTATGTTCTTGCGAAGGCCGGTCTGCTAGCTGGGTACAAATGTTCGATACATTGGGAGCGGCTCTTCGCACACCAGGAAACATTCAGAGAAGAAAATTCCTCGAAACGGCTCTTTGTAGTCGACCGAAATCGTGTGACATGCGCCGGAGGGGTTGCTCCATTGCACATGATGTTAGAGCTGATTGCGCCGCACGTCGGGGCACGTCTCATCGCCGATATCACGGACTATTTCATCGTCGAGCAACTCCGCACCTCCACTTCGTTGCAGGCCATGCCTCTGGTAGCGAGGCTCGGTTCTGCAAATCGCATCGTGTTTGACGTACTGGAGATGATGGAGAGCAATATCGATGAACCGCTATCAGGCGGCGAACTAGCGCGCCGCACGAAGATGTCCAATCGACAGATGCAGCGCCTGTTCCGCGAAACAGTCGGCACACCGATGGCCAGACACTATGTGAAGTTGCGCCTGAAGAGAGCACGTGAACTGTTGCTACAGACGAATATGACGATTCAAGACGTCATGACCGCCTGTGGCTTTCAATCGACCTCTCACTTCGGCAAGTCCTATCATCAGGAGTACGGTTATCGGCCCAGTGCAGAACGGAAGAAATGATTTTGAAGCACGCATGATTCTGAACATTCGTAGGCGAGAGCGTGCAAAAGTTGGGGAAAAATTCGTCAGGATTTCATTGCTGACTGCATGGCTGCCCGGTTTGTTGTGTCCGTTGGTCCCGTGCATTTGCCGTAACCGCGGTCGGCAGTCTTCAAAGTCGAGGTACGACGGGGCGGAAATTCCCCGTTCAAAACCGCAACCTTGATTTGTGCCATGCAGTGCGTGCCTTCGTCCGTCCAGCGCATCTGTCGCTTCTTTGGCGGGGAAAGCACTGGATTAACCATCTTCCTGATCTTGGCTCACCCACCGCTATGCTCGGACCGACATGTGCCCTCAACTACAGGGGTAACCCCGATCTTCTACTTGTCGGTGTCGTTTACGTCCGAATTCTGGACGCATGAGTTAACGCCCAGATTTGGATGGATCAATACACTGCACTGCTCTAACTGAGCTCATCAGGACCTCGGCGTGACATGTGAAGGATCCTGGGACATGAAAGAGCTTCATTTGAGCGTGGCAATGACGATGAATGGGAGATCGGTCAAGGTCCGAGCATCCGTTCATTGGCACGATCGAGTTGACCGAACAGATTGGCCCAAACAAAGCTCGCCCTCGGCGACCTCTCGCCGTTGCGAAAGCATATATCCCCATTTTACTGTGAGCGATCGGAGCGCGACTGACAGCCATCAACGCGATCCAACTGGCCTTTGGGGTAGCTCGAGGTAGCGGCTTTGTGCAGCTTTCAACCAAGCGGTACGGTGGAGACGACCTACTGAGCGGGCTGGTGCGGTAAACCAGCCCCATGATAAGTACCGCAAAAAGGAGAGACACATGAACTTGGCGCAGAAGGAAGTTGCTGTTTCCCGTATAGGGATTGAGCGAGAGACATCATCAGCGTTCAAACGAACCTTCATGCTAAGAATGATTATTGTTCTTACTGGAGGTACGTTTCTGGACGGCTATATCCTCGGAATCGTTGGCCCAGTGTCTGCCAAGATGACCACCGAGCTTGGCATATCGCCGTTCTGGGAAGGCTTGATCGCCGCGGGCGCATTGTTTGGAATTCTCGTCGGTTCGCCATTGGGCGGCTGGGCTGGCGACAAGTTTGGCCGAAAGCCGTTGTTCATGATCGACATGGCGCTGTTTGTGATCGCTTCGGCCATGCAGTTCTTCGTCGGTTCTACGGATTCCTTGCTCGCATCACCTCCGTTGCAACTGTTCATAGTGCGGCTGTTGATGGGCATCGCGATCGGGACAGAGTATTCGGTCGGCTGGCCGTTGCTGTCGGAATTCTCTCCAGCACGTATGCGTGGACGGCTCATGGGCCTTACGCTCATCGCGTGGTACGCCGGTTTTATGTTCGCCTTCATCGTGGGCTATCTGCTGGATCGACATACCAGCCTCGGCTGGAGGAACATCCTCGGTACCAGCACCTTTATCGCGGCAGCCTTGTTCCTCGGCCGGCTCGGCATGCCCGAATCCCCCCGCTGGTTGTGGAGCAAGGGTCGGACGGATCAGGCTCGTTCCGTCGCGCGTCGGTATATGGAAAGTGCCTCCGACATTGAGCAGGAAGTTGCCCATTCGGATGGTAGCTTCAAGATGCTGTTCTCCCGGGAATACTGGCGAGCCACGCTGTTTGTGTCTATTTTCTTTTTCTGTGTCGTAACGCCGTACTTTGCGATCGCCACATTCGCCGACAGCGTGCTGCAGAAATTCGGTCTCGGTGGTGGACTCGCCGGCGGAGTCGGATTGTCCGCAGTTGCTTTGGCAGGAAGCGTCGCCACGGTTCTGCTGATCGACAAGGCCGGCCGCCGTGTACTGACGGTACCGCCCCAGTGGATCATCACCGTGATCCTGGCTGTTCTCGGTCTGTGGACGGGGGCGCCAGGGGTTGCAGTGCTCGGCCTGTTTCTCGCATTCTCGTTCTTCAACGCGGGCTGTGGCACGCTGACCTGCATCTATCCAAGCGAGGTATTCCCAACCGAGATTCGGGGCGTTGGGACGGGCTTTGCTGCTGCCTTCAGTCGGATTGGGGCCGGTCTCGGTACATTCTTGATGCCTTGGTCCGTGACCAATCTTGGTCCGTCGATGACAATTTTGATTGCTGCTGGCGTTGCTGCTGTTGGTGCAGGCGTGTCTCAATGGCTCGCCCCCGAAACCAAGGGAAAAAGCCTTTGCGAAACAGCCTCCGGTTTCTCGCACTAGAAAGGTCCTGCCACGCCGGCAGATTCATAACCTCATATAAGTCTATTCATTCGCGCCGTGCGAGTGATGGACATGAAACATTTGCGTCCAGGGATGTCAGCAACATTTCAATCGCACAATTCGCATATGTCACGCGGCGTGTCATGCGATGGATTTGCGTGCGTCGACGCATCGGAGTGACCGAGGTCGGTTGGGGATACTAGCCGTCTTGTGTGACTGAGTGCGGGCGACGAGGCTCATATCGTCAACCCAACGTCGTCCGCATTCTTTTCTGCGCGTCGTGCTCGTGGATCAAGAGCATGCGATCCCTTGTGTTGCGAAGCCAACGCCGTAGGCGCTTGACGACCAAATCACTACGTCAACATAGCCGCTTTCGACGTCACGTCGGTGAACCCTGTTTTCTATACATCTTAGAGAAGAAATCACGCGTTCGCTGGCGCGATTGGCATCCCGGGCCTGTACGTGACGGACGATCCTGGCGCAAAGGACAAGGCCGCGCAGCACGGCTGCCTGACGCACGAACCGCGGGTATGAAGCGGGCGGCACCGGAGACGGTCCCACCCGTTTTAATTGGAGTGGCGGGGCATATTGCCACCGACGTCGTGAATCGGATATCGGGAGGGACGTTAGCGACAGTAACAGTGCGGCATGATGGTCGACGTTTTTGCGTTGGAACAGCGGCTCAAGCGTGTGCCGCAAGCGGTGCAACTGTTTGCGACGCTCGAGAGTCGGCGCGACGCCCGACGCGTCGCGGTAGCTCTTGCTGAAATGGCATGCGGACTGGAACCCACACGCCGTGGTGATGCTCATGATCGACATGTCGGTTTGCAAGAGCAATTGACGTGCGCGGCGCAGTCGCACGGTCAGGTTGTAGTGGGTCGGTGTTATCCCGAGGTGCTCGTGAAATAGTCTCTGCAACTGCCGCTGCGACATCTTTGCAAGGCGTACCAGTTCATCACGAGTTGTTGCTTTCCATCAGGGAGATTACTTCGAACAATGATTTGTTTGCGGAACCGAGCCGCGCAATGAGCGGAATGCGCTGCTGGGCGGTCGTGTCCCGCACATGCTCGACGCTCGGCGATCTGCGTGACGCGTGCCATACCGACCCGGGGCTTCCGCCGCCTCGCACGCGACTATGAGCGGCTACCAGAAACCCTTGCCGGGCTTCATTTTGTAGTGTTCGCCATGCGCATGCTCGTCCACGCGGTGCCAGTACTTCAAAGTGCCTAACACCCTTCTTCTATGGGAAACTGAAAGTCAAGACCGGTTCAGGATAAAATTACGATATGCAAAGTAATTCTCCTTGTCCGGTCTCTACGGCCGGCCTGCGCGGTCACCTTCCATGACCAGGCGCAGGCTGGGCCGTGAGAGCCGTTGAAACACAGGTAGCGGGGCTTGATGGCATAAACTCCTTTTTGCAGCCCGGCATGTAAATGTTATTCAGGTCAGGGGGTCTGTTGACCGGCCAATGCCGGGTCGACCTTCTTTCCGTGCCGGCCTGCCAGGCCGGTCACCTTATGCCGCATGCGCGAAGCGCTGGCGCCACCCTGTTACCGACGCGCGCCATCTAGATAAACGGCCACCCGCAGTGCGCAGCCCGAGGGTGTTCCGGGCGCGTTGACCCGATACCGATACGCCGCAGCCGCCTGCTAGTGCCGGCATAGCGTTGGTTGAACCAGTGACTGAGCCGGCTGTCGGGTTGCAGTCGCAGCCAGCTCCAGGCGAGCTCCACCATCAGCCAGCGGCATCGCCGGTCACCTGCCTTGCCGATATCGAGTTCTACCTCGATGGTGCCACTCGCGTAGGGCGTGGGCGTAAGGCCCAGGCAGCCGGCCACTTCCCGGCGGTTGCGAAACTGCCGCCAGCCAAAGAACTCCCTGACGAGTAACCAATCACGAGAGCCACGCGGTGGCCCATGGGATGGGGATGTGCATCTTATTCCGGGTTCATGTGTGTGACGGATCTGACCTAGGCTGCGTGGCCCTGCGCCTTCGGACCGTATGAAAAGAGGAAAGGTTGGGAAATACCCTAACTCGTCGCAAATTTGGAAATGGTAAAGCAGGCCGACAAAGCCGCTTCTGCGTGAAGGGTGTCAAGTCGGATACTTGTGAAAAATGGACGTGAATGGCGGAAAACGTAAAGAACGCGTCTAAATTCAGACGTCGACCGAAATCGTGAACGACAAGAATATCGCCGTAGGCAGTTCTACTTTGGCAATGCATCGAATGCTCGATCCAGCGGGTCCTTCGCGTTGCACCTCGCCCACTTTCTCTGTCACGGACGCACTATGTCGAATACCCAGTCTTTCTTTTCGCAGCCCCTGGCCCAACGCGACGGGTCGGTTCAAAACGCCATCCTGAAGGAGCTTGAGCGCCAGCAGTCGCAGGTCGAGCTGATCGCGTCGGAAAACATCGTGTCGCGCGCGGTGCTGGAGGCACAGGGCTCGGTGCTGACCAACAAGTATGCGGAGGGCTATCCGGGCAAGCGTTACTACGGCGGCTGCGAATTCGCGGACGAGGTCGAGGCGCTGGCGATCGAGCGCGTGAAGCAGATCTTCAACGCCGGCTACGCGAACGTGCAGCCGCACTCGGGCGCGCAGGCGAACGGCTCGGTGATGCTCGCACTCGCCAAGCCGGGCGATACGATTCTCGGCATGTCGCTCGATGCGGGCGGCCACCTGACGCACGGCGCCAAGCCCGCGCTGTCGGGCAAGTGGTTCAACGCCGTGCAGTACGGCGTGAACCGCGAGACGATGCGCATCGACTACGACCAGATAGAGAAGCTCGCGCATGAGCACAAGCCTTCGATGATCATCGCCGGCTTCTCGGCCTATCCGCGCGAGTTGGACTTCGCACGTTTCCGCGCGATTGCCGACAGTGTCGGCGCGAAGCTGATGGTCGACATGGCGCA
Source organism: Paraburkholderia sp. PGU19 (assembly GCF_013426915.1). Classification (GTDB taxonomy): domain Bacteria; phylum Pseudomonadota; class Gammaproteobacteria; order Burkholderiales; family Burkholderiaceae; genus Paraburkholderia. Next base: position 151,657 of record NZ_AP023183.1, read on the forward strand.
CATCGCGGGCGTGATCGCCGCCGGCCGCCATGCGAACCCGGTCGAGCACGCGCACGTCGTCACGTCCACCACGCACAAGACGCTGCGCGGCCCGCGTGGCGGCTTCGTGCTGACCAACGACGAAGAGATCGCGAAGAAGATCAACTCGGCCGTGTTCCCCGGCCTGCAGGGCGGCCCGCTGATGCACGTGATAGCCGGCAAGGCCGTCGCGTTCGGCGAAGTGTTGCACGCGGACTTCAAGACTTACATCGACAACGTACTCGCGAACGCGCAGGCGCTCGGCGAGGTGCTGAAGGCAGGCGGCGTGGACCTCGTCACTGGCGGTACCGACAACCACCTGCTGCTGGTCGACCTGCGCCCGAAGGGCCTCAAGGGCGCACCGGTCGAGCAGGCGCTGGAACGCGCGGGCATCACCTGCAACAAGAACGGCATTCCGTTCGACACCGAGAAACCGACCGTCACGTCGGGCATCCGCCTCGGCACGCCGGCGGGCACGACGCGCGGCTTCGGCGTCGCGGAGTTCCGCGAGATCGGCCGCCTGATTCTCGAAGTGTTCGACGCGCTGCGCGCGAACCCGGAAGGCGACCACGCAACCGAACAGCGCGTGCGCCGCGAGATTTTCGCGCTCTGCGAGCGCTTCCCGATTTATTGATCGACAACCCCACAAAAAGCAGAGACTGGAGCGAGAGGCAGATATGAGCACGCTGCATCAGGACAGCATCATCATCGACGGACTGAACATCTCGAAGTTCGAGAAGCCGGTGTTCGAGGACATGCGCAAAGGCGGCATCACGGCCGCGAACTGCACGGTATCGGTGTGGGAAAACTTCACCAAGACCGTCGACAACATCGGCGTGATGAAGAAGAAGATCCGCGACAACGGCGAGCTGCTGACGCTGGTGCGCACAACCGACGACATCTTCCGCGCGAAGAAGGAAGGCAAGACGGGGATCATTCTCGGCTTCCAGAACGCGCATGCGTTTGAGGACAACCTCGGCTACATCGAGGCGTTCGCCGACATGGGCGTCCGTGTCGTGCAGCTTTGCTACAACACGCAAAACCTGGTCGGCACCGGCTGCTACGAGCGCGACGGCGGCCTGTCGGACTTCGGCCGCGAAGTGATCACCGAGATGAACCGCGTCGGCATCATGGTCGACCTGTCGCATGTGGGCGGCAACACGTCGTCGGAAGCGATCGCGTTCTCGAAGAAGCCGGTGTGCTACTCGCATTGCCTGCCGTCGGGCCTGAAGGAACATCCGCGCAACAAGAGCGACGCGCAGCTGAGGGAGATCGCCGACGCTGGCGGCTTCGTTGGCGTGACGATGTTCGCGCCGTTCCTGAAGCGTGGAATCGAGGCGAACATCGACGACTACATCGAGGCGATCGACTACGTCGTGAACCTGATCGGCGAAGACTCGGTCGGCATCGGCACGGACTTCACGCAGGATTTCGCGAAGGAATTCTTCGACATGCTGACGCATGACAAGGGCCGCTATCGCCAGCTCACGAACTTCGGCAAGGTGATCAACCCGGACGGCATCCGCACGATCGGCGAATTTCCGAATCTGACCGCGGCGATGGAGCGCCACGGCTGGAAGGAGTCTCGCATCCGCAAGATCATGGGCGAGAACTGGGTGCGCGTGTTCAAGGACGTGTGGGGCGCGTAAGCGCCCGCCGCGTCGAACCGCTACCCGCGATTCAACACTAGAAAAATCGGGACGTGCCCGCGCAAGCCGCGCGGGCACGCGGACGATTTCGCGCCTGCGCCTAAGCCGCGCGGCCAATTTTCCTCACGGAGTCACCACGATGCAACCGCAACTGCCGATCAACGTCGATCCCGATACTGGCGTCTGGACCACCGACGCGCTACCGATGCTATACGTGCCGCGCCACTTCTTTACGAACAACCACGTTGCCGTCGAAGAAGCGCTTGGCGTCGACGCGTATGCCGAAATCCTCTACAAGGCCGGCTACAAGTCTGCATACCACTGGTGCGACAAGGAAGCGAAACAGCACGGGCTGACCGGCATGGCCGTGTTCGAGCACTACCTGAAGCGCCTGTCGCAACGCGGCTGGGGATTGTTCTCAATCATCGAGGCCGATCCGGCCAGCGCGCGCGCGAAGATCGAACTGCGCCACTCATCGTTCGTGCTCCAGCAGCCTGGCAAGGAAGGCAAGCTCTGCTACATGTTCGCGGGCTGGTTCGCCGGCGCGATGGACTGGGTCAACGACACGACGCCGGAAGGCAAGGGCGCGCCGCGTGCCCAATCGAAGGAAGTGCAGTGTGCGGCCGAGAACCACGATCACTGCGTCTTCCAAGTGTCGCCGATCGCGCACTGACGCCGCTGACGTAACGACACAGCCGCACAACAACACCCGCAACACGAGACATTCGAACGCCAGAGGTCGCCTGCGATGCGTTATCCCAACTTGTTCAAACCCATGCAGCTGAATCAGCTGACGCTGCGCAACCGGATCGTCAGCACGGCCCATGCGGAGGTGTATGCCGAGCCGGGCGGCCTGCCGGGCGACCGCTACATCCGCTACTACGAAGAGAAGGCTAAGGGCGGTGTCGGTTTGGCAATCTGCGGCGGCTCGAGCCCCGTGTCGATCGACAGCCCGCAAGGCTGGTGGAAGTCGGTGAACCTGTCGACCGACAAGATCATCGACCCGCTTACGCGCCTTGCCGACACGATGCACAAGCATGGCGCGAAGATCATGATCCAGGCGACGCACATGGGCCGCCGCTCGTCGTTCCACGGCGAGCACTGGCCGCACCTGATGTCGCCGTCGGGCGTGCGCGAGCCGGTGCACCGCGGCAACGCGAAGATCATCGAGATCGAGGAAATCCGCCGCATCATCGCCGACTTCGCGGCAGCCGCGAAGCGCGTGAAGGGGGCCGGCATGGACGGCATCGAGATCTCCGCCGCGCACCAGCACCTGATCGACCAGTTCTGGAGCAAGCGATCGAACCATCGCACCGACGAATGGGGTGGTAGCCTCGAGAACCGGCTGCGCTTCGGCATCGAGGTGCTGACGGCCGTGCGTGAAGCGGTCGGCAAGGACTTCTGTGTCGGCCTGCGGATGTGCGGCGACGAATTCCACGAGGACGGGCTCGATCACGAGGCGTTGAAGGAAATCGCGCAGGCGATGTCGGAGACGGGCCTGATCGACTACCTGAGCGTGGTCGGCTCGGGTGGCGATACGCACAACACGATCGCCAACTGCATGCCGCCGATGGCGCTGCCGCCGGAGCCGTTCGTACACCTCGCGGCCGGCATCAAGTCGGTGGTGAAGATCCCGGTGATGCATGCGCAAAGCATCCGCGATGCGGGCCAGGCCGAGCGCCTGCTCGCGAACGGCATGATCGACCTGGTCGGGATGACGCGCGCGCAGATCGCCGATCCGCACATGGTGATCAAGATCCGCGACGGCCGCGAAGACGAAATCAAGCAGTGCGTCGGCGCGAACTACTGCATCGACCGCCAGTACAACGGCCTCGACGTGCTGTGTATCCAGAACGCGGCAACGTCGCGCGAATCGACGATGCCGCACATCATCGAGAAGTCGCGCGGCCCCAAGCGCAAGGTGGTGGTGGTCGGCGCGGGTCCCGCAGGCCTAGAGGCCGCACGCGTCGCGAAGTTGCGCGGCCACGACGTAGTGCTGTTCGAGAAGAACACGGAAGTGGGCGGCCAGGTGATGATCGCCGCGAAGGCGCCGCAGCGCGAACAGATGTCGGGGATCATCCGCTGGTTCGACATGGAAACCAAGCGCCTTGGCGTCGACCGCCGCCTCGGCGTCGCCGCCGACGAGAAGATGATCATGGCCGAGAAGCCGGACATTGTCGTGCTCGCGACCGGCGGTTCGAGCTTCACCTGGCAGGTGCCTGCCTGGGGCGTGGCCGAAGGGCTGGCCGTCAGCTCGTGGGACATCCTGACCGGCAAGGTTGAGCCGAAGCAGAACGTGCTGCTGTTCGACGGTGTGAGCACCCATGCGGGCGCCGGCGTGGCCGACTTCATAGCGAGCCGCGGCTCGAAGGTCGAGGTCGTCACACCCGACGTGAAGGTGGCCGACGATTGCGGCGGCACGACGTTCCCGATCTTCTATCGCCGCCTGTATGCGCTCGGCGTGATCCCGACGCCGAACTACATACTCGATCGCGTGTATGAAGAGGACGGCAAGAAGATCGCCGTGCTGCGCAACGAATACACGGAAGAATTGGAAGAGCGTGCGGTCGACCAGGTGGTGATCGAGAACGGTTCGTCGCCGAACGACGACCTGTACTGGAAGCTCAAGCCGGAATCGGTGAACCGCGGCCAGATCGACCCGCATACGCTGTTCGCGGCAGAGCCGCAGCCGTGCCTGTCGGAAGAACTGGGCAACGGCCGCTTCCTGCTGTTCCGTGTCGGCGATTGCATCTCGATGCATAACGTCCACGGCGCGATCTACGACTCGCTGCGTCTCGTGAAGGATTTCTAAAGATGAACCCGTCCCTCCTCATTACCGCACTGCTGTGGCTGTCGGTGGCGGGGCTCGCGTTCGCGGTCGCGAAGCGCTCGTCATACTGGCGTCTCGGGCGCGCCACCGCGCCCGGCTCGTTCGGCGTCGCGAACCTGTTCGCGATCCCGAAGCGCTACTTTGTCGACCTGCACCACGTAGTTGCCCGCGATCCGTACATCGCGAAGACCCACGTCGCGACCGCCGGCGGCGCGATCGCCGCGCTCGCGCTGGTGTTCGTCAACTATGGCCTTGCGATCTACTCGCCGTGGCTCGACAAGCTGATCTTCCTCACGGCACTCGCGATGCTCGTAGGTGTGGTGTTCGTCTGGCGCCGCCGCGCGGCGAAGGACGTGCCGGCCCGGCTGTCGCGTGGCCCGTGGAACGCGCTGCCCTGGCTGCTCGGCTCGTTCGCGCTCGGCCTCGTGCTGTTCATGGTCGTGCCGGCTGGTGCGATGTCCGGTGCGTTCGCGGTGCTCTGCGCGCTGTTGATCGGTGCAGGCGCATTCACGATGACCGTCGGCGCCGCGAAGGGCGGCCCGATGAAGCACGCGATTGCCGGCCTGCTGCACCTCGCGTTCCATCCGCGCCAGGAGCGTTTCGCGGCCACCCGCGACTCGTTCACGGGCAACGGCACGGCAACGCCGCCAACTGCGCTGAAGCTGCCGGATATCGAGCATCAGGAGTACGGCGTCGCGAAGCCGGTCGAATTCCGTTGGAACCAGCTTCTGAGTTTCGACGCCTGCGTGCAGTGCGGCAAGTGCGAAGCTGCGTGCCCCGCGTTCGCATCGGGCCAGCCGCTGAACCCGAAGAAGCTGATCCAGGATCTCGTCGTCGGGATGGCGGGCGGCACCGATGCCGCGTACGCCGGCAGCCCGACGCCGGGCCTCGCGGTCGGTCAGCATCGAGGCGAGCCGAATGGCCCGATCGTGTCCGGCCTGATCGAGGAGCAGACGCTATGGTCGTGCACCACCTGCCGCGCCTGCGTGCAGGAGTGCCCGATGCTGATCGAGCACGTCGACGCGATCGTCGACATGCGCCGCAACCGCACGCTGGTGCACGGCACGGTGCCGGGCAAGGGCCAGGAAGTGCTCGCGAACCTGCGCGAGACTGGCACGATGGGCGGTTACGACACAGCTGCGCGCTACGATTGGTCGGTCGACCTGAACGCGCCGGTCGCGCAACCTGGCAAGCCGGTCGACGTGCTGATCGTCGCGGGTGAAGGCGCGTTCGACATGCGCTACCAGCGCTCGCTGCGCGCCTTCATCAAGGTGCTGAACAAGGCTGGCGTCGACTATGCGGTGCTTGGCGGGACCGAGACCGACACCGGCGACGTCGCACGCCGCCTCGGCGACGAAGCGACGTTCCAGCAGATGGCGAAGCGCTTGATCGGCACGCTCGGCTCGCTGTCGTACAAGCAGATCGTGACAGCCGACCCGCACGTGATGCACAGCCTGCGCAACGAGTACCGCGCGCTCGGGTTGCGCATGACGGTCAAGCATCACACGACCTATCTCGCGGAACTGGCCGACAACGGCAAGTTCACGCCAAAGGCCGTCGAAGCGCTGCGCGAGAAGCGCATTACGTATCACGATCCGTGCTACCTCGGCCGCTACAACGGCGAGACGGAATCGCCGCGCAAGCTGCTGAAGACGATCGGCATCCAGGTCGTCGAGATGGAGCGCAACGGCATGCGCGGTCGCTGCTGCGGCGGTGGGGGCGGTGCGCCGCTGACCGACATCCCGGGCAAGCAGCGTATTCCCGACATCCGTATCGCCGACGCACGCGCCATCGGCGCGGACGTGGTCGCGGTCGGTTGCCCGAACTGTACGGCGATGCTCGAAGGCGTCGTGGGCCCTCGCCCCGACGTGCTTGACGTGGCCGAACTCGTTGCGGCTTCGCTGGAGTGATGCGATGAACACGATCAAACGAATCGATCCGCGCCGTCCGTTCATCATCACGCCCGCGGGCCTGAAGCGCATCACGCTCGGCGAGGAAGGCAGCGCCGATGCAAGCGCCGCGCAGTGGTCCGCGCAGGGCCATGGCACCGCGGCTGCGAAGCCGCGCCGCGCGGTGCAGGACCCGAAGCACGTGATGCTGGTGGTGGCGCATGCGGAGCGTAGCGCGCTCGACGATCATGCGCGACAGACGATCGCCGCCGCCGCGCTGCTCGCCGACGGGCAGACGCTAGTCGTGCTGCTGGCATTCGGCGAACTGAAGGACGACGTCGCAGAACTTGGCGTCGACAAGCTGATCGAGCTAGCCGGCTTCGACCGTCGTGCGTTTGCGCCCGAACGCGAATTGCAAGCGTTGCAAGCCTGTGCCGCGGCGCTCGCGCCGAAGCACGTGTTCGTGCCTGACAACGCGACCGGCGACGGCGATCTCGGTCGGCGTTACGCGGCGGCCGCCGGTGCGAGCGTCGCGACCCACGTGGTCGAGATCGACGGGAAGCATGTGGGCGCGTATGCGCAGGCCGGACGCGCATTCGCGACACGCGTGCTGCCCGACGTGATCCTGCTCGCGCAGAACTCGGTCGAGGCGAAGCTGCCGTTCGTCGGCGCGGGTGAATGCCTGGCCGGCGTGGGCGAACGCCTGTCCGCCGAACTCATCCGTCCGGCAGGTGACGCGGCGCAGTTGTACCGCGATCTCGGCCTGGAGGAAATCAACGCGGCGCAGGTCGCGCTGGAAGAGGCCGACTTCATCGTGTCGGCCGGCAACGGCGTGTCCGACATCGGTGCGTTCGAGCGGCTGGCCGGAGCGTTCGGCGCGGCGATCGGCGCGAGCCGCGTCGCGGTCGACAACGGCCACTTCACGCGCGACAAGCAGGTGGGTGCGACAGGCAAGACGGTCGAGGCGAGCGTGTACATCGCGTTCGGCATCTCGGGCGCGGTGCAGCATTTGCAGGGGATCAAGGACTGCCGCCACGTGATTGCCGTGAACCTCGACGGCAGCGCGCCGATCGCGAAGCGCGCGAATCTGACGGTGGTGGGCGACGCGCAGGCGACGATCGCTGCGCTGATCGAACAGGTAGAGGCCGCGCGTGGACAAACGTCCAGTTCTCGCAACGCAGCCAAACTCGAAGGAGTTGCAGCATGAGCGCCCCCGACTATTGAAACGCGTTGCGGTACTTGTGTCCGTGGGCAGCCACCCGGTCAGCGGCACTGCGCGCTACAGCCGCAACGACGCGGCCGCGCTCGAGCTGTGCCGCTCGCTGGCCGAGCGTCATCACGCGCAGCTCGATGTGATCCACGCGGGCGACCCGACTACGCCGGCGCTAGCCGAATATCTCGCGTTCGGCGCTCGGGAAGTCGAAGTGCTGGCCTGCCGCGACGGTGACGATGCCGTGAACGCGCTCGCGGCGCGCGTCGAGGGCTACGACCTCGTGCTGACCGGCACGCGCGCCGAGGGCGCGTACGACACCGGGATGCTGCCGTATCGCGTCGCCGCGACGCTCGGCTATCCGCTCATCGGCTCGGCCGTCGACGTGATGGTCGACGGCGGCCGCGCGGCGGTGCGGCAATTCTTGCCGAAAGGACTGCGGCGTCGCGTCGACGCGGTGCTGCCGGCCGTCGTCGCGGTCCATCCGCTCGCCAATGCCGAGCCGCGCTACGCGTTTGCGCGGCTGAAGGCAGGCACGGTCCGGCCGGTGCGGGTGTCTCCGGGCGTGGATGTCGAGGCGGCGACGTGGCGCGTTGGCCCGATCGAGCGCAAACCCGTAAAGCTGGTCGCCGCCGAGAAGCGCTCTGGGCATGCCCGGATGCTGTCCGCGACGACGACCGAGAGCCGCGGCGGCAACGTCGTAAATGAAGGAGGTTCAGTCGAAAAAGCGCAAGTGATCCTCGCGTATTTGCGCGAGCATCAGCTCATTGACTACTGACGTTGATGCCTGTCGGCAACCACACTAGGAAGGAATCCGGAGCAAACAATGAAAGTATCGGCAGACATTCGTGCACTGATCGAACAACGCGAGGAAGGGCACAGCCTGGACGCGCCGTTCTATACAAGCGAGGAAATCTTCGACCTCGACATGGAGGCGATTTTCCGTCAGCACTGGATCCAGGTAGCGGTCGAACCGGACATTTCCGAGCCGGGCGACTACGTGACCGTGGAACTGGGCAGCGACTCGATCCTGATCGTGCGCGACGACGACATGGAAATTCGCGCGTTCCACAACGTGTGCCGTCACCGCGGCGCGCGCCTGTGCAATGAAGACAAGGGCTCGGTCGGCAACATCGTGTGCCCATACCACAGCTGGACCTACAACCTGACGGGCCAGCTGATGTTTGCCGAGCATATGGGCGAGAAATTCGACCGCTGCAAGCATAGCCTGAAGTCGGTGCACGTGCAGAACCTCGCGGGCCTGATCTTCATCTGCCTCGCCGAGGAGCCGCCCGTCGATTTCGTGCAGCTGCGCGCCGAGATGGAGCCGTACTTGCTGCCGCACGATCTGCCGAGCACGAAGATCGCCGCACAGATCGACATTATCGAGGAAGGCAACTGGAAGCTCACGATGGAGAACAACCGCGAGTGCTATCACTGCGTCGCGAACCATCCGGAGCTGACGATCTCCCTGTACGAATACGGCTTCGGCTACCAGCGCTCCGACGCGAACGCCGAAGGCATGGACGCGTTCGCAGAATCCTGCGTGCTACGCGGCAAGGAATGGACCGAGATGGGTCTGCCGTCCGCGGAAATCGAGAAGCTGCTCGACGTGACGGGCTTCCGCACGCAGCGCCTGCCGCTCGATCGCAGCGGCGAATCGCAGACGCTCGATGCAAAGGTCGCATCGAAGAAGCTGCTCGGCCAGTTCAACCAGGCGGATCTCGGCGGGCTGTCGTTCTGGACGCAGCCGAACTCATGGCACCACTTCATGAGCGATCACATCGTGACGTTCTCGGTGATTCCGCTGTCGGCCGGCAAGACGCTGGTGCGCACGAAGTGGCTCGTGCACAAGGACGCGCAGGAAGGCGTCGACTACGACGTGAAGAACCTCACGGCAGTGTGGAACGCGACCAACGCCCAGGATCGCGCGCTCGTCGAATTTTCGCAGCGCGGAGCGACCAGCAGCGCGTACGAGCCAGGCCCGTATTCGCCGTTCACGGAAGGCCTCGTCGAAAAATTTTCGGCCTGGTACATTGGCCGGCTCGCCGAGAAGATCGGTGCGCCGAAAGAAGCGTAGAAGTTGGGGGCGGAAATGATGTTGCGAGAACCAGCTAGCTTCGAGCCGGCGGCTAGCCGGGTCACCCACCCGGCATTCTGGAGCACGCTTCCCGAGCGGTGGACGAGCGACTTCGAAGAAACGCTGATGTGCTGTCACGTGCGGCAGGAAACCCAAGACGTGAAGAGTTTTTTCTTCCGTTCGCCGCAAGGCCGTGCGTTTTCGTTCGAGCCCGGGCAGTTCATCACGCTCGAGCTCGACATCGAGGGCGAGACGATCAATCGGTGCTACACGGTCTCGTCGTCGCCCGCGCGGCCGCACACAATCTCGATCACGGTCAAGCGCGTGCCGGGCGGCAAGGTGTCGAACTGGTTGCACGACAACCTGCAGCCGGGGGCGTCGGTTCACGTGCTCGGCCCGGCCGGCGAATTCACGTGCGCACGGCATCCGGCGCGCAAGTACCTGTTCCTGTCGGCCGGTTCGGGCATCACGCCGCTGATGTCGATGAGCCGCGCGCACCATGATCTCGCCGAGGATCGCGACATCCTGTTCGTGCACAGCGCGCGCACGCCGGACGACATTATCTTCGCGCGCGAGCTCGACATGATCGCGTCGAATCTTACGAACTTCCGCACGTTGTTCGTCGTCGAGCGCATCGGTGCGCGCACCAACTGGCCGGGCGTCACCGGTTTCCTGACACTGCCGCTGCTGAAGTTGATCGCACCGGACTTCATGGAGCGCGAGATCTTCACGTGCGGCCCCGCGCCGTACATGAAGGCCGTGCGCGACCTGCTCGACGAAGCCGGTTTCGATCGCAAGCAATATCATGAGGAAAGCTTCTCGTTCGAGACGCTCGCGCAGACCGCGAGCGACGACGTGCTCGCCGAACTCGTGCCGGCAGCCGACGGCGCCGACATCGAGACGAAGCAGTACACGGTCAGCTTCGCGAAGAGCAACCGCGAGATTTCGTGCGGCTCAGAGCAGCACGTGCTCGACGCGGCGCGTCAGTCCGGCGTGCGGCTGCCTGCCTCGTGCACGCAGGGCATGTGCGGTACCTGCAAGGTGAAGCTCGTGTCGGGGCAGGTTGAAATGAAGCACAACGGCGGCATTCGCCAGCGCGAGATCGACCAGGGGATGGTGCTGCTGTGCTGCAGTAAACCGCTGTCGGATCTTGTGATCGACAAGTAGTCGAAACAAGCCATCGGCTGCCGGGGGGCGTCGTTCCCGGGCAAGCGTCTGTCGGAAACCAACGGTACCGCGGATTTGTGGCTGAAGAACCTAGAGAGACAACGCGCGGTGAGCGCATTTCAAGGAGATCGATGATGAAGCTGTTCGGGAAACTGTTGTGGACCGGTGCACTGTCGGCGATGGTGGCGGTGAGTGCGTCGGCGTTTGCCGATTCGAAACCGACGCTGAAGATCGGCTACGTCGAAGGCTGGGACGACAGTGTCGCGACGTCGAATGTTGCGGCTCGCGTGATCGAAAAGAAGCTCGGATATCAGGTCCAGCTCGTGCCGGTTGCGGCCGGGATCATGTGGCAGGGTGTGGCGCGCGGCGACCTCGACGCGACCCTGTCGGCATGGCTGCCAGTCACGCACGGCTCGTACTGGGACGAGTACAAGACGAAGGTCGTCGATCTCGGCCCGAATTTCAACGATGCAAAGATCGGCCTGATCGTTCCCGCCGACGTGAAAGCGAAGAGCATCGACGACCTGAACGCGGAGAAGAGTGCCTTCGGTGGCCGCATCGTCGGCATCGACGCGGGCGCGGGCGTGATGCGCAAGACCGACGAAGCAATCAAGAGCTACGGTCTGAACTACACGCTGATGCCGAGCTCGGGTAGTGCGATGACAGCCGAGCTGTCGCGCTCGGTCAGTGCGAACAAGCCGGTGATCGTGACCGGCTGGGCGCCGCACTGGATGTTTGCGAAATGGAAGCTGCGCTTCCTCGAGGATCCGAAGAAGGTGTTCGGCGGCGCCGAGCACGTTGACAACGTCGTGAACCCGCAGCTCGAAACGAAGGCCAAGCCGGTCGTCGCGTTCCTGAAGAAATTCCAGTGGAAGCCGGGCGAAATCGACAGCGTGATGCTCGCGATCCAGAACGGCTCGAAGCCGGAAGCGGCTGCCGACGCGTGGATTGCCGCACATGCGGACCGCGTGAATTCGTGGACTGAAGGCTCACAGTAACTCCAAAGCACTATGGTGTAAACGATGTCTTTCTGAGTACGGTGCGGAGCAGATCATCGATCTTCGTTCGTGAACGTCAAGCAATAGCAAGGGGCCCATTTGGCGCAAGCCGACTGGGCCCCTTGCCTTGGTGCGGGCGACGAAACCCAGCGCTTGACGTTCATCCGGTGCCACATTGCTTGATCGTGCGTTGCTTCGAAAGGTTCAGATCTATCCCGCAATATTCCGATCGTCAAACTTGAGATAGTCGCGCCTTCGGTTGATCGCGGATCAGGCGCATTCGTTCCTTGTCGAATGCCATGTCGCAATAGTCCAAGCGTCGGTCGCAATACATCGATAGGGCATTGTTCTTTTTGGCAATTATGGAGGTAACAGTTCGCCGCGCGCGAATTTCAGCTAGAAGAGGAGAACGTTTCGATGCATGCTCCAAAGGTCGCAGTCGAAGGTTTGTGCAAAGTGTTCGGAAGCAATCCGCGACAGGCGCTCGGCATGCTTGCCGCCGGTGCCACAAAGGATGAAGTGCTCAAGCGCACCGGTCAGGTCGTCGGCGTGCACAACGTGTCGTTCGACGTGCAAGAAGGTGAAATATTCGTGCTGATGGGCTTGTCCGGCTCCGGCAAATCCACATTGATCCGCCTCGTGAACCGGCTGGTCGATCCGAGCGCCGGCAAGGTGATGATCGACGGGCTCGACGTCGCGTCGGCACGCCGCTCGGCGCTGATCGCGCTGCGCCGCAAGGACATGAGCATGGTGTTCCAGTCGTTCGCGCTGATGCCGCATCGTACCGTGGTGTCGAATGCCGCGTTCGGCCTGGAAGTCGCGGGCTTCGGCAAGAAGGAGCGCGAACGCCGTGCGATGGAGGTGCTGGAGCAGGTCGGCCTCGCGCCGTTCGCGCACAAGCTGCCGTCCGAGCTGTCGGGTGGCATGCAGCAGCGCGTCGGCCTCGCCCGCGCGCTGGCCGTGAACCCGTCGCTGATGATCATGGATGAGGCGTTCTCAGCGCTCGATCCACTGAAGCGTAAGGAAATGCAGGATGTTCTGTTGCAGTTGCAGAAGGAGCATCGCCGCACAATTATGTTTGTGTCGCACGATCTGGAAGAAGCGCTGCGGATCGGCAACCGCATCGCAATCATGGAGGGCGGTCGCCTCGTTCAGGTCGGCACGCCGCAGGACATCATCGCGAACCCGGCAGACGACTATGTCCGCGCGTTCTTCAATGGCGTCGACACAAGTCGCTATCTGACGGCCGGTGATCTCTTGCAGAAGAATGCCGTGCCGATCTTGTCCGAAGCCGACGTCGCCAATGCAACGGCGATGCTCAAAGGGAGCGCCGAATATGCGTTCGTGCTGGACGCTCGACGCAAAATCCGCGGGATCATTACACGCGACGCATTTGGCCGTGCATCGCCTACCGTGCGCCCGATCGATAGCATCGGCCGCACTGCGACGCTCGATCACGTCGTCGCCCGCGTGGTTGCCAGCCCGAACGCGCTGCCGGTCGTCGACGACGACGGCTGCTACTGCGGCTCTATTGACCGCGCACTTATCCTGAAGGCCATCACGCGCTCGCGAGGTTCCCATGCCTGAAATGATTCCGCTTGGCACCTGGGTCGACCAGTCCGTTCACTACCTGCTCGACCATGACGCGGCGACATTCGATGCGATTGGCCGTGCGATAGAAGGCCTTGCCGCACTCGTCGAACACGGGCTGCAGGCCGTGCCGATGTGGCTGATGATGGCGTTCTTCATCGGCATCGGGTTATGGCGCGTGGGCTGGCGCTTCGCGCTGTTCACCACGTTGTCGCTGCTGCTGATCTTCGCGACCGGTTTCTGGGATCAGACGGTCATCACACTCGGCCTCACGCTGTCGTCGACGATCGTCAGCCTCGTGCTCGGCATTCCGCTCGGCATCTGGGCCGCGAAGAGCAAGTGGGTCGCCGCGATCGTGCGCCCGATCCTCGACCTGATGCAGACGATGCCCGCATTCGTCTACCTTATCCCGGCCGCGATGCTGTTCGGTCTCGGTCGCGTGCCGGGGATCCTGTCGACGGTGATCTTCGCGATGCCGCCGGCCGTGCGCCTGACGAGCCTCGGTATCCGCCACGTGAACCGTGAGATCGTCGAAGCCGGCCAGGCATTCGGCTGCACGCCGTGGCAGCTGCTGTACAAGGTGCAGTTCCCGAATGCACTGCCGTCGATCATGCAGGGCGTGAACCAGACGATCATGATGGCGCTGTCGATGGTGATCATCGCGTCGATGGTCGGTGCAGGCGGCCTCGGCAACGATGTGCTAGCAAGTATCCAACGCCTCGACATCGGCCTCGGCTTCGAAAGCGGCCTTTCGGTGGTGTTGCTGGCGATCATTCTCGACCGCATCACCGAAAGCTTCGGCCGCGCGCCGGGCACCGCGAGAGTGCCGCTGTTCTCGGGCCTCAAGCAATTAAGCCGCGTTAGGGCGGCATCGGCCAAGGTCTGATTAATCGATGGAAAGTTCGACTCAAGTGATGATAGTTTTCGGCCGCCTGCCGGCTCGCGCCATCGCCTTGGGCGTGCCGGCATCCCATTGCTGCTGATCAAGGAAGCGATGTGATGTCCGTTGTAACTGAACCAGTCGCCTGCGCATCCACGGATGCGTCGCTCGCCCATTTCGGCTTTTTGGTCTTGCCGAACTTTTCGATGATAGCGTTCTCAAGCGCAATCGAAGTTCTGCGCATGGCGAATTATGTCGGACAAGCCAACCACTATCGATGGTCGATCTTTTCACTTGACGGTGCACCGGTTCATGCGAGCAACGGAATCGCGGTACGACAAACTAGCGCTCTGGATTCAGAGCATCTTCCGGACATCATGATCGTCTGCGGTGGGATCCGCATACGCGACGCGGTCGACGACAACGTTCGAAACACGCTCGCGGCGCTCGCCGAGCGGGGCCTGATGCTCGGTGGCATCTGCACCGGCGCATATGCGCTGATGACGAGCGGACTGCTTGATGGTTACCGCTGCGCTGTGCACTGGGAAAACCTGTCGGCGCTGCACGCCGAGTTTCCGGATGTGGATTTCGCAGATGAGCTGTTCGTCGTCGACCGTGACCGTCTGACCTGCACGGGCGGCACCGCGCCGCTTGACCTGATGCTGAATCTTGTCGGCGCACGATTCGGACAAAAAATGGCCACTCAGGTGTCGGAGCAGTTCATCCTCGAACGGATTCGCAGCTCAACCCACCCCCAACCAATCCCCGTCGATTCGCGAGTCGGGTTTTCGCGTGCAGAGCTAATAGAGGCCGTACGACTCATGGAAGCTAACGTCGTTGAGCCGCTCACTCTTGAGGAGCTGTCAAGACTAGTCGGATTGTCTCAGCGACATTTGCAGCGCATGTTCAAAACGTACCTCGACGATTCTCCGACCCACTACTATCTGACGCTTCGCCTGAAACGCGCGCGCGACCTCCTGCGGACGACCGATACCACTATCGCGCAGATCACGTCAGACTGCGGGTTCAATTCACCGTGTCATTTCAGCAAGGCGTTTCGTGCACAGTTCGGACATGCTCCGAGTTACGAACGAAGGTCATACAAGCAATAGGTACCGCATTTCGTCGAGCTTCGCCGGATACCATTTGATCTTGACGTGCGTAACCTCACGAACAGTGACAATTTTCGGTTGCCGGTGAATGCCCGCGATGTGGCACTCTATTCGGCAGATGCGAGAGAGGATCGCGCACATGAAGGAGGGTGGCAGCGCGCTTCACGGCCCGCCACGGGGTGTGCGCCTGATTGGGCTCGGCGCAACCGACCAAGCTGGCCGTGAGCCGGAGCGAGTGTTTCGTATGACTGGATGGATCACGCGCTACTTTTCGATATCCAAGACTAACTCCCTCACGTTTGCAATCGCACTTCAATCCCTGTCGACGACCGACCAGTCAGACTCACATTCCGGCATCGGCAAGTCGGTTGAACGCTGCTTGTCGTCGCGATCGCGATAGCGGCACGCGGTCGGCATAGTGAGAATGCTGATAGCCGCAGGCGGACACGAAGTGCCCGCGAACGACGACGCGTTTCAGGTGCCGGCCAGCAAGCGAAGCTGGCGTCCGACAGATCGCATCGACAGGTTTCATCCAACACCTACGATTCATGGCCGCCGTGACCCCTACCCCCATCCAGTCCATCCTGATCGCGAACCGCTCGGAAATCTCGATCCGCGTGATGCGTGCCGCCGCCGAACTGAACATGCGTACGGTGGCGGTGTATTCGAAGGAAGACCGCCTCGCACTGCATCGCTTCAAGGCGGATGAGAGCTACCTGATCGGCGAAGGCAAGAAGCCGCTCGCCGCGTATCTCGACATCGATGACATCCTGCGCGTCGCGCGGCAGGCGAAAGTCGACGCGATTCACCCCGGCTACGGCTTCCTGTCCGAAAACCCGGATTTCGCGCGGGCTGTGATCAATGCGGGTATCCGCTGGATTGGCCCGTCGCCGGAAGTAATGCGCACGCTCGGCAACAAGGTGGCTGCGCGCAATGCGGCGATCGCGGCCGGCGTGCCCGTGATGCCCGCGACCGCACCGCTGCCGGACGATCTCGACACGTGCCGGGCGCTGGCCGCAGAAGTCGGCTATCCGCTGATGCTGAAGGCGAGCTGGGGCGGCGGCGGGCGCGGGATGCGCGTGCTCGAGAGTGAGCGCGACCTGGAGGCATCGCTGGCCGCGGCACGCCGCGAGGCGCTGGCCGCGTTCGGGAACGACGAGGTGTATGTCGAGAAGCTCGTGTGCAATGCACGGCACGTCGAGGTGCAGGTGCTCGGCGATCTGCACGGCACGGTCGTGCATTTGTACGAGCGCGACTGCACGGTGCAGCGGCGCAACCAGAAGGTGGTCGAACGCGCACCCGCGCCGTATCTCGATCACGACGGCCGTCACGCGCTTTGCGAATCGGCACTGCGCCTGATGCGCGCGGTCCGCTATACACATGCGGGCACGGTCGAATTCCTGATGGATGCCGACACCGGCCAGTTCTACTTCATCGAGGTGAACCCGCGCATCCAGGTCGAGCACACAGTGACCGAGATGATCACTGGGATCGACATCGTCAAGGCGCAGATTCGCATCACGGAAGGCGGCCAAATCGGCCTCGCGGAGGACACAACGGACGGCGATGGCGCGCTCGTCGCGCGGGCCGCCGGCGTGCCAGAACAGCATGCGATTCCGCTGAACGGCCACGCGCTGCAATGCCGGATCACCACCGAGGATCCGGAGAACGACTTCCTGCCCGACTACGGGCGGCTGACCGCGTACCGCAGCGCGGCGGGCTTCGGCGTGCGCCTCGATGCCGGCACCGCCTATGGTGGCGCGGTGATCACGCCGTACTACGACTCGCTGCTCGTGAAGGTGACGACCTGGGCACCGACGGCGGCCGAATCGATTCACCGGATGGATCGCGCGCTGCGCGAGTTCCGGATCCGCGGTGTCACGTCGAACCTGCAGTTCCTCGAGAACGTGATCAACCATCCGACCTTCATCGCGGGCAACGTCACGACGCGATTCATCGACAGGACGCCGGAACTCCTCGAGTTCGCGAAGCGCGGCGATCGCGCGACGAAGCTGCTGCGCTATCTCGGCGAGCTGAACGTGAACGGCAACACCGAGATGAACGGCCGCACGCTGCCAACGCTGCCGTTGTCGAAACCCGTGCTGCCGAAAGTCGACACGGCCGTGGCGATTCCGGCCGGCACGCGCGATCGGTTGCGCGAGCTCGGCCCCGAGAAGTTCGCGAGCTGGATGCTCGACCAGAAACAGGTACTGCTGACCGATACGACGATGCGCGACGCTCACCAGTCGCTTTTCGCGACGCGCATGCGAACGGCCGACATGTTACCGATCGCTCCGTTCTACGCGCGCGCGCTGTCGCAGCTGTTCTCGCTCGAGTGCTGGGGTGGGGCGACGTTCGACGTCGCGCTGCGCTTTCTCAAGGAAGACCCGTGGGAGCGGCTCGCGCTTCTGCGCGAACGCGTGCCGAACATCCTGTTCCAGATGCTACTGCGCGGCTCGAACGCGGTCGGCTATACGAACTACGCGGACAACGTCGTACGCTTCTTCGTGCAGCAGGCGGCAAGTGCTGGCGTCGATGTGTTCCGCGTATTCGACTCGCTGAACTGGGTGCGCAACATGCGCGTGGCGATCGATGCGGTTGGCGAGAGCGGGATGCTGTGCGAAGGCGCGATCTGCTACACCGGCGACCTGTTCGACACGTCGCGTTCAAAGTACGACCTCAGGTATTACGTCGGCATTGCACGCGAGCTGCAGCAGGCCGGCGTACACGTGCTCGGCATCAAGGACATGGCCGGCATCTGCAAGCCGCAGGCCGTCGGGACGCTCGTGAAGGCACTCAAGGAGGAAACCGGGCTTCCCGTGCATTTCCATACGCACGACACGAGCGGCATTGCCGCGGCGTCGGTGCTCGCGGCGGTCGGCGCGGGCTGCGACGCAGTGGACGGCGCGCTTGATGCGATGAGCGGACTCACGTCGCAGCCGAATCTGTCGAGCATCGCGGCGGCGCTGGCCGGCAGCGAACGCGAACCCGGGCTTGATACGGACCGCCTTCACGAAGCATCGATGTACTGGGAAGGCGTGCGCCGCTACTACGCACCGTTCGAATCCGAGATCCGTGCGGGCACGGCCGATGTCTACCGTCACGAGATGCCTGGCGGCCAGTACACGAACCTGCGCGAGCAGGCGCGCTCGCTCGGCATTGATCATCGCTGGACCGAGGTATCGCGTGCGTATGCAGACGTGAACCGGCTGTTCGGCGACATCGTCAAGGTCACGCCGACGTCGAAAGTCGTCGGCGACATGGCGCTGATGATGGTCGCGAACGATCTCGGCGTGGACGACGTGCGCAATCCGGACAAGGACATCGCGTTCCCCGAGTCGGTCGTGTCGCTGTTCAAGGGCGAGCTGGGCTTCCCGCCCGATGGCTTCCCGGCGGACCTGTCGCGCAAGGTGCTCAAGAGCGAACCGCCGGCACCGTATCGCCCGGGCGACCAGATTCCGCCGGTCGATCTCGATGCGGTACGCACGCAGGCCGAGGCCGCGTGCGAGCAACCGCTCGACGACCGGCAACTGGCGTCGTACCTGATGTATCCGAAGCAGACGATCGACTACTACGCGCACGTTCGCGCGTACAGCGACACGTCGGTCGTGCCGACGCCGGCGTTCCTGTACGGGCTGCATCCGCAGGAGGAAGTGGCGATCGACATCGAGCCGGGCAAGACGCTGCTCGTGTCGCTGCAGGGACAGCATGCCGATGCGCAGGACGGCATCGTGAAGGTGCTGTTCGAGCTGAACGGTCAGTCGCGTTCTGCCCTGGTCGAGCCGAAGAGCGTCGTGCAGGCGGGCAAGGAACGTTATGGTCTGCAGCGTGCCGATCCGACCAATCCGCTGCATGTGGCCGCGCCGATGCCGGGCTCGGTGGTAACGGTGGCCGTTCAGCCAGGGCAGCGCGTGACGGCCGGCACGACGCTGATCGCGCTCGAGGCGATGAAGATGGAAACGCACATCGCGGCGGAGCGCGATTGCGAGATCGCGGCCGTGCACGTGAAGCCGGGTGAGCGGGTCGCGGCGAAAGACCTGCTGATCGAGCTGAAAGGAGCGGAGTAGGGGGTGGTCTTGATCTGCGTGCAATTTTCCGGTCAGACGGATCGGGACTGGGAGCGGCTTGCAGAGCCGGCACCATTAATTAGATCTTGTGTAGCCTGAAAGTAGTCAAGGCCTGAGTCGTAGGATAAATGGTTTCAGGGCTTCGTAAAAGTCGGTCCTTGCGATTACGTCGCGCCGGTAGGTAGTGGATAGCCCCGGAAACTCCATTTGAGGGGCACGCTGCCTAGTTATGCTCGCGAATAAACTGTCCGGTGCGTTCGCGCAGGTGCGCGATGCTGGTATGGCTGGCATGACTCAATATCCGGGGCCTGTAGCGCGCAAACCCTGGCTCGATCTGGTTGACCCAACTCCGGTGCAGCGGCGGGAAATGGAAGTGAAGCCGGCTGCGATGGCGGATATATTCAAACTCCCGACGACGCACCCGTCCCACCGCCAGCGCAAGCCCCGGATGCTTGCGCTCAATGGCCTGGATGCCGATCTTCTCGTCGATGCCGAGCGCCGCCGCGTTTCTTTCTGGGTGCGGCTCGCGATAAGGATTGCAGATCACATTGACCTTCTCGCGAAAGGCGGGGTGGGGACTGTGTAGCCATCGATGGACCCGGTGGTAGCGTGCGTCGCCGGCCAGCAAGATCCGCTGAAACATGGCTACAGCCGATCTGTTCGACGATGCGGCGCTGGATTTCTCGCACCACAATCTCGTCGAGCGCCGGCGAGCCTCTCTTTTGCGGTTCCCGCGCTTCGCAAGCCAACGTAGTCAACTGCAGTCGCGTTGCTTGAGCAATGCGGAGCGGACGGGCACTGCGCTCACCTTCTCGAATGCCCTGTCCGCCTTGCCGTGCAATGCGCTTGCGCCACGTGCTGACCGTCTGCAACGAGGCACCGAGGCACTGAGGCACCGAACTCTCGCGCGATCTCGATAATCGAGTGTCCTCATGTGTCCACAACCCAATTCGAGCCCGCATCACATGCCGCTGCGAGGCCGATTTGAGCGATGTTGTACTAGACAGTTCGAAGGGTCACCTCGCGCGCGCGGAATTGTGTTTTTGCGTCGCGAATAATGATCAAAGCGTCCTTTGAGGCGCGCGAGGTAACGCCTGGCGGCAGCATCCAACGGCAATGCCGCTTCTGTTCTATCGGTCAAATCTTCCATTTGATTTACTGAGTGCCAACGTCACCACCTGCGTGTCCACGCAAAGGCAAAACCCGATGAATGTCAGTGTTTTCGACCTGTTCAAGATCGGCATCGGCCCATCGAGTTCGCACACAGTCGGCCCGATGATCGCCGCCTGCCGCTTCGCTTCCCATATCGAGGACGCGAACCTGCTCGCGTTCGTGCGCCGCGTAAAAGTCGAGCTGTACGGCTCGCTCGGCGCGACGGGCAAGGGCCACGGCACCGATAAGGCCGTGCTGCTCGGCCTCGAAGGCCATCTGCCCGATACCATCGACCCCGACCTGATCGAACCGCGCCTCGTCGATATCCGCAAGGGTAAGCGCCTGTCGCTGCTCGGCAAGCACGAGGTCGGCTTCGAAGAGAAGGAGCACATCGCGTTCTTCCGCCGTCTGATGAGCGGCACGGGCAGCGTCGTGCATCCGAACGGCATGCGCTTCCAGGCCTTCGACGAGAATGGCCAGCTGCTGGTCGAGAAAGAGTATTACTCGGTCGGCGGCGGCTTCGTCGTGAACCGCGAAGGCGACCGTGTCAACGGCGTGCGTGCGGGCGGCGAAGTGCCGTATCCGTTCCGCACCGGCGACGATCTGATGCGCGTGTGCCGTGAAAGCGGCCTGTCCGTCGCGCAGGTGACGTTCGCCAACGAATGCGCATCGCGCGCTCCGGAAGACGTGCGCGAAGGCCTGCTGACGATCTGGCGCACGATGGCCGCTTGTGTCGAACGTGGGTGCAAGATGCATGGCGAACTGCCCGGTCCGATGCGCGTGAAGCGCCGCGCCGCCGATCTCACGGTGCAACTGCGCACGCGTTCGGAAGAGTCGCTGCGCGATCCGCTGTCGATGCTCGACTGGGTCAACCTCTATGCGATGGCCGTCAACGAAGAGAACGCCGCCGGCGGCCGCGTCGTCACCGCGCCGACCAACGGCGCGGCAGGCGTGATTCCCGCCGTGCTGCACTACTACGTGAAGTTCGTGCCGGGCTCGAACGAAAACGGCATCGTCGATTTCCTGCTGACGGCAGCCGCCATCGGCATCATCTACAAGGAAACGGCGTCGATCTCGGGTGCGGAAGTGGGCTGCCAGGGCGAAGTGGGCGTCGCGTGTTCAATGGCTGCAGCGGCGCTCGCGGCCGTGATGGGCGGCACGCCGTCGCGAGTCGAGAACGCCGCTGAAATCGGCATGGAACACAACCTCGGCATGACCTGCGACCCGGTCGGCGGCCTGGTGCAGATTCCGTGCATCGAGCGCAACGCGATGGGCGCGATCAAGGCGCTGAACGCGTCGCGCATGGCGTTGAAGGGCGACGGCCAGCACTACGTGACGCTCGACAACGTCATCAAGACGATGCGCGAAACGGGCGCCGACATGAAAACGAAATACAAGGAGACGTCGCGCGGTGGTCTCGCCGTGAACGTCATCGAATGCTAATGGAAACCAGCAAGGCAACGACGAAGGGGTCTGCACGATGAGCCGCTATTCGATATTCAGTCTGTTCCGCAACGGGTTGTCGTATCACGAGAACTGGGAGCGACAGTGGAGGAGCCCGGAACCGAAGAAGGAATACGACGTGGTGATCGTCGGCGGCGGCGGGCATGGTCTGGCAACCGCGTACTACCTCGCGAAGGAACACGGCGTGAAGAACGTCGCGATCCTGGAGAAGGGCTGGATCGGTGGCGGCAATACGGCGCGTAACACGACGATCGTGCGTTCGAACTATCTGTGGGACGAATCCGCGGCGTTGTACGAGAAGGCGATGAAGCTGTGGGAAGGCTTGTCGCAAGACCTCAACTACAACGTGATGTTCTCGCAGCGCGGCGTGCTGAATCTCGCGCACACGCTGCAGGACGTGCGCGACACCGAGCGCCGCGTGAATGCGAACCGGCTGAACGGCGTCGATGCCGAATTCCTGACGCCCGAGCAGATCAAGGAAATCGAGCCGACGATCAACCTGAATAGCCGTTATCCCGTGCTCGGCGCATCGATTCAACGTCGTGCGGGCGTCGCGCGTCACGATGCCGTTGCGTGGGGCTTCGCGCGCGGCGCGGACCAGGCCGGCGTCGACATCATCCAGAACTGCCAGGTGACGGGTATCCGTCGCGACGGCGGCCGCGTGACGGGCGTCGATACGGTGAAGGGCTTCATCAAGGCGAAGAAGGTCGCCGTCGTCGCAGCCGGCAACACGACCACGCTCGCCGACATGGCAGGCATCCGCCTCCCGATCGAAAGCCATCCGCTGCAGGCGCTCGTGTCGGAGCCGATCAAGCCGGTTGTCAACTCGGTAATCATGTCGAACGCGGTGCACGCGTACATCAGCCAGTCCGACAAGGGCGACCTCGTGATCGGCGCGGGCATCGACCAGTACACGGGATTCGGCCAGCGCGGCAGCTACCACATCATCGAAGGCACGCTGCAGGCGATCGTCGAAATGTTCCCGGTGTTCTCGCGCGTGCGGATGAACCGTCAGTGGGGCGGCATCGTCGACGTCTCGCCCGATGCATGTCCGATCATCAGCAAGACGGACGTCAAGGGCCTTTACTTCAACTGCGGCTGGGGCACGGGCGGCTTCAAGGCGACGCCGGGCTCGGGGTGGGTGTTCGCGCACACGATCGCCAACGACGAACCGCATCCGCTGAACGCGCCTTTCGCACTGGACCGCTTCTACACCGGTCATCTGATCGATGAACACGGCGCCGCTGGCGTGGCCCACTAAACGCACTCTGGAGAACCGAAAAATGCTGATGATCGAATGCCCGTGGTGCGGGCCGCGCGCCGAATCCGAATTTAGCTGTGGCGGCGAAGCCGACATCGCGCGTCCGCTCGACACCGACAAGCTCACCGACCGCGAATGGGGCGAGTACCTGTTCATGCGCAAGAACCGGCGCGGCGTGCACCGGGAGCAATGGATGCACACGCAGGGCTGCCGCCGCTGGTTCATGGCGACGCGCGACACCGTTACTTACGACTTCAAGAGTTATGCAACTTTTGGGGCGTCTCCTACTAACACGAAGACGAAGGGCAGCAGAAAATGAGCCAGAAAAACCGCCTGGGTACCGGTGGGCGCATCAACCGCGCGATTCCGCTGACCTTCACGTTCAACGGACGCACGTATCAGGGCTTTCAGGGCGACACGCTCGCGTCGGCGCTGCTCGCCAACGGCGTGCACTTCGTCGCGCGCAGCTTCAAGTATCACCGCCCGCGTGGCATCGTCACGGCGGACGTTGCGGAACCGAATGCCGTCGTGCAACTGGAGCGCGGCGCATACACGGTGCCGAATGCGCGCGCGACGGAAATCGAGCTGTATCAGGGACTGGTCGCGACCAGCGTCAATGCCGAGCCGAATCTCGAGCATGACCGCATGGCGATCAACCAGAAGTTCGCGCGCTTCATGCCCGCGGGCTTCTACTACAAGACGTTCATGTGGCCGGCAAAGTTCTGGCCGAAGTACGAAGAGAAAATTCGTGAAGCGGCGGGTCTGGGCAAGTCGCCTGAAGTGCTCGACGCCGATCGCTACGACAAGTGTTATGCGCATTGCGACGTGCTGGTGGTCGGCGGCGGCCCGACGGGTCTTGCTGCGGCACACGCGGCGGCCGTGAGCGGCGCGCGCGTGATTCTCGTCGACGATCAGCGCGAGCTTGGCGGCAGCCTGCTGTCGGGCAAGACGGAGATCGACGGGCGCGCGGCCTTGAGCTGGGTCGAAAAGATCGAAGCGGAACTGTCGCGCATGCCCGATGTGACGATCCTGTCGCGCAGCACGGCGTTCGGCTATCAGGACCACAACCTTGTCACGGTGACGCAGCGTCTGACGGATCATCTGCCCGTGTCGATGCGCAAGGGCACGCGCGAACTGCTGTGGAAGATCCGCGCCAAGCGTGTGATTCTCGCGACGGGCGCGCACGAGCGTCCCATCGTGTTCGGCAACAACGATCTGCCGGGCGTGATGATGGCGTCGGCGGTTTCGACTTATATCCATCGTTTTGGCGTGCTGCCGGGCCGCAATGCCGTCGTGTTCACGAACAACGACGCGGGCTATCAGTGCGCGCTCGACATGAAGGCGTGCGGCGCGAGCGTGACAGTCGTCGATCCGCGCGCCCAGGGCAGCGGCGCGTTGCAGGCGGCGGCACGTCTGCATGGCGTGAAGATCATGAACAACGCGGCCGTGATGACGGCGCATGGCAAGCTGCGCGTCACGTCGGTCGAAGTGGTCGCGTATGCGAACGGCAAGACGGGCGCGAAGCAGGCCGACCTTCCGTGCGATCTCGTCGCGATGTCGGGCGGCTACAGCCCGGTGCTGCACCTGTTCGCGCAGTCGGGCGGCAAGGCGCACTGGAACGACACGAAGGTGTGCTTCGTGCCGGGCAAGGGCATGCAGCCGGAAACGAGCATCGGCGCGGCAGCGGGCGAATTCAGCCTGGCGCGCGGTCTGCGTCTCGCGGTGGATGCGGGCGTCGAAGCCGTGAAGTCGATTGGTTATGCGGTCACACGTCCGCAAGTACCGCAGGCTGCGGAAGTCGCCGAGTCGCCGTTGCAGCCGCTGTGGCTGGTCGGCAGCCGCGCGGAAGCGGCGCGCGGACCGAAGCAGTTCGTCGATTTCCAGAACGACGTGGCGGCGGCGGACATCCTGCTCGCGGCGCGCGAAGGCTTCGAATCCGTCGAACACGTGAAGCGCTATACGGCAATGGGCTTCGGCACCGATCAGGGCAAGCTCGGCAACATCAACGGCATGGCGATTCTCGCGGATGCGCTCGGCAAGACGATTCCCGAGACGGGCACGACGACGTTCCGTCCGAACTACACGCCGGTGACCTTCGGCACGTTTGCGGGTCGCGAGCTCGGCGATTGGCTCGATCCGATCCGCAAGACGGCCGTGCACGAATGGCACGTCGAGAACGGTGCGATGTTCGAGGACGTCGGCAGCTGGAAGCGTCCCTGGTACTTCCCGC
This sequence comes from Paraburkholderia sp. PGU19, assembly GCF_013426915.1. Taxonomy (GTDB): domain Bacteria; phylum Pseudomonadota; class Gammaproteobacteria; order Burkholderiales; family Burkholderiaceae; genus Paraburkholderia. The sequence continues at coordinate 177,254 of NZ_AP023183.1, forward strand.
AGAAGGGCGAAGACCTGCATGCGGCCGTCAAGCGCGAATGCCTCGCGGTGCGCCACAGCGTCGGCATTCTCGATGCGTCGACGCTCGGCAAGATCGACATTCAGGGCCCGGATGCCGCGAAGCTGCTGAACTGGATGTACACGAACCCGTGGAGCAAGCTCGAAATCGGCAAGTGCCGCTACGGTCTGATGCTCGACGAAAACGGCATGGTGTTCGACGACGGCGTGACGGTGCGCCTCGCCGACCAGCACTTCATGATGACGACCACGACGGGCGGCGCGGCGCGCGTGCTGACGTGGATGGAGCGCTGGCTGCAGACGGAATGGCCGGACATGAAGGTGCGCCTCGCGTCCGTGACCGATCACTGGGCGACCTTCGCCGTCGTCGGTCCGAAGAGCCGCAAGGTCTTGCAGAAGGTGTGTAGCGACATCGACTTCGCCAACGAAGCGTTCCCATTCATGTCGTATCGCAACGGCACGGTGGCGGGCGTGAAGGCGCGCGTGATGCGGATCAGCTTCTCGGGCGAACTGGCTTATGAAGTGAACGTGCCCGCGAACATGGGCCGTGCGGTGTGGGAAGCGCTGATGGCTGCGGGCGCCGAGTTCGACATCACGCCGTATGGCACGGAAACGATGCACGTGCTGCGCGCGGAGAAGGGCTACATCATCGTCGGCCAGGATACGGATGGCTCGATTACGCCGCACGATCTCGGCATGGGCGGACTGGTCGCGAAGACCAAGGACTTCCTCGGACGTCGTTCGCTCGCACGGTCGGATACCGCGAAGGATGGGCGCAAACAGTTCGTCGGCCTGCTGTCCGATGATCCGCAGTTCGTAATTCCGGAAGGCAGCCAGATTGTCGCCGGTCCGTTCCAGGGCGATACCGCGCCGATGCTTGGACACGTGACGTCGAGCTACTACAGCCCGATCCTGAAACGTTCGATCGCGCTCGCCGTGGTCAAGGGCGGCCTGAACAAGATGGGGCAAAGCGTGACGATTCCGCTTTCGAGCGGCAAGCAGATCGCGGCGAAGATCGCCAGCCCCGTTTTCTACGACACCGAAGGAGTGCGTCAGAATGTGGAATGAAACGAGAAATTTGACGCCTGTGGGAGAGCGTGCAGGCGCAGTGCGACTTGAGTCGCCATGCATCGGCGTGGCTGGTTTGCTAAAGGGGCAGCAGACGCGTGCGCCGAGCAAATTTGTGATGCGTGAATCAGCCTTTCTCGATCTCGTCGCCGTGCGCGGTGAACCAGGTGACCCAGCATTCGTCAGCGCGTTTGAGCGCGTGATCGGCTGCCGTCCGCCATCCGCGCCAAACACCGTCTCACGCAGCGCTGAATACGATGTGCTATGGCTCGGCCCCGACGAATGGCTCGTGCGTTCTAATGGGCCCGTGCAGCACGGTGTGCTTGAGGCGATGCTTTCCGATGCGCTGAACGGAACATACGCGGCGGCAGTCGATGTCGGTAGTGGCTATACCGTCGTCAAGATCAGCGGTGAACACGTGCGCGACGTACTTTCGCGTGGCTGTCCGCTGGACCTGCACCTGCGAGTATTCAAGGAGGGGCAATGCGCGCAGAGTCATTACTTCAAGGCGTCAATCGTTCTGATCCCGACGGGCGATGATGCGTTCGAGATAGTGGTACGCCGTAGTTTCTCTGACTATTTCTGCCGCATCATGCTCGACGCGGCTGAGCCGCTGACGTCATGAAACCAGTTGAAGAACCGTTCGGTACGGCCTCCGCAACGTTTGTGATGCCGCACCAGCAATGGCGCGGCTGGAGCATATTTGTCGAAGGGCTGATTGTGCCGGCGAGGGTGGGCATCCATCCACACGAACACGGTGCGCCGCAGGTAGTCGTGATCGACGCGCAGCTCGGCTATCGTAGTGCGCCGAGCGATGCGGGTGGATGGATCGACTACGACAGTTATTGCACGTGCGTCGCAGACTTCCTCGCGCACAAGCAGCATACACGCCTGCTTGAAAGTCTGGTCGCGGACATTGCGGAATTATCGTTTCGGGAATGGTCTGCTCTTGAGAAGCTGACGCTCAGCGTGCATAAGCCAAAAATCCGGCCGGGTACCCGCCGCATTGGCGTCACGCTCGAATGGACGCGTCCAGACTATTTGCTGTGGTGCAGCACGACTAGACGCTGACATTCGCCAGTCAGTGGCACGGCGCGTGGATCAGCCCGGCGCGGGCGCTGGCCTTATGCACCTTCCCCGTGTCGGCGCAGGACAAGCGTCCGTCGGTTTTTTCCTTTCATCCGCGTGGCGCTTGGGCCTAGACGGTGTTAGGCACTTCCGGTCAAACCTGGTACCCTGGAGGCATGACAAAAGAGAAACGTAAAGCCTACCCGACAGACGTGTCAGACGAAGAATGGAGCTTCGTGGCAGCGTATCTGACGTTGATGGATGAGAGTGCGCCACAGCGGAAATATGAGTTGCGGGAGATGTTCAATGCGTTGCGCTGGATGGCTCGCGCTGGGGCTGCTTGGCGAATGCTGCCGACCAACTTTCCACCGTGGGAACTCGTGTACCAGCAGACGCAACGATGGCTGGCGGCCGGCTGTTTCGAGTGCATGGTGAGTGACCTTCGTTCGATCGTCCGTGTGGCGCAGGGGCGGCAGGGGCAGCCCAGCGCGGTGATCCTTGATGGCCGTACGTTGCAATCGACATGTGAAAGCGGTCCACGCGCAGGCTATGACGGCTACAAGCGCAAGCGTGGCAGCAAGGTGCATATGGCGGTCGACACGCTGGGTCAGTTGCTCGCCGTACACGTGACACCGGCCAACGAGCAGGAACGGGCCCAGGTGGCAGAACTGGCGCGCCAGGTGCAACAGGCAACGGGAGAAACCGTGAAAGTGGCCTTTGCCGATCAGGGTTACACGGGCGAAGATCCTGCGCAGGCCGCGCGCGCCCAGGGAATTGATCTCCAGGTGGTCAAGCTCGATGAAGCGAAAAAGGGTTTCGTGCTGTTGCCACGGCGATGGGTAGTCGAGCGCAGCTTCGGATGGCTCAACCGCTTTCGACGCCTTGCACGTGACTACGAACGCTTGCCCGAAACACTCGCAGGCCTGCATTTTGTCGTCTTCGCCATGCTTATGCTTGTCCATGCAATTCCAGTACTTCGAAGTTCCTAACACCGTCTAGATTAAAGGGTTGCCGCGTACGTTGCATCTGCCGGCGTGCCGCAGCAATATCCAACCGCAAGGAGGCTGCAATGGCGAGTAATCGAGGTGTCGTATATCTTGGACCGGGCAAGGTCGAGGTTCAAAAGATTGAATACCCGAAGATGGTCGACCCGAGCGGACGCAGTATTGGTCACGGCGTGATTCTCAAGGTGGTCAGCACGAACATTTGCGGCTCGGACCAACACATGGTGCGCGGCCGTACAACGGCCCCGGCCGGTCTCGTGCTTGGCCACGAAATAACGGGTGAAGTGATCGAGATCGGCAGCGACGTAGAGACGCTGCAGCTCGGTGATCTCGTGTCCGTGCCGTTCAATGTAGCTTGTGGACGTTGCGCGATGTGTAGGGAGCAGCATACCGGCGTGTGCCTGAACGTGAACCCGTCGCGTGCGGGCGGTGCGTACGGCTACGTGGACATGGGCGGTTGGATCGGTGGCCAGGCCGAGTTTGTGATGGTGCCGTATGCGGATTTCAATCTGCTGAAATTCCCCGACCGCGATCAGGCGATGGCGAAGATCCGTGACCTTACTTGCCTGTCGGACATCTTGCCCACCGGGTATCACGGCGCTGTCACTGCGGGAGTCAAACCCGGCTCAACGGTCTACATCGCGGGCGCCGGCCCCGTCGGAATGGCGGCTGCTGCATCGGCACGCCTGCTGGGCGCAGCATGCACTATCGTTGGTGACATGAATGCCGATCGTCTTGCGCATGCCAAGGCGATGGGCTTTGAAGTCGTCGATCTGTCGAAGGATGCGACGCTCGGCGAACAGGTCGCACAGGTACTTGGCAAACCGGAAATCGACTGCGCGGTCGACTGTGTCGGCTTCGAGGCGCACGGCCACGGGAGATTGGGCCACTCGCAGGAGGCGCCCGCGTCGGTGCTTAACTCGCTGATGGAAATCACGCGGCCCGCCGGTGCGATCGGTATCCCGGGACTATATGTGACAGACGATCCGGGCTCAAAGGATGCTGCTGCGCAGCACGGAAACCTAAGTATCCGTTTTGGGCTCGGTTGGGCAAAGTCGCACTCTTTCCATACCGGCCAGACGCCCGTATTGAAATACAACCGCAACCTGATGCAAGCGATCCTGTTTGACCGGCTACCGATCGCTGAGATCGTCAACGTCACTGTGATTTCTCTGGACGAGGCGCCAGAAGGCTATAAGCAGTTCGACGGGGGCGCACCGCGCAAATTCGTTCTCGATCCGCACAGCTTGCTAAAAGCTGCGTGAACCGGGTGTGCCCGGATATGACGGGCGGTCGTGTCTTGCGGTCGTCCGTTTTAACTGGCGCAGCGAAATTCGTTATGGAGTTCGCAAACGTATCGCAAGTGTTACGACGGGCCACTCAGGCGCGCGTCGCAAGCGGGGCGACCTGCGTGCGGCGTTCGCTGGTAGGCGCGATGCCGAAAGCTTCGCGATAGCTCTTGCTGAAATGGCACGCCGACTGGAAACCACACGCAATCGTGATCTTCATGATCGACATGTCTGTCTGTAGCAGCAGTTCTCGTGCGCGACGCAGGCGCAAAGTCAGATAATAGTGCGTCGGTGTCATCCCAACATGCTCGTGAAACAGTCGTTGCAACTGACGCTGAGACATGCTTGCAAGACGAGCGAGTTCTTCGCGCGAGAGCGGTTCCTCAATATTGTTCTCCATCAGTGCAATCACTTCGAACAGGGACTTGTTCGCGGAGCCGAGCCGCGCGATAAGTGGTATTCGTTGTTGCGCGCTGTTGTCACGCACATGCTCAACGACGAACTGCTCGGCGATCTGTGTGACGCGTGCGGTGCCGACGCGCGCTCTTATGAGATGCAGCATCATGTCGAGCGGCGCAACCCCGCCTGTGCAGGTGACACGGTCGCGGTCGATCACGAAAAGCTCTTTCAGAAAGCGTATGTCGGGAAACTCTTCCTTGAGCGCCGACATATTTTCCCAGTGGATGGCACAGGTATAGCCAGAGAGTAGGCCGGATTTCGCGAGCGCATACGTCCCTGTACACAGACTGCCCAGCGCAACGCCCGTGCGCGAGAAGCGGCGCAAAGTCGATAGATGCTCGGGTGTCGTCATACGCTGTACGTCAACGCCGCCACACACGAACACGATGTCCGGGGTGCCGAGGCATTCGGCAGGGCCGGTATCGAGAGAAATGCCGTTGCTTGCCGCGACCGGGCCGCCTTCCGGGCTGATGATCGACCATCGGTAGAGCGGCTGACCACTCAGGTAGTTGGCCATGCGCAATACTTCGACAGCGTTCGTGAACGCGATCATCGTGAAGTTCGGTAGCGGCATGAACGCAAAATGCGCAAATGATGCAGTGCGGTCAGGCAACATATAAACCGTTCCTCGAATCTGATCACTTCCAGCAGGGGACATGGCCGGATAACTCCATTGTGGGAGTGTGCACAAAATACTTGCCATGCGGCGAAACCCTATGCCGCCGAGCGTTGGTCCCGTCGCATGGATCTGGCGCTACCTCGACTCAGGTTCATTGCAGCGCATAAGTGCTAGGAAGGCGGCGTCGAACTCGTGACGGGCGGCACCGACAACCATCTGCTGCTCGTCGATCTACCTCCGAAGGGCCCGAAGGGCAAGCAGGTCGCGAGCAGGCGCGCGAACGCGCGGGCGTGCAACGACGATCACCTCGGGCATCTGTTTCGGCACGCCGTCGGGCACGACGCGCGGCTGTGGCGTCGCCGAGTTCCGCGTTATCGGCCTGATGAAGTGCGACAGTGCGGCATCTTTGTCACGCACCGCAAAAAAGGAGATACGCTAGCCCGATGCGACGATCGGCACAAACGGCGCAACTGCGCAGTTCCTGAAGAAGATGACATGGTCAGTGCGAAAGCCTTGTCAGCAAGACTCTTCGGTCGAACGAGCCGAACCGGTCACCACGGTCGCCGCGAGCAAATGCGCGTTGTATATCGACGAGACGAATTTTCACGCGCGTGTACGACGCTCTACGGATCGCGCGGTACGACGGGTGAAGTGCCGTGTCACCGACAAGGCGGTGCCTCTCGGCCTGGAAGACCGTCGCCGGACAGCGCCCTCATTTGGCAAGGTCTTCAACGCCGAACCATGCGGGAACGCATTCGATCGCCCGATCAAGGTTCTCAAGTATCGTCAAGCTGACCCCGATGACCTCGACGGATGGCTGTTTCATGTCAGGCACCGCCACGACCTGTATTCCCGCCCGATGTGCGGAAAGTACACCGTTCTCACTATCCTCGAACGCTAAGCAATTGCCCGGTGATTTTCCCAGACGAGAAGCTGCAAGTTCATACACGGCCGGATCCGGCTTGCCACGAGCTACTTCGTCGCCACCTGCAATTGCATTAAAGAAGTCGAGCACGCCGACCCGTGCAAGCCGCGATCTGATTTCTTGTCCGCTTGATGAAGACGCCACGGCGCATGGGATTCCGGCGTTGACCAACACGGTCAATAGGCCATGTACTCCGATCTTCAGTGGAAACACAGGCGGAGACGTTGGAGAATGCAACCGCTGCCGAACTCGCGTAAGTGCTTCCTGAAATACCTGCTTTGCTGCGAACATCCTGGCTAACATCGCGTGGCACTCAGGCAGCGAGCGCCCGATAATCTCGGCATAGTCAATAGGGCGGATATGAACCCCAAGTTCATGTCCAACCGTTATCCATGTGTTCATGATCGCTCGCTCGGAATCGATCAGTAACCCGTCCATGTCGAAGATTGCCGCAGAGAACATGTGCAAGAAGGCTAGGTGATGGAAGTGATGTCACTATAAACCGTATGCTGGCAGAGGATAGCAGTTTCCATTGCATTGTCGGTCGGAAAATCATTGCGCGACGCTTCCAGGTTACAGGGCGAGCCGGTGTCGTGAACAGATGTGTCGGTGTCGGAAACATACTAGCCCCAGTAACACTATTGAACTAAGGTGTTGGACCCCTTATCCGATCGTTTGGAATTGACATGTCCGATTTCATAACTGTTTTGCGCGAAACCTGCCCGATTCCGGTCCTTGACGCCACCAAGTGGAAGCGCATCGGCGGCGATCCACACACCGTGAACCTCAACGCGTACCTCTCCAAGGACGGCAGCAAGATCATGGGCACCTGGATCTGCACACCGGGCAAGTTCGAGGTGAACTACGAGAAATGGGAGTTTTGCCACTTTCTCGACGGCTACTGCATTATCACGCCGGAAGGCGAGGAGTCGGTGCACCTGAAGGCCGGCGACGTGTTCGTGATTGAACCCGGCATGAAAGGGACCTGGGAGGTGGTGGAGACTGTGCGCAAGTACTTCGTCTTCGCCTGACGATACCGCGGTCCTCGGCTCGTTCCGACGGCTGCTCAACTGTTTGCGTTGCGCGGCTCAACCGGGACGCGCCCGTCTTCGCTAGTTCCACTTGCGTCGTCAATGCCGGCGAGCCGTAGATGAGAGCGTGCAGAAGTTGGGAGGCTCCCAAGGGGGCCGTTCGGTGGCGGCGCCGGTTTCACTTCAGGTAGGCTTACCAGTCTCGCAACGGCGGGAGCTAGCCATGCGGTTGATCATCGAAGCAAGGTTGGTCGACGGAGACAGTGACACAGTCGAGGAGGGCGACGGAGTTCTGGCCGTCATTGAGCGCCCTGATTGCAGTCTTGCCGAACTCGGCCTGACTCTCGCGGAAGGGCGGTCGCTGCTGGCGAAGGTGCAGGCCGAGCTCATTTCGAAACAAGTTCAATGGTGGCTCCCAAGCCAGACCTGTTGTCAGAAATGCGGTGCGGCCTTGAGCCACAAGGACAGTCGCTCGACGGTGCTGCGCACTGTCTACGGCAAAGTAACCGTGAAGAGTCCGCGGCTGTGGTCGTGTGCTTGCCAGGAGACAGCGCAGACGCCGCAGCGCGTGGTGCATCCCCTGTCCAGAGCGCTCATCAGGCGCATCACCCCGGAACTGGTATACCTCGAGGCGAAGTGGGCGGCTCATTTGCCTTACAGACATGCCGCGGCCATGCTCAAGGAAGTGCTGCCGCTGGACAAGGGCATCTCGTCGAGCGGCATCTGGGATCGGATTCTTGACCTTGGAAATCAGCTCGACGCAGATATCGAGCGTGACATCGCGCAGCTGCCCGGGTGTGTTGCAGACGATCAGGTTCGCGAATCTAGCCATGTTGCCTCAGTGAGCGTCGACTCGGCATGGCTGCGAAATTGCGACTTCCGGACGGACGCTAGCTGCCACGTGAACATTGTTGCCGGCCGGGCGACGTTCAAGGACGGTCCTCCAAAACTGTACGCGTATGTGCACAAGGAAGTCACCTCGGCTGCAGCTCGACTCGATCAGTTCCTCAGCCGGAACGGTGTGGCGATCGACGAACGCGTGACCGTGATCAGCGATGAAGGCAGCAAGCTGGCTCGCGGCCGAATACTTGACTGGTTCCACATCGCGATGAAGTTCCGGGCGGCGCAGCGTTCCGTGTTTGGGAGCAACGTGATCGACTCCATGGAAAGGGAATCGGTGGAGGACGAGATCAATCATGCGAAGTGGCTGGTCTGGCATGGAAAGGGCAGTAAGGCACTGGAGCGAATCAAGGCACTGGACAGTCGGCTGCTGTCGAGGGAGGGATACGAATTCAAAACGTTGTGGTGGAACCTGAATAACGTTTCCAGTTACCTGAGGAGCAATGCGCGCACGCTGGTCAACTGCGGTGCCCGCCATCGCAAGGGCCTGCCGATTAGCAGCAGTATCGCGGAGTCAGCGGTGAACCACGTTGTCAGCTACCGCATGGCCAAGAAGCGACAGATGCGCTGGACAGACGAAGGGGCGCATTGCCTGGCGCAGGTACGGGTTGCGGTTTTGAACGGCGAATTCTCACCTCGTCGCATCTCGGAGCTGAAGACTGCTGCCCGGAGTTACGGCAAGTCCAACGGACCAGTGGCGGAAGGCTGGCGCCAGCCAGCGGACCGGGCTAAGTGCGCAACCATGCAGTAGAACGAGGAATCCTAAATAAATCGAGATTTCCCCACTTATTGCGCGCTCTTGTGATAAGCGTTTGAATTGTTGGTGCTTTTTTCCGGGCGATGGGTTGGACGCTCGTAGTGACACAATTCCAGGCGCAACGGAGACAGATTCCCTTCGTTATACGCTGGCCGGGGTGGCAGAGGCGGCAACCATCGGCTCGTGACACAGGCCCGGCGTCTGCGGCACCTGTCCTTCGGTCGCCATAGCCGTAGCGAACGGCCCGCAACGCCGCACGCAGGTACTTTTGGCCGGCCCGGTGTTGCGTGCCAGCCCTCTCTGGCTGAGACCCGCGGGCATTCTCGCGGAATGCGGTTTCTGGCCGATGCAATCAGGCTGTTATCACATAAAGCGGGACCCGTTCTCACGTAAAGTGCTCCCACTGCGTCCCGATATTCTCAGCTAATGTGGTTCTACAGACCCCGATGTAATCGGTTCCCGCGTCGGAAGTTATTGAGCCGTTACACCTTGCCGTGGCAAGTCCGGGCGATGTTGCACCTTGTGTGGCTCCCGCCCGCTTCGCCTTCGCGGCCCACAACAGGAGGAATCATCCGTGAGCCGCCTTGTCGTCGTTTCCAACCGCATCGCCGATCCCCGCAAACCCGCTGCCGGTGGACTCGCGGTGGCCGTGCGGGAAAGCCTGCAGCAGACCGGGGGCTCTGGTTTGGCTGGAGCGGCAGGATTCAGGACGAAGCGGTCACCGACCCTGCAAGGCAAGGCCAGCTTCACTTCCAGTCTGCCGGCGAAGTGACGCTGGCGACGCTGGATCTGAACCGGGAAGATCACGACGCGTACTACCTCGGTTACGCCGACGGCGTGCTGTGGCCTGTGTTCCACTATCGCCTGGACCTGGCCAATTTTGATACCCGCTTCGCCGCGGGCTACCGGCGGGTGAACCGGTTGTTCGCGCAGAAGCTGCTGCTGTTGCTCAAGCCTGACGATCTGGTCTGGGTGCACGATTACCACCTGATCCCCCTCGCCGCCGAACTGCGCGCACTCGGATGTGGTAACCGCATCGGCTTCTTCCTGCATATTCCGATGCCGCCGCGCCTGATCATGGCGGCGATTCCGGAGCAGGGGCGATGCAAACGGTATTGCCGACATGCAAGCTAGCTATCGCCACCCAGCCATGGGGGCATGAGCGACGCCGCATTTACTTCGCTGTCGTTTCACTGCCAAGCATTGATCTGCGGCAGGCGGAATGGCCGCAATGACAAGCGTACTGGGCACGGATGTCTTCGGTCATCTCGCCGTCGATCGCGAGGCCGTAGTCGATGAAAAGTTCGTCGCCAGGCCTGATGCCGGTGAGTGCGTGGATGAAGACGCGATCGCCCGTCTCGATCGCCTCGCAGTTGGGTGTGCACGCATGGTTCAGGAAGCGGGCGCTGTTCCCGTCTCGACTGCCATCGATGACGCGGCCGTCAGACAGACCAAACACGAACGTATGGCCGGCCTCCGATCGCTGGCGTGCGGCGGCACGCCGCCAGCTGGTCAATTCACCCTTGTACTCGATGAGCCGCTCGCCTGCCGCGAGCGGCCGAAGCGCAAACAGTCCCTTGCCATGCACGGAGGAACGTCGCGCGGTGATACGTCGCAGTCGCATTGTTTCGTTTCCCTTCGATACGTCTCTGTCTTCGTCATTCCCGTTAAGGTGCGAAGCATATCGCTGCCCTCGTGCGTATTCAACGATTCACATCGCATTGTGTGCAATTATGTGCAACTAACGGTCTGGGATTTATCCCTGCCTGCCCGGCTTCGCCACAACCCGGCGGGCAGAGGCAGCCGGATGGATCGTCCGCGCGAGGAAGGGTGTGCGCGGCGCAGAAGACGCGGCGATGCCTTTCCAAAGCCTGGCGGGTTGCCGGATGCGGTACAGCTGCGATAGGGTAAGTGTCCTGTCCCGCAATGCGCGGGCATTTTTATCAGGGAGAGCTCTTACATGAACAAACAGGAACTCATCGATGCGGTCGCCGCCGGCACGGGTGAAAGCAAGGCCAGCACGGGTGAAGCCATTGATGCCATCCTCGAGGCCGTGACGGCTGCCGTCACACGTGGCGATACCGTTCAGCTGATCGGCTTCGGTTCCTTTTCGACCGGCGCCCGTGCCGAACGCACGGGCCGTAATCCGTCGACAGGCGCGACCATCACGATTCCGGCAGCGAAAACCGTGAAGTTCACCGCGGGCAAGGGGTTCAAGGACGCCGTCAACGCTGCCTGAACCATTGCTCATGCGCGCGGAGCCAGTCACTGGACCGAACCTGCCAGTTGCGTTCGCAACTCACGCGCTGCCTGCTCAAGCAGATCGGGCATAAGCAGCTGCGATTCAAGCGGTCCTGCCACGCAGTATTCACCATTGCCTGCGGCATTGATTACGACCATGGCTACACACGCCGCACCCGTTGCATCCCGAACCAGGCCGGCAAGCATGCTGAACTGACCGGGGCTGCCTGGAGTGTGTGCGGTGACTTTCGGCTTTCCGTCACTCATGTTTCCCTCCATGATGCCTTTTGAAAAAGCGGCACCGGTCATCACTTCACGTGACGCATGCGGGACGCGCTCATGTCATGAATCTCGCGAACGACTGCTTGCCGGTAATCAAGGCGCCACCCGTCGGTGGACAGGGGGGCCAGCATTTTTTCCGTTGCGAGTTTGAAGGCCGCCTGGGCCTCGGGCGCCAGGTCGGCCGCCGCGCGAACAATTGCGAGACGTTCCCGCCAGTCACATCGTGCGCTATTGGCACTCATCCGGATGCGAGCGAGTTCGACCAGGTGAACGGTCTTGAGCCAGTCTCCCGTTATCGCCATGGCCACGAGTTCGCCGACGACGAGATAGCAGAGCATCCCGGCGCGGGCGTCATCGTCGAAGTTTAGAAGTACTGACATGATGTCACCAGGACATGCGGACCTTCTGGCCACAATAAAGGCACCGTTTGTGCAGATTGTCGTCGAGCGGCTGGCCAGGCGTCGCTTTGAGCCGTCAGGGGCGCGCGAAATCGTCCGGCGTCAGTTCGAGGCGCGCGGCCGGATGGGCGAGCAGTTTGCGTTCGGCGATCGCCCGGATGCGACCGTACCCGTCGCGGAAGGTCTTCATGATCCGCGCGTCACTGGCCCGGGGTTCGAGCCAGAAGTACGCTTCCAGCGTCGCGATCGTGATCACGCATTCGACCGTGCTGTTCCGGTGCACAAGGCCAAACGCCACGCCGCGGTGATTCGCCAGTACCTGCGGTTCAAGGTCGAGGGTTTCCATAAGCGGCAGGGGCAACACTTCAAGGTGCGTTGAACGGATTCTTGCATAGCCGATGCTGTTTGAATATCGGGTGGCCGTCCTGTGCTGCGCCGGGGCGCCGGAATTCCCGGTTCAAAAACATACTGGCCTCACCAGTCGATGCGGTGTTTCTCGTCGGTCTCATGATGCCGGCGATCGTCGTCGACATGCAAATACAGACTCGTGGTGCTCAGCGACGCATGGCCGAGGTTGTCGCGCACGAGCCGCAGATCCACCTGCTGGTCGGCCATGTGTGAACCGGCCGTATGCCGCAGCCAGTGCGCCGAGGCCTGCTGCAGCAGGTCCGCACGGGCCGCGAAGGCCTCGCCCCGTTCGCGCAATCGCCCGGCGGCGCCCGCGAACACGTCCTTGACGATCGTGTGCAGCGCGGCCCGGGTCAGCGGCCGGTGTGACGGGCCTTCCGTTTTCGTCCGGGGCGATGCCGTTGTGCTGCCGATCGGGAGGACGAGCGGCGTCGTCTCGTTGGGTGAGGGCAGGGCCGTCATCCCCAGGGACTGGCGGTAACGCGACAGTTCCGTCATCAGTTCGCGCGTCGCCGGCACGAGGCGATCTTTGTCACCCTTGCCGTGCACCGTCAGCCACCAGCGCATCGTGCCATCGGCATCGCGCCGCACGAAGAACTGGCCCATCGTGTTGCCGCCGGCCTCGGCGATGCGCAGCCCGCCCAGATACAGCAGCGTGAACAGCCACCGTACGCGCTGGTAGTGCGCACGCTCGCGCGCCGTGTCTTGCGGCATCGACGCGATGAAGTCCTTCACCTCCTGCCACAGGCCGGGCTCGAGATAACGGGTGATGCGCGGGGCGGCCTTGCGGGTGCGCTGGCGCGAGAGCGCGAGCGGGTTGCCGGCCAGATAGCCAGCCTGCACCAGCCACGAAAACAGCACGTTCAGGATCACCATCGCCTGCCGGAGGCTGGCCGGTGAGAGCGGGCCGTGAAAGGGCCGCCAGCGCGCGTCGTCGCGCGGATGCTTGCGGCCGCCGCCCGCGCCGGCGTTGGCAACCCAGGTGGCGGCGGGCTGCGGATCGGCGAGGAAGCGCTGGTAGCGCAGGCAGTCCTCGTGCGTGAGCGAGGAGAGCGGCTTGCCCAGCTGCACGAGCGACCACAGGAGCAGCCGCTCGGCTTCCTTGCGGTAGCTGTCGAACGTGGTCTGTTTGTCGGCGAAACGCGCGAGCCACGCGCGGATCGCGTCGAGATCGTTCGCGGCGGCGAGCTGCGCGTGGCCGCCCGTCGCGCGGTTGGTCCCCGCGTGGCCGTCGAGTGCGGCCGGAACCACGAGCCTTTCCAGCGGGGTGGGGTGCACCAGGACCAGGTTGGCTGACGGCGGCGTGGACATGATGGTGAGCTTTTCCGGGAACGGTGAGCGTTTGCGGGAGCCGGACCGGCAGTGATTTGACCCCATAAATTTGCCGGACAGGGTATGGGTGATATTTACAACATTATGGGGTTAATGTCAAACTAATGCTCGCCAGTAATTGGATATGGTGTGTTTTACGTTGTATTATTGACTTATTAAAACGTCTTTCCATCTCCATGTCCGGTGACCTGTCCGTTTCTGTTCCGTCCGCCATTCCACCCGGTCTGCCGTCCGATGAGGCGCGGCTCGCGGCCGACATCGGGCGCCTGAAGGCGGAATTCCCGAACACGCGCGCGCTGTACCGCGAGGTCTGCGCGCTGCTGTTCTTCCGCTTCGGGCAGGCGCCGACCGCGAACCGCCTGTATCAGCTGGTGAGGCGTGGCAGCATGGGCACGCCCGCCGCGGTGCTCGGGGAGTTCTGGGCGGAACTCCGGGAAAAGAGCCGGGTGCGCATCGAGCACCCGGACCTGCCCACCGATCTGCGGGACGCCGCGGGGGAACTGGTCGCGACGCTGTGGACGCGCGCGACCGCTTCCGCGCAGGCGGAACTCGACGCGCTGCGCACGGAAGTGGAGGGCGAGCGCACCGAGGCCGAACAGCGTGTCGAGGCCGCACGGGGCGAACTGGAACGGACGGAAATGGCACTCGAGCAGCGCACCGCGGCGCTGCTGGCCGCGCAGGTCGAGGTCCGCGAACTGGAGAAGGCGCAGGCCGAGGGCCATGCGGCACGGCAGGGGCTGGAGGCCGAACTATCACGGTTGAAAAGCGAGGTGGCGGCGCGCGACCGCGAACTGGTCCAGGTGCGCGAAGGTTTCTCGCGCGATCTCGAGAAGTTGCGCGAGACCGCGGAGCGCGCCGAGGAGCGCCTGCGTGCGACCGAAAAGCGCGCACTGCTCGAGATCGATCGCGAACGGGGCGTCGCCGCGAAGCTGCAGAAGGAAGTCGACGAAACCACGAAGCGGGCCGACCGGCGCGAGGCCGACCATCGCCGCGCGGTCGAGGCGCTGCAGGCGCAACTCGGTGACGCACGCCATCAGGCGGGCGTCCTGCAGGGGCGGCTCGACGCCGCGCAGGCGACGAACGTGACGCTGCAGCAGCAGCTGGCGGCCCGGCGCGACGTGGATGACTCCGCAGGCCGGCCGGCCCGCGCGAAGTCCGCCGCGGCACGTCCGGCCGCGACCCGCCCGGCGCGGACACCGGGTCCGGCGCGCAAGATCCCGGCCGCCTCCATGCCATCCGGCAAGACGGCGGCACGCCGCAAGAAGCGGGGCCAGGCATGATGGAAAACAGCAGTCGCCCGCGGAAGGGACAAGCCGGGCGAGCAGGGCGAAACCGCCGCAATGCCCCGCCCTGTCCGCCGATCGGCGCGTTGATGCGCTACGGCGAGCGGACCGTGCGCGTCATCGCCGAAGCGAGCGGCCAGCGCGTGATCATCGAGTCGGTGGATGAAGACGGTCGCACCTTCCGCAGCACGGTGAAGTGGGCTAATCTGGCCCGTCTCGAAGGGCAACTTTTCTGAAGGCGGTGACGATGCAGCCGACCATGCAGCAGCTCGATATCTTTGCCGACAGCCGCGACGTGATGCTGCGCAATGATGTGCTGGAGCAGTTACAGCAGCGTAACGCGACGGCCGCGCGCACGGCACTGGAACGGCTGGCCGCCGAATATCCGGGCGACGGCGCGCTGTCCGCGATGACCGCGCTGGTCCGGGATCTCGGAAGCGGATCGACAGCACCGTTTGCTGACCACGCAGCGCTGGCCAGCGCGCGCCGTCACCTCGAGGACGAGGTGGTGCCGGCTGCCCGGCGGGTGCTGCCCGCCCAGACTGTTCACGCGTGGCTCGCACCGTGCTGGCGAGCGCTCGCCGCGCGCGCGGCGACCCTGGCGTTTCGGGGCACGGATGCGGTGAATCATGCTGCGCCGCTATGGCTGCTGGCCGGCGACTGGGCAGCAGCGCGCGAAGCGGTCGAGGGTATTGAATCGTGGTGGCGCATCCCGGCACCGCTCGCGTGGATGACCGAGGCGCGCTACCGGGCGGCCGGACTGGATGCCGCGTGGCCACTACTCGCGGAGCTGGCGTGGCTGGCGCCGGCGCGGTTCGCGGCGTTGCTGTCCGCGCTGGGCGACGCTTCCCTCGACACTCTGCGCAGACGGTTCGATGCGGCGTTTCCCGGCACGGGCGAGGTCGACGACTATGCCTGGTTCCCGGCGTGGCTGCTGGTGGGCAAACCGGCGCTCGCGGGCCGGCTCGGCGAGGCGCGCGTGCAGCGTAACCGGGCGGCGTCGCGCGCGACGGCCCTGCTGGGCGAGATCCTGCGACGCGAGCACGAAGGCGACCAGCACGAACTGGTGAACCTGCGGCAGGAATTCAGCCGGCTGCACGCAGGCCTGTTCGACACCTATATGGCGACGCGGAAAGTGCAGCACCGGTGAGCATGACGATCAGCGGCTGCGCTCGACGCTGACGTCGTCGTCGCAACGTACCGTCGGCCGGCGGGTGGAGGGGATATGACATTGAAGGCGCACTGGTACCGGGACAAGCTCCTTAAAAGAAGTCGGAAGGGCTATTGCGGCTACCCGGTCGCAACGGTTGCCTTCTATGGGCCCGACGACACGCGGGCAACGAAGGTGTCGGTCGCCATCATCGCTGACGAAGGTACGGACGCCGATCCCGTTGAGCGGTGGTTCTGTCAAACCGCCGATGCGAGAACCGATCCGGAAATCACTGAAGCCATTGTCCGGTTTATCGAACAGCAGGGCGCCCGATCGGTGGTCGCCGTCGATCGAATCATCGGGTGTCCGCATGAGGAAGGCATCGACTATCCGGAAGGCGAAACCTGTCCGCGGTGTCCGTTCTGGAGCAACCGCGACCGGTGGAGCGGCGAGATCATCAGATGAGTCTGAATTGGGCGAGGTCGCGGCTCAAGGGGCAGGTAGCCACCGAATCCGGACAACCGTATTTCCCTCATGTGGCGCTTCGCGGCAGTGCGGGAGGCACCACTTTATCCACACCTTGCGGGGCCCGATAGTCCTGAATTCGTGTTCCTGGCGAATCCGGCCAATTGCGATGCCACGGGTTGGCGGCCACAATTCAGTCACAACATCAGGCACCTGGTGTCTTGTTCACTGACATTGGTGGACCTATGGTTTCACTTCAGGATCTACGCGAGATACCGCTCTTTGCGGACCTGTCCGAACAGCGCCTGCAGTGGCTGCAGGCGAACCTCGAGGACATGCGCGTCGGGGCAGGTGCAGTCCTTCGCAGCGAAGGCGAGACGTTTCAGGGCTTCTTTGTCATCCTGGACGGCGAAATTGTGGCGAGCAGACTGCTCGACGGGCAGCAGATGCCGGTCCATCGATATGCTGCGCCAGGTTTCTGTGGTGCGGTGCCGTTGCTCGCGGGGACGCCCTCACTGACGACGCTCAACGCCGAAACCGACAGCCATCTGGTCCGGCTCTCCGAGCCGGTGTTCCGCGAGTTGCTTGCATGCTGCGACTCTTTCAGCAAAATCATCTTTCGCGCAACGGCCGAGCGCCTCACTAACCTTGAAGCATTGTTGCGCACGCGAGAGAAGATGGCCGCATTAGGGAAGCTGGCGGCCGGCCTTGCACACGAGTTGAACAATCCTGCCGCAGCACTGGCGCGCACGACAGACCGCGCAAACGAGGTTCGCGAACTTCTGGATGAATCGCTTTACGCCCTCAGCCTCAGCGCGATTCCCCATGAGGCAATCAAAGTCATTCATGCCTTGAGCACGCGTGCGTGCGCCGCGGCGAGACAGACGCCTGGGGACGACCTGGCGAGAGGCATTGCGGAAAGCAGGCTGGGCGACTGGCTGGCTGCCCATGGGGTCGAAAAGCCATGGCTGGTGGCACCCGCCTTGATCGCGGGCGGGATTGTGCGTGAAGACATCGCACCACTTGGCGAAAGTCTCTCTCCGGACCAGTTTAACGTCAGCATCCGTTGGCTCGGTGCGACGATCGAACTGCGCGCGCTGCTGAAGGATGCGACCTGGAGCGCAACGCACATTTCTGGCATGGTCAAGGCGCTCAAGTCATACGCCTATATGGACCAGGCGCCGCAACAGGAGGTAGACATTCACGATGGCCTCGAGGATACGCTCGCCGTCATGCGCCACCGGCTCATCCAGTCGGTCGCTGTAAGACGCGAATACGATCGAAGCCTGCCCCGTCTTCAGGCGTACGGCAGCGAACTGAATCAGGTATGGACCAATATTATCGACAATGCGGTCGACGCCATGGAAGGCCGGGGCGACCTTGTCATCTCGACGCGCCGTGAGGGCGACTACGCGGTGGTTGAGTTCACTGACAGCGGTCCTGGTATCCCGCCGGAGAATCAGTCGCGGCTGTTTGAGCCGTTCTTTACCACCAAGCCGGTCGGCCAGGGTACGGGCCTGGGCCTCGACATTGCCTATCGCATTGTTGTCAATCGGCATGGTGGAACGATTCTCGTCAGTTCGCAGCCGGGCGCGACAACGTTTCACGTACGCTTACCCCTTCCGGTGCAAGGAATTACCAGGTAGAAGGGCCCGCCAGGGCGGGGGCTGAATCCGGGCCTGCGAATATGGCCGAAGAGAGTGTTTATAGTGTGTCGATGCGCTTCGACACTTCCGAAGCGACAGCCGCCCCAGAGATCGTTGGCGCGGTCGCATTCGAGCCGGAGCGGAGACAGAAGCGAGATAATCAACGTAGCTAATTCCCATCGAAACGTAGCAATCTGAATGCAGGGGCTGCCCGTGAAGCTACAGTGCGCAAGTCTTTTCGAACAATCAGCATACGTTGGTGGTGCCTGGGTCGACAACACATCCCTGCCAAGGGTGCCGGTCACCAATCCGTCGACTCACGAAGTCATTGGCTCGGTGCCCCAGGTGACGGACGGGCAGATCGACGAGGCGGTCGCCTGTGCAACCACAGCCTTCAACGACTGGCGCGAATGGAGTGGCCGCGAGCGTGCCCTGGTACTGCGCGAATGGGCGCGTCTGGTGGAAACTCATCGCGACGACCTGGCCATTATCCTGTGCAGCGAACAGGGCAAGCCACTCCACGAGGCCCGCGCGGAAATCACGCAAGCCGCCAACTACCTCGACTGGTTCGCCGAAGAGGCGCGAAGGATTTACGGCGACAATCTTCCGGCACCTCGCCGCAACCAGCGAATCCGCGTGCTGCGGCAGCCGGTGGGGGTCTGCGCGGCGATGACCACCTGGACGTTTCCATCGTCAATGGTGGCAAGGCGTGTAGGGGCGGCTCTGGCCGCGGGGTGTGCTGTCGTACATCATCCTGATCCACAGACGCCCTTTTCGGCGCTGGCGCTTTGCGTGCTGGGTGAGAGCGCCGGATTGCCACGCGGAGTTCTGTCGGTTCTGACAGGAGAAAGCGATACCGTCAGAAGCGCGCTGGTCTCGCATGCGGACATCAGGAAGGTCTCCTTTACGGGCTCCATTGAAGAAGGCAAACGGCAGATGGCGCTATGTTCGGCTACGGTAAAGAAGGTGTCGCTGGAACTGGGCGCCAACTGCCCCTTCATCGTTTTCGATGATGCAGACATTGACCTGGCGGTCAAAGGTGCCATCGACGCGCGCTTTCGACATTCCGGGCAGGCGGCCATGTGCGCAAACCGGTTCTACGTGCACACGGACGTGTATGAACGCTTTGTAGCCCGACTTGTGGCGAAAGTCTCAACACTCACCATGCGTGACGGGATGGCCGAGGGGGCGCAGATTGGCCCGCTCATCAGTGAGACAGCCGTTGCACGACTTGAAAGCCTGGTGGACGAGGCGGAGCAGGCGGGGGCAACTGTTGCCATTGGTGGCTCGCGCCTGACGATCGGGTCAAACTTCTTTCTACCAACTGTACTGACGGGCGTCCGTCCGGAAATGGGCGTGTGCGGGGACGAAGTCCTGGGACCAGTCGCGAGCGTGCTCCGGTTCAAGCATGAGGATGAGGCGATTGCCCTTGCGAACAACACGCGAACAGGCCTGGCGGCGTACTTTTACACAACGGACATCCGACGTGCGTTCAGGGTCATGGAGGCACTTGAATGTGGTGTGGTTGGTGTCAACGACAGTCTGGTCTTCAACGAAGTTGCCCCTTTGGCGGGATCAAGGAATCAGGAATCGGCCGGGAGGGGGCGCATTCGGGAATCGAAGAATATCTGGAACCAAAATATGTCTGCTTTGGGAATCTCTGACGGACGTTGGTGCTGCATTGTTTGGTCTTGCGAACAAGGGTGGGGTTCGATGGAATCGTTATTGAGGAATGCAGATGGTGCACGAACGGGGCAATGCGCGACGCTGTTATTCACATGTGTGAGTTTGCTTACAAAACCCGGGCGTTATCAAAAGAAAACTTATTGCAATAGCACGGTTTTGTTTCCTGTCTTCCAAAAAATTACGCTCGCGCTCACACAAGTAAAATTGTAGCTAAATTTCAACAAAAGTTGTACCTACCCGCGAGCGTTATCGTCGTGCGCGTGCTTTTGCTGCATATATGTCAGAATTGGCCATCCGGCTTGCAAATTGAGACTGGCGAGCACCGGGTTGCCGAGATTGATCGACGCGCGCAGCCTGCCAGTCGGTGCCAGCGCCGCGACGATGGCGGGATCGACGGACGCCGTGCCAGTATCCGGTGCGCGCTTCTCCGCGAACGCCGCGGGGGATGACGTGCACGCCGTGAGCATCGGGAGCGCTGCGAGTGCGAGCGTGATTGCGCTGAGTCGCAGCGCACGGCCGCCACGCGTGAAAAAAGCCATCACCATGTTTCTTCCTGAAAGATGACCGTTGCCTCGCGTCGGGTCGGATCACGACGCTGCACGCAGCGATGAGAGTGAACGACAAGTAGCTTATCGTGTCGATCGCGTTCCGGCCTGTGAACGGGATTGCCGTGAAGCCTCGCCGAGGGACGATCAACGTTTTTATGTGGCACAGCGCACATACGGAACCGGAATCCTGTTTGCCGTTTCTTTTATCAGATATTCAAGTTGGCGATATCAGACAGTGCCTTCTAAAATAAAAAGTGACTGCCGAATACGCGTAATTATCGTTGTGCCGTAATCCGCCAATAATTAGCTCAGTTCGCCAGTGCAGCAAATAATTTCTTCGTAAAGCGCATGCATATTGGGAGAGTAGCTCCTATACTCATTCACGAGATTACGAAAGTTGCACATGCATCGATTTTGGATTTGACATATTGCCGGTGATATTTTGAGTTCAGCGTTTCAATTCAGGTCATCCGGATAATCGACAGATCAATTGACATAATCAACCTGTCGATGCGAAGCACAGGAAGCACTGCGGTAAGGTCGTAAGGAATAAACGATGGCTCTCGTCCGCCTGTTTTCGCAATCGCGATCGATGTTCGCGATTGGCGCTGCTGTTTCTGGCTTGCTGATTGTCCTGTCGCTTTCCGCGTGTGGTGGCTCTTCGTCTGGCGAGCCGGCGTACGTCACCGCGTCACGCATGCAGATCAACCAGTTTCTCGACACGACCTTGACGCCTGGCGCCGTGGTGTATGTGCAATCACCACAGGGCAACTGGCTCGAATCGTTTGGCACCGCGCAGCGCGGCACCAGCACGCCGATTCCAGTGAATGCGCACTTCCGCGTCGGCAGCGTCACCAAAACGTGGACGGGCACCGTCATCCTGCAACTCATACAGGAAGGCAAGCTGAATCTGAGCGACCCCGTCAGCAAGTTCGTGCCGAACGTGCCCAATGGCGACGCAATCACGATCCAGCAACTGCTGGCAATGCGCAGCGGTCTTTTCAACTACACGCGCGACCTCGGCTTCAACCAGACGCTCGACGCGCAGCCGGACAAGATTTGGACAACAGCCGAAATGCTGGCCATCGCGTTCAGTCATCCCGTGGATTTCGATCCCGACACCTCGTTCGGCTACTCGAATACGAACACCGTGCTGCTCGGCATGATCATCGAGCAACTGACGGGCATCAGCGCTGCCGATGCCATCCGGACGCGGCTCTTCGCGCCGCTCGCCACGACCGATACGTACCTGCCCGCGCAGACGGATTCGTCGCTGCCCGTACCGTCGCCGCACAGCTATCTGTGGGGCACCAATGCGGAGACGGCTACCAATCCCTCGCTATCTCCCGCGCGCCAGGCCGCTGCGAAGGACGGCACGTTGCAGCCGACGGACGTGACGAACGCGAGCCCGTCGTGGGGCTGGACAGCGGGCTCCGGCATTTCGACCATCAAGGAACTGGCTGCGTTCGTGCAGCGCATGGTCGGCGGCGCCTATCTGAATGCCGATCTCCAGTCGAAGCGCCTGTCCACCTGTACCGCGCTCACGCCGTCCGATCCGAACTCACCGGCCTACTGTCTTGGCGTCGCGAAGTTCGGCACGTTCTACGGGCACAACGGCCAGATCAACGGCTTCAACACCTTCATGGTGTACGACCCGACTACGAATACGACAGTCGTGACGTGGGCGACGACGGCGGACACACCCGATGGCCGCGGGCCCGCCGATGCGATCGCGCGCATCGTGATCACGGAGCTGGGCAAGGCGGTGGACGTGGTGGACGAAGACCAGCCTTGAGCGGCGCCTTTCATTCGCAATATACATAACCAGCCGGGAGACCTCTGGGATGAACGCGACAATCGATCGGAAGCACACACGCTGGAGCATCATCGCGTCGGCGTTGATGCTGGTCTCGTGCGGCGGCTCGGATCATCCGAGTACGGCCGTTCCCGACGCGATCACACAGATCATGCAAAAGCCTGCTTACTCGAATGCCACGTGGGCGATGCAGGTTGTCGATCTGGATACGGGCCGCGTGATCTACGATCTGAATTCGGGTTCGCAGGTGTTCATCGCTTCAGTGCGCAAGCTCTTTTCGACGGGCAACGCGCTCGACATGCTCGGCGCGCAGTACAAACACGTAACGCCTGTCTACAAGCAGGGCGCCGTCGATGCCAATGGCGTGCTCACCGGCAACCTGATCATGGTGGCGAGCGGCGATCTGACGATGGGCGGTCGCGCCAATGCGGACGGCACCATCGCGCTGAGCGCGTTCGATCACAACGAAGCCGACGGTCTCGGCAACGCCATCCTGACTACGCCCGATCCGTTGGCAGGATTCGATGCGCTTGCGGCACAGGTGGCGGCCGCGGGCATCAAGACCGTCAACGGCGATGTCGTGATCGACGATCGTCTTTTCGACGCGTTTCCCTTCCGCGAAGAAACGGGTTTCAACGTCACGCCAATGCTGGTCAACGACGACGTCGTCGATATGTCGTTCAGTTCGAGCGCGGACGGAACTGTGCTTCCGTTCACCTACCGGCCGGTCTCCGCAGCCTTCTCGGTACAGTCGACATTGAAAACGGACTCGACGACCACGGCATTCGCCGTCGAATTGACGCCCGATGCGACGAAAAACGAAGTGCCACAATGTTTCGGCCAGTCGAACTGTTCCGGCGAGGTGTCGGGCACGGTGCCCACCGTCGTGCAGCCTCCGCTGACCAACGCCTATCCGCTGATACGCACGTTCCGCGTCAGCGCGCCGTCTACCTATGCGCGTACGGTATTTATCGAGGCGCTGGCGCGCTCAGGCGTGGCGGTTAGTGCGGCCGCCGTCGGCACGAACGACGTGAGTTCGCTGCCCGCGCAGGGTTCGTATTCGAGCGCCCAACAAGTGGCCCAGCTCACCTCCGCGCCGTATGCGCAGGACATCCGCTTCGTCAATAAGGTCAGCTATAACATCGGCGCGGACGTGACGCTGATGCTGTACGGACTCGCGAAGAACGGCTCGCGAACCATGGCCAGTTCGCTGGCGACGGAACAGCAGGAACTGTCAACGACCTTCAAGATCGCACCAAACCAGTATCACTTCATCGATGGAAGCGGCGGCGGCGACACGACCGCGAACGCCACCGCCGTCATCGCGTTGCTTCGCGGCATGCGCCTGATGCCCGACTACGCAGCGTACGTCGATTCGCTGCCTTTCCTCGGTGTGGATGGTTCACTCACCACCGTCACCAACTTTGAAGCGGACCCGACGCTCGCAGGCGCGAAGGGCAAGGTGTACGCGAAGACGGGTACCTATGTCGGCCTGAGCACGACGACACCGGCCGTGCCGCTACTCAAGGCACAGGCGCTCGCCGGGTATGTCGACGCGACGAGCGGCCATCGTCTCGCGTTCTTCCTGTCAGTGAACAACGTGGCATTCGAGGGTTTCGACACGGTGCTGAACGCGTTCCAGGACGAAGGCATGATCGCGGCGCAGATCTGGAAGCTGCAATGATGTCAAGGCCCGCTCCATTTGCCTGAACCTGT
Organism: Paraburkholderia sp. PGU19; assembly: GCF_013426915.1. Classification (GTDB taxonomy): domain Bacteria; phylum Pseudomonadota; class Gammaproteobacteria; order Burkholderiales; family Burkholderiaceae; genus Paraburkholderia. The sequence continues at coordinate 201,362 of NZ_AP023183.1, forward strand.
CGAAAGGAATGCCATGCGTGCAACGCTTACGGTTCTTCTGGCATCGGTCGCCTGCTGTGTGCTCGTCGCGAGCTGCGGGAGCAGCGACGACGGCGATCCGATTGCGCAGATCATGAGCAAGCCGCGATATACGAGCGCGAAATCGCAATGGTCGATGGTCGTCATGGACGCGAACACGGGGCAGGTGCTCGACGCGCTCGACCCCGACATGCTCGTGCTGACGGCATCGGTGCGCAAGCTGTATTCGGTGGCGACGGCGCTGAACGTGATCGGCGCGGATCACCGCTTCGTCACACCCGTCTACCGTACCGGCACGGTCGACAGGTCCGGCAAGCTGACGGGCAATCTGATCCTGCAGGCATCCGGCGATCTGACGTTCGGTGGCCGGCAGAAGCCCGACGGCACCGTCGACTTCACCGATTTCGACCACAACGACGCGCGCGGTTTCGGCGGCGCGATTCTCACGCCCGAAGATCCGCTCACTGCGTTAAACGATCTGGCGCAACAGGTGAGGGCGTCGGGTATCACGGCCGTGGATGGCGACGTGATCATCGACGACCGGTTGTTCGACGCGTTTCGCGTGCCGAATGGCAATGTGCTGATCTCGCCGATCGTCATCAACGAGAACGTGATCGACGTGACGCTGACACCGGGCGCATCCGTTGGCGCAGCGGGCGTGCTCGACTGGCGGCCGCGCACCAGCGCGATGACGATGCAAGGCACGTCCGTGACGACGGCGGCGAACAGCACGAGTGACATCATGGTCTCCGGCGATGCGCTGAACGAGGCGCCGCTCTCGTGCCTCGCGGCGCCCGGCTGCATGGGCACGCTGTCGAGCAAGGAGAGTCTCGATGCACCCGCAACGATACCGCTCGGCTTCGTGTCGCCGCTCGTCGGCAATGGCCTCTACGTGAGCATTCTGCGCGTCGAGGATCCGCCTTCATTCGCGCGCACTGCGTTTATCGACGCACTGGCACGCGCGGGCGTCAGCGTGTCTGCGCTCGCCGTGCAGCCGAACCAGACGGCCGCCTTGCCGCCATCGCAGGACTACTCGGGCGCGACACAGGTCGCGAGCTATACCTCGATGTCGTACTCCGAATTCGCGAAGCTCGTGCTGAAGGTCAGTCTGAACACGGGTGCGAATCTGAGCCTGATGTACCAGGGGCTTGCGCAAGGCGTGCGCACTGTCGGCGATGCACTGGCCACCGAACGTCGCTATCTGACGGGCACGCTCGGCCTCGACGGTGCGGGCTTCAACTTCCCCACCAACGGCAGCGGCACGCCGGATAGCCAAGCGACCGCTCGCACGACTGCCACGCTGTTGACTGCCATGAGCCGTTTGCCCGTTTATCCCGTGTATCACGACGCGCTGTCGATTCTCGGCGTCGATGGATCGCTTGCGGCTGTGGGCAAGAACGTGGTGGGCAAGGAGCATATCTTTGTGAAGAGCGGCGCGACCATCAACAGCGCGGGCGAGATGGTCGCGATGAACATGGCGGGCTACATCGACGCGAAGAGCGGCCGGCGGCTCGCTTATGCGCTGTTCGTCAATAACGCGGGGCCGCTGACTGCACTGTCGGACACGCTCGACGTGTTTGACGATGAAGCGATGATATTGGGGATTCTTTACGCGAGGTATTGAGGGTATGGTTGGCATTAACCTGAGTGGAACCAGTGGCTGCTCGTCACGGCTCCTGATGCCAGTTCATGCGCCGCACGCCTGGTCTTTCAGATTGGCGACCTGTCAAACATCCGCCGCCTGTTCTTCGCGAGCATTGAGAAGGCGGTCGCCCGACCTGCGCCCGAAAAAATCTTCCGTGCGATCGGATGCGAGCCAGTAAGGGGTATTCGTCCTTTTCATGGTGCAACACGTGTCGCACCACGGATCGAACGAATACCTCAACAAGCACCTTGACAGACTGAGCAATGCGCTGAATGTTGCCGCAGTTGACGAAGTTCCACCCGCGCTTGCCGGCGATACCAGCGCGACCCTGACTACATCATTCAATGGTCTTTTGAAGGCGGGACCATCCGAATCAAATCAGGGTTTTCATGCGGTAGCACTGCAGGTCGCTCGAGATCACACCTTTTGACGTCGCCGCAGTGGGCTGATCTGGCGCAGTATGTCGCCACCTATGAAAGGCATTGAATATGTCGGAAGTCAATCTATGGTGCCAACCGTTGACGGGGCAGGTCGTCGGCCATTCCCGTCATTCGGGTGTCCACATTGGTAAGGCGGCTACGGGCCGCTTTCCCGACATTGGCATATCGGCGGTCGCAAATGCCTTATGCGCCGAAACCGAACGCGTACTCACGACCCACTCCGGCCATTGGGACTAGCGCGGGGCTAACGGCGGCTTGCAAGTGGCCAACGGTCGTTCGTGCGCCGAAGGGGTGGCCTTTATGGGTCTGCGTTATTGTTCTCGACGATAAGGCCTGCCAGGCGCAATGACAGGAAACGCGAGCGCCGAGCGAGCCCGCAACGTCGCAGGGCCACGCCCCCCGTGACAGAGGCCGTCTAATACACGCCTGGTACGCCCGGTGGACGGTTCTTGAAGCGTCGATGCACCCAGTAGTATTGCTCTGGAAACCTACGTATCTGCGTTTCAAGAAATTCGTTGATTCGACGTGCATCGAGCGTGTCGCTCGCCGATGGAAAGTCGCCCAGCGGCTCGAAGATGGTGAGCTTATATCCCTGGTAATCTGGTAGCACCTCGGTCACGAATGGTACAACCCGTGCCTGGGCGAGCCTGGCAAGGCGCGATACCGACGTGAGCGTGCACGCGGGAACGCCAAAGAACGGCACAAAAACAGAGTTGTGTACGCCGTGATCCATGTCCGCAGCGAGCATGACCGGCTTGCCTGAGCGTAGCAACCCAACGATCTTCTTGGCACTCGTTGACCGTTCAATCATCTCCGCGCCAAATCTGCCGCGTTGTCGCTTCGCCAGGTCGCATAGACGCGCGTTTGACATCCGCGTGTACAGTGAAGCTGCGGGCAACTGCGTAGAGTAGAGTATGCAGCCCACCTCGATGCTCACAAAGTGAAAGCCCAGAAAGATGGTCGGTGGAGCATTCCTGTCTTCCAGATCGATTCGACTTTCGATGCGCACCAGCTTCAGTAGCGACTCCGCGCTGCCAAACCATTGAATGCCTCGTTCGACATAGCTTCGAATGACATGGCGAAAGTGGTTTCTCGCAAGCTCATCGTAGTCGGCTTCCGACTTGCCCGGAAAGCACAGACGCAGATTGACAAGCACGATATGTTTCCGGGAGCTTGGAAGCGTGTACAGCATTGCACCGAGCGCGCTGCCAAGCCGCGCGACCAAGCCATAGGGAAGAACCGCAAAGAGGCGCAGCAGCGCGACAATGGCAACAAAGCCTGATCGCTCCAGGATAGTTCCCTGCTTGCGAGCGTCGTCGGCCGCAATTCGGATAGTTTTCGGCATTGATGGCCAATGATGTTTGCTGGACGACGTACCGTGGACGGCAGAAGGAGCGAAAACGTCAAGATCGCATCGCCATCGTATTGTCTGCGTTCGTGGCGCAGCGATTTCAAACAAGGACCGCACGCGCTACTTTTTGACAGGCTAGCTACCCTGGCACCATAGGTGTTTCTCCCGGGTGAAGCCAATTGTGCAAGCGATAGGTTGTAAGTAGGCACGCGATACGGGCCCCACTCGCGCCTCAAGGCGAAGCATCGGCACGCGAAGCATAAACTCTGGCGGGACGGTGCTTCGAGCTCGAATGGAGCCGAATGTGACTGACTGGGGCGCGCTAGGCTCGTGGATGTATCACGAGCGATAGCCGGACAGGAAAGCGCGCCCCCTTTTTCCGAAGGACGATGCGGAGCTGCACCGGCTTTTCTACCTGCGGACCGGCTGGTTTCTCGATTACAGGTCGCCGGTCGTTTAGCGTGTCCACGCACTTTGCGCTGCATATCTAAACGCGTGATAGTTGCGCAGTCGAACCGGGCGTCGATCCACATCTGGCTGGAAACTGAAAGCAGCCGTTCTGCTGACTGTAATTCTTGGGCGCCAGACCGATGGCGATAAAGCCGGCCGCGGGGATGATGACCGGAACGAGCCCGAGATGACGAGAAGAACTGTCTCGGTGAACTGGTTCAGCAGCGAACCGCCATGTCCGAAAGACTGTCGTAGCCCGGGGCGTATGCGAGCCCATGCTCAGTTTTTGGAACTCCTTCCGGTGAAGGGGGCTTCTGCCCATGCCCTCGGCGGCGGCCGTCGTCTATGCTTCTTGCATTGATCACGTCATACGGCAACGGAGGGGACCATGAGCCGCTGCTTTGCATGTGAAACCTTGGTAGGCATGCCTTCTTCTGTCGCCCCACACGCGTCACTGCAGCGGATCAAGGCGCCTATCATCGGCGCGCCTGGGAACGCTGTTACCCACTATCTTCAATACCGCTGTAGCGTTTGCGGCTCGTGGTTCCATCAGAACGATCTCGAAGGCTCTCCACCGGGTCTTTGGTCAGCCTGCGAAAGCGAGGCGAGTGTTGAAAACCAGGCAACTCAACTCGCCCCCCGGCGCGAGCGATAGATGCCGATCACCCAATTGCCGATCGATCGCGAACCCTTTCGCTCCATGCAGTGCAGCTTCTGGGTCTGTTGCAAAAACACGGGTTCGACAACAAAGGAACGGCTCGCTACCTGAGACGCACAATGGCGTGAATAGCGGTTGTTAAAACGGGATCTGCTGGTGGCCATGACGTGAATGATTCAGGAGTTTCTGACCGGGCGGCGGGCGTGTTTGTGCATGCAAAAACACGCGCTCCACGGCCACCGTGCGCCGACGCAATGTACCGTGTGACCTGCAGTGTGTCATCGGCAAGCATTCCGCGTTTGGCAATGAGCACATCATTCCGACTCTTGTCCAGCCGTTCGGCCAGTTCTATCGCGGTAAGTTCGCTTCCATCCGCTAGGAGTGCGACGATGCGCTGCGGGAGTAGGCCAAACATACGCGGGGTCCGGTCCCGAGGCGAGGCCTTCGTTGGTTTTCGAGGCGTGGATGTCCTGCCTCTCATGGCGGTCAGGTCGTCTGCCCACTCCGTTTTGCCGTCCGATGGATTTCGCGCCCGATAACACCTTTGGTCGATATCGATTCGGCAAAGAGGGCTTTCGAAAATCGTCGATAACTGCTCAACGGTGAACCGTAGGCGCAGCGCACGCCATACCTCTTGCCATCCTTCGAACAGGCCGCTGCGGGCGATCTCATAAGCCGATTGCCTGATCGATTCACGTCTATCAACGACGTCCCAGTCCTTCGTCCGTTTCATGGCTGTGTCCGCGGCATATTGACAGACCGTCCTCTGCCCGGCATACGGGCCGTGTGCCCTTGGACCGGCTTCGCAGGATGTACCCGCGCGGCGATATGAAGCCTGCTACCGCCCAGGCGCGCGACCACTCCATTACGTGAGCCGCCACCGCCCATGACCTGGTGCGCATTTTCGATCCCGAATAAATGTACCTACGGCGAAACATATCGCGGGCGCGCACTTCGGCATATTGGACCAAAGTCCCATTTCCTGCAAAAACACCCTGGATTCTGCGAATGTCGGTAACGCTTACCTTTACGTGGCAGCGAGATGCGTTTTCTATAAATCGATGCATCAGGGACATGCGAATGCCCAGCTCAACAGCCAAGCCGGAGCGGATGCGATTCATGGATCAGGTCGACGTGATGCGCGTCTTCATGCTAGCTGCCGAGAGTGGCAGCTTCCGGCGAGGGGCTGATGAGTCGCACGTGAGCAAGGCGCAGCTATGCCGCGCCGTTGCCTCGCTAGATGCACGTATGCAAACGCAATTGTTCACATGTGCCACCCGGAAGATCTCGCTTAGGGGGCCGGCTTGCGCTACCTGGAGGGTATCCGAGAGTTTCTCGAAAGGCTTGACCTGCGCGGCGACAATGACTACGTCCGGCTGATCATCGTGGCGCTGATCCCGCTCGCATTGAAGGGCGTGAAGTATCGCCCGCTCGGCGCTACTTCCGGGGCCGGCTGTCTGCCACGACGCCGAACCCGTATAACGCTCAAGGCTTGGGCGGCTCGAACCTGGGACCGACCAACCCGGCGCTCGCCGATGAGGTCAAGGGGCGTCTCGCCGCGCTGCACGACGCAGACCCGTCGAACACGACGCCCGTACCGGTCGATCTTGTCACGTCGTCGGGCAGTGGCCTCGACCCGGATATTTCGCCGGCAGCGGCAGCGGCAGCGGCAGCGAAAAGCGATATCGGTGAGTCTTGCAAAAGCGGGGGGCGCGTTCCAGCACACAACGCCTGATCTAGGAGCGTACGGCTTCCGGGGCGAAGCCAAGCGGCACCATCGGCCGCGCGGTGACAGTCATGGCGGACGTCGTGTCCGTTGATCCCAAGGCGAGAAGCATTGCGTTAAAAGGTCGTGCAGGCAGCGACGTTGACATCAACGTCGAAAATCCCGACCGACTGAAAAATATCCGAAAGGGGGGATCACGTCGAGGGGGTTTATACCGAAGCCATTGCCATTTCCGTCACGCCCGGCACGAGATAGAAGCAGACGGATCTGGTTCTGCCCGATTGGGCAGATACTGAATCAGCGTGTAGGACCGCATGATCGACACGGTCGAGTCGGGTGGGCTCGCGGCGGCGGACGGAGCGAGCGAAAATGACGCTTCAATTTCAAGTTGCGGCTTGTTGACTCTCGTCGTCACGCATCAGTAGTACAGGACGCTTCGAAAGTCGCAGGAAACGTTCCGCGACACTGCCGAGCACCAGACGTCTCACGCCCCTGCGCCCGTGCGTACCCATTACAACGAGGTCCGCATGAAGCCGATCCGCCTGGCACTCGACAATGGAGGCGACATCGTCCGACAAGGCGGCGGGTTCAAGCAGCTCGGCGTGACACTCCACGCCAGCCGCGGCGCAGGCCTGCGCCGCTTCAACGAGCGCCGATCTTCCTTCCCTTCGCATGGCGTCCACGAATTCAGTGAGATCACGTTCGGGGTGCGAGAAAATGGGTGCATCATGCACGACGTGAACTGCATGCACGACGCCATGGGCCGAGGCGGCGAGGCACACGGCTTCCCTGAGCGCCAGTCTAGACGACCCGCTTCCGTCGACGGCAACAAGAATGGTCCTGTACATCGCACACATCTCCAATGTCAGCGTCCTTGATATCCCATCGACAGGCAACATGCGGAAGTCGTCGGGTCGGGCGCGACCAGCCGATTGCCGAAGCGTCGGCCTGACTTCACTTCACATTACGTCAGTTGGTGAAATCCAGTAAGGAACTTTGCTCCGGTCAGGTCCCGGGGCGAACGACATCATTGTTCCGATTGTTGTTGAACGGCTTCGAGTGCAACGCATGATTGGTCCCGGCCGGCCGCGCGTTTGAGTCGAGGGGCTCCGGTTTTCTGATTTACCAGCCGCTCCTCCATGATCAATACCAATTCCACTTGCGATGCCTTCCCGTGAGTCCGACTGATTACCATGTCCAGATGCGTTTCGTCGCGATGTTTGAGCATTGCTGCCTCCATACGAGTGGTGAGTCTCGCCCCGATCCTGTGTGGTTCTATGTGCCTGAAAATCGTCGAAGATCCGGTTGAGGTGCTGTGTCGATCATAACGATGATTGTAAGATGTATGTAAGCTACGCAGCGTCGCCAATGAACGCTTAATTGCGTGTGCACACTCTGCAACGCTGGGAGGCCCTCGATAGCCTGGTCGTCGGCAACCCGCGCGTGGCGTCGTTTGTCTGGAGGATGCGACTGGCCATTGTCGGCAAGATGCGCCGGGCTGCAAGACTTTTGGCGCGGCGCATATTCCCGCTCAGCCATTTCGTAACAGCCAGCAAGCGTCCCGCCTCCAGCGACTCATTGGACCAAAGTCCAATACAACATCCAATTCAACGCGTATAGGCTGGAAACTGTCGGTTTTTCACCGGTAGTTCGAGACTCGACGTGAGACATGACTTCGAGGGATTCGAGCGGGCTGCGTTCTGGCTACATATCATTGTTGCCTGCGTTTTTCTGATGTTCCTTATCCGCGGTAAGGAACCCACGACTGGTGACTGGTTCGGAGTCGGATGGGAGAGACTTGCGATTGAGTTCCCCCCAGACTCTTTGCTTCCCGAGTCGACGCCCGGATCATCCGGGCAGCCAGGCACGCAGGCACCAGCGACTTCTATGACCGGCAGGGACGCCTCGTTGTCTGCGACAGGAACCTGCCGGACGGAGTGGCCATGATCAATTGGAAGGCCCGATGGGCTAGAGCCTACTTGTTATGGCTGGTTCTGCCGGCCGCCATCCCCTCGTGCGCGGACCACGGTCCGGCGAGTCCCCCGCCATCAGGCCCCGCGTCATTGAGCACTGCGCCTAGCCCGGCTCAATCGGGCCCGGCGTCATTGAACACCGCGCCATCGGGCCCCGCACCATCAGGCCCGGCGGCGTCGGGCCCAGCGCCATTCAAGCCAGAGGAGATCGAAGCCCTCGTTGCGCCAATCGCACTTTACCCGGACTCCGTGCTGGCGCAGGTATTGATGGCGTCGACCTATCCGCTGGAGATCGTACACGCTGCGCGTTGGGTGAAAGCGAATCCGAATGTCAAGGGCGACGCCGCCGTGAAGGCCGTAGAGAACCAGCCGTGGGACACGAGTGTGAAATCGCTGGTGGCATTCCCGCAGATACTTGAGCCGATGAATGACAAGATCGACTGGACCCAGAAGCTCGGCGACGCCTTTCTTGCGCAGCAAAAGGACGTCTTCGCCGCTGTGCAGCGCTTGCGGGCACACGCGAAGGAGTCGGGCAACCTCAAGTCGAACGAACAGCAGAACGTGATCGTCGAACAGGCACCTGCTGGCAGCGCGCAGACCATCGTGAAGATCGAGCCCGCGAACCCGCAGGTGATCTATGTGCCCGCCTATGATCCGACTGTCGTGTATGGCGCGTGGAGCTATCCAGCCTATCCGCCTTACTACTGGCCGCCGTATCCCGCCTATTACCCCGGTTACTATCCAGGCGCAGCGCTCGCGACGGGCTTCGCCTTTGGCATTGGCATAGCTGCCGCCGGTGCAATCTTCAGCGACTGCAACTCGTGTTGGGGTGGAGGCGACGTCAACATCAACGTCGACAAGGCCGCAAACATCAACCGCAACTTTGATCGCAGCAAGGTCCAGGGGCAAGGCGGTCGCTGGCAGCATGATGCGAGCCATCGCCAGGGCGTCGCCTATCGCGACAATGCCACGCGCGATAAATTCGCCGGGCAGTCGCCGCGTGCCAGCACACGTGACCAGTATCGCGGCCGAGGCGACGCGGGTAACCGTCCCGGCACCAATGACCGGGCAGGGGCAGGCAATCGCGCAGCGACGGCAGACCGTTCTGCTGGCGCGAACCGGGGCGCGTCGAATCGCGCAGGAGGTGACGTGAATCGTGTCAGCAGTGGCGATCGCCGGGGCGGTTACAGCGGCGGACGCGACAACGCTTTCAACGGCGTGGGCACGAGCGGCCGCACCACGCAACGCAACTTCGACAGAGGCAGCTCGAGCATGCGGGGTTCAGGCGTTAACCGGCCCTCCGGTGGTGGAGGCATGCGTGGCGGCGGTGGATTCCGCGGCGGCCGGCGCTAAGGAGAGGGGGAATCATGGCTTTCCGTTCATGCGTCTTCCAGCAGTGGCTGACGCCCACACTCGCGAACCTTGCGGCCGCAGCCGTCCTGTCGGTCGCGATGGCGCCAGCGGTGCACGCTCAAATGAACTTCAGTTCGCCGGAAGCGGCGATGAACGCCTTTGGAGACGCTGTCGTGAAAGACCGCGAGGACGCGTTGCGCAAGATCTTCGGCAACGACTTCCGTGATCTGATACCACCGGTTGGTGGCGAGCTGCGAGATACGTTTGTCGCGGAATGGGCAAGGTCCCACACTATCGGGCCGACGGTTAAGGGGCGCGCGCACATCGTCGTGGGCGACAACGGCTGGACGTTCCCGATACCACTCGTGAAGAGCAGTAAAGGTTGGCACTTCGATACCAGCGCCGGCGCTGAAGAAATGCGATTGCGGCGCATCGGACGCAACGAACTGGCCGTCATTCAGACGATGCTCGCAATCTACGATGCGCAGCGCGAGTACGCGCAGACTAATCACGATGGCGAGGGTGTCCTTGCCTATGCATCAAGGATGGTTAGTTCGCCCGGCAAGCATGATGGTTTGTACTGGCCTACTGGGCCGGATGGCACTCCAAGTCCGCTAGGTGATGCCTTCGTTGATGCCAGTTCGCGCAACGCGAAGAATGCGGGCTACTACGGGTACCACTACAATCTGCTCGAGTCACAAGGATCCCACGCGCCCGGCGGTGCCTATGACTACGTTGTGCGGGACAAGCTCTTCGGCGGGTTTGCCGTCATTGCATGGCCGGTGAAATACGGCGACACGGGGATCAAAAGTTTCATGGTGAGCCACGCCGGACAGGTCTATCAGCGCGACCTTGGGCCGGAGAGTGCCGCCAAGGCTGAGGACACGAAGTCGTTTGACCCGGGCCCCGGCTGGAGCAAAGTGCCCGATGCCGATCTTCAGTAATGCAGGCTAGCGTCCAGGGCCCTGCCATGCGTGTTCTGTCCGTGAGCCTGCGCGCGGCCGAGGGCGTGGATGTGTCGGTAATGGCCGAGCAATTTGGCGGCGGCGGGCATCTTGGCGCGGCCGCGTTCCGCTGCCGCTGGGCACCGCGCGAGCGGACAGGTTCTTCGAACATAGGAGCGCGGGTGCATACGATGCCGTGATGCTGTTCGCCGCAAGCATCAACTCAACACATTCGACCTGACGAGTGGGTTTCATCTTTAGAGGTATGCGTAAGCGACGGCGAAAATTGCTGGTCCTTCAGAAGCGCAATCGCCTCGGGACACGGTCCGTCGAGCAGCGTTATCTTGGCGGCGATCTGGTCGATTTTCACATCGAGCGCCTTGGCAAGCCGCAGGGGCGGTATGCCACGCTCGATCGCCCTTCGAATCATTAAATGTTCCTGGACGGACGCAAGCCGGTTAAGCCTGTTGTTGTATGTATATGCCTCGTCATCGGTAGCGACCAGACACATGACCTTCACTTGCCCAAGTTCCCGGAGAGCAACGAGCCGTAGGTGGCCGTCAAGCAAAGTATATTTGCGTGATCGCTCGTCCGCGGCAGTCACGGACAGCAGTTCAATCCGACCGCTATCGCGAGATGCTGCTGGATGCGGCGCCATGGCGGCGCATGGCTGGATCGTGAAGCGGCTCTGCAAAGGACTGACGTTGGACATGGATGCTGAAGCTATCGTCCGGCCGAACGGAAGACGCACGCCAGCCTTAGGTGCACCTAACCGGAAACATGCATGAAAGTCAAAGTCCCCCATTACCGAGGAAAAGTGCATGGGCAGCATTGAGCATCCGCCGCCAAAGGACACGCGAGCACAACGCTCCGCTCGGTGGTTGTTCTCATGCGTTTGCCTCACTGCGATTTTATTTCCCGGAATGGCACCGGCGATGGATTTCAAGATTTACGCCCAACCACAAGTCCAGCGCAAAATTGTGATCGCCGAAGGGAGGATCCAGGATGGCGATGCTGAGAAGTTCAAGGCGTTTGCCAAAATGGCCGACCGCGATGACGAAGCACTCGTCGTCCTCGTTTTGAGTAGTCCGGGAGGTAACGTCGAGGCCGCCTTTCGGGTCGTCGACGCGATGGACAAGGTGCGCGTCTACACCGTCGTCCCTGATAACGCGACGTGCGCGTCCGCTTGCGCTTCGATCCTGTTCGCGTCGGGGGAACGCCGAAGCATCGTCGGTACCGGGATGCTCGGTTTTCACAGCTGCTACCAGCGCCATGGGAGAAGCTACGTCGAGGACTCGCTTTGCAACGAAATAATCGCTGCAAATGCAATGCAAAGAGGGATAAGCCAGGTCGCCATCAATCGTTTCGTCAAACGCTATGGTGCACAAAACATGGCATGGGTCGGGCGCGACATCGCTTGCAAGTCGCTGCCGGGACTATGCAAGCCCGGTCTGCTCGAAACCCGATACGAAACGAAGACTTCGCTGACGCAAAGTTGGAGGGAAGCGGGCACTCAACATCAGATCTTTACGCGCTAGCATACGATCTTGACACAGCGCGATTTCACAGAAACGGACGTGAATGCGTCAGCTCTAGAAGGTGCGTCTCGTTGAGGGTGGTCAGCTCGAAGCAGTGTTTGCTGATATAGAGCCCGCATGTGCCTACATTGCCAGCCGTGGCGCGGAGATCGACAGCACGATGGTCCAGGTGGCGCCGGGGGCGGGCGATAGTGGCAAACCTGACATGCTCGATCGATGCACAGATGCGAGGTCGAGCGGCCGGACCATATGTCGCATCGTCAAAATCGCCAACCCGAAGACAAAATACATAAAAGGCAAGTGCCGCGATCGGCGATGATCAGAATAGTCGCGTCGCACGGGAACGGATCCAGCAAACACCTGACATACCGAGGATTTCCGTTGGCGCGGAAATCCTCGGAGCCGCGTGAGAGGTGTGGCTCAGGCCTGCAACGATTTCCCCGACTCGGCTGCGTGTTCTTGCACGTCCACCGTGTAAAACCTTGGCGCACTAACAAAGCCGAAGATCGTCCAGCCGGCGAAAATGCAAAGGCCGCCGAGCATCAAGGCCTGCGTGCCTGAACTGATGAGCGCGTAAAAGCTGTAGATTGTCGCAATCATTGCCACGGCGCCAGTCATCATTGCGCGACCTGGCGGGACGGCGGAGACTTTCTGAATGGTGATGAGCGCGGCCATTGACATCACGTAAGGCACGAGATTGGTCACGACGGCGAGGTCCACCACTTTCTGGAATTGGCTGCTCAATTGTGGACTGATTGTCATCAGCGACAGCCCGACCTGCACGGCCAGCAGGATCACCATGCATACGATCGGCGTGCCGGATTTTGTCGCGATCTTGAAGACGGGAAGGAAATAGCCGACGTCGGCCGAGCTTTTGTACACCTGTGCCACGGTGAACTGCCAGCCCAGTAGAGAGCCGATGCATGCAATCACCATCAGCGCGGTCACGACGCTGCCAATTGCCGGGCTGAACATCGTGGCGAACGCAAGGCCGAAGGGTGCACTCGATTTCGCGAGCTCGGCATTGGGAATAATGCCGGAAATGACATTAGTTGAGGTGATGTAGATGATCGCACAACCGATCGTACCGGCGAGCACGGCGATCGGTACATCGCGCTCAGGATTTTCTACGGCATCGGCATTCGCGCAAGCCGATTCGAGCCCGAGAAACGCCCACAGCGTAATCGAAATCGAACCGCCGACCGCCGGTATGAACGCCTGACTGTGCGGGTTCCACGCCGCGATCCAGGTACTGCCTTTGAACCAGAACCAGCCTAGGACCGAGACCAGAACGACGGGGATAATGACGCCCCATACCGTCACGGTGCTGATGCGGCCGGTAATCCGGGAGCCCCAAAAATTGGCCACGGTTGTGATGACTAGCAGGAATATGGTCCACAGGCAGTTTTGCAGTGGCGTCAGCGTTGCATTGAAAAGGACCTTGCCGTAGCCAACCGCAGTGATGGCGATCGCCACGTTGGCGATGACGAGCGAAAGCCCGTACGTGTAGTTCGCCATGTAATTGCCGCCCTTGCCGAACGCATATTCCGCGTAGCCGCCCATACCGCCTGGTTTGCGGCTAAGCATGCCGCATCGGGCGAACGCATAAGCGAGAGCGAGGGACCCACCGGCAGTGATCACCCATGAGAATATGGAAATCGTGCCGACCTCGGCAAGCTTGGCGGGCAGAAGGATGATCCCCGAGCCCATCATGTTCACGGCCGTCAGGATGGTCAGTTGCCATACATTCATTTTGTTTCTCGACGCGCTCATGTCAACCTCTTAGCAAGGAGAAATCAATCTGCATTTGCGACGGTACGGGACTGTCGACCGCACGAAGCCCGACCAGTCGTTGGCGTAACGAGCCAGGGTCTTCTCGTACGTCTCGCGAATCAATACGGCTCGCCCTCAAACAAACACAGTGACACTTCCCCGGTTACTGATTTCTGTACCCGGCCTTGAGTCACGTCTAGCAGAGTTGCTGGCTTGTCTTCATTGCGTCAAACAATAGACGTGGTACACGCCTTCCTCGACCTCAACACCATGAGTGTCGTGAGTAAATCCAGGGAAGCGCAGGTCATAGGCTTCGAGCGCTTTCAGATAACCGAGTATTGGACCATCGGCAGGTCCAGCATTTTCACCAGGCATCAGCAACGGAATGCCGGGCGGATAAGGGACCACACCCGTCGCGACAGCACGCTCTGCCAGATCATCGAGCGTCACCTGTTCGACTTCGCCTCGTACCAGGCGACAGTCGTTGAACGGCTACCTGGTGACAACGTGTCCGTACGCATGCTTTTTCCCATCGGGACCAACTTGCAAATAGACGCCCTGAATCTCGGGCTCGAAGCCAGGCAAGCTGTTGATGCCTTCTTCAAGTGCCCGAAAATACTTCAGGGCTGGACCGCCCCAAACCTCGCCGGGTACCACGCACAACACACCGGGTGGATAAGGTAGAGCGCCTTCTGCAGCGATCCTCCCCTCAATGTCGGCGAGCGAAATCAACTCAACGTTGTTGCGAACGAGTTCTGTATTTGCTTGCGCGGGCGACATGGCTTGCGTGGGAAAATGCACCTTGCGAAACATTTCCTTTTGCAGACGCTTCATGTCGTGGCTCTTGTAGAAATCGTGCATCTGGCGGCAGAGCCCGCGAATTGTCTTGCCCTCGTAATAGTCGTGATACCGCTCGTAGATGGACGGCAATACGTCTCGCATCGGGCTGTCGTTGTCGATGTGCTTTTCGAACCGGCAGATGTAAGAAATCAGATGCTGGAGTTTGGCCAGGTTTTCCGAAGGTGTGAGCAGGAACAAGATCGAATTGAGGTCAGCCTTCTCAGGGATCAAGCCGTTTTCACGCAGATAATTCGCGAGGATCGACGCGGGGATGCCATATGGACCGTACTCTCCTGTTAGCATGTCGATGCCGGGCGTCGTGAGCAGCAGCTTGCACGGATCGACGAAGTACTGATCCTCCGCGTAGCCCTCGAAGGCGTGCCACGGATCCTTCGGATTGAACTTGAAGAAGCGAAGATCATCGACGATCATTTCTGTCGGATAGTCGTCCCATGGGCGTCCATCCACCATCTGCGGAATAAAGGGCTTGATGTATTTGCATGAGCGCAGTATTAACTTACGCGCCTCGACGCCGGTATGCACGCAGTCGCGCCAAAGCTTTCTGCCAGCCGCGCCCGCGTGCATTTGCGCATTTACGTCGAGTGCGGCGAAGAGTGGATAAAACGGGCTGGTGGAAGCGTGCATCATGTATGCGTTGTTCAGTCGCTTGTGACTGATGTATCGCTTTTGCCCCTTGATGTGCCGGTCCTTCTTGTGAATCTGGGACGTCTGCGAAAAGCCCGCCTGCTGCTTGTGCACGGACTGCGTCACAAAGATGCCAGGATCGTTCTCGCCCAGTTCGAGAAGCAAGGGCGAACTCGCCTGCATCATCGGTATGAACTGCTCGTATCCCACCCATGCCGAGTCGAACAGAATGTAATCGCACAGGTGACCAATTCGCCGAATGACCTGCTGTGCGTTATAGATTGTCCCGTCGTAGGTGCCGAGTTGAATGATCGCAAGGCGCAGAGGCCGCGTCTCGTCAGCCCGTTCCGGCGCAACCTCACGGATCGCCTCGCGTAAATATGCTTCGTCAAAGCAATGTGAGTCGATCCCGCCGATGAATCCGTAACCGTTGCGCGCGGTCTCCAGGTAGATAGGGATGGCCCCTGAGAGGACCATCGCGCCCAGATGATTCGATTTATGGTTGTTGCGGTCGAAGAGTACGAGATCGTCCTTTGCCAGCGTCGCACTCGTCACAACCTTGTTGGAAGTCGATGTTCCATTCAGTACGAAGTAGGTCTTGTCGGCGTTGTAGATACGCGCAGCATTCTTTTGTGCGTCGGCGGCAGGCCCTTCGTGGATGAGCAGATCGCCAAGCTTGACGTCGGCATTGCACAGATCCGAACGGAACAGGGTCTCGCCGTAGAAATCAAAGAACTGTCGGCCTAACGGATGACGCGAAAAAAACTGACCACCTTGATGTCCTGGGCAATCGAACGCTACGTAACCGCGCTTCACATAGTCCGCCAACATCTTGAAAAAAGGTGGGAAGAGCCCTTCCGTATATTTCTCAGCAGCCGTAGCGATCTGCTTGCCGTAGTAGTGTCGATTGCCTCGACCAATTTCAAAAACACCGCTCAGTTGAGCCACGATGCCGCCGGGAATACCCTCACCAGGGTTTAGCGCAAGGAAAAAGGGGATGTTGAAACCCGTATCGTGGATCTTCATGAGAACTGCCGGCGCTTCGCCAGCGGTTGCTACCACTGCGGCGACATTCGTGAAGTCCGTTCCATGAACATTCACTGTTTCATAGTCAAAAATGAAACACTCGGCGAGCGATGGTGATATGGCTACATTTAGCTTTTTCATCGTATCTCCGAACGGATGTGTGAATCGCTCCGGGGGTCGCTGAGTCAACACACACAGGCGCGCCTCTCCGCTCGAGAGACTGCGGCGGTGCGCATGGCCCGGGGTTAGTAACTGATTTTCGAAGGCGACTCCGGAAATCCGCAATCAAATGCTCGTACCCGAATAACAGATTAGACGGCCTTGTGCGGATATCGGTATTGGACTTTGGTCCTATTCAGCCCGCAGAACACATCGCATTCAGTAAATGATTATTTTCATGTGCCGACCGCGACTTCCCTGCGGGGCACTGGCATGGCAAACGTAAGGGATCGCGGGCGAGATGGTCGTCGAACATGCGACCTTGCCCTATTCAGTGCTTCGATATAAAGGCGGCCCGCCTGACAAATTGTGGATCGCCCTCGCATCGCCAAATGGCAACGCGTCGCTCGTCAACAGCCATTCATCGAACTGACAGTGAAGGACGTTTTTTGGCCGATCTTTGCCCGATGCCCGGCACGTCCGGACTCCCCAAGCCCACATCAGCTTTCCAGGTATCAACAGCCATGCGCCACGTTAAGTTTGACCGTCTATCAGTCGGCGACAGTAATATGTCGGGGACGGTCTTTAACGCACTACCGGTTGGGCGCTGCCACTAACGGGACGCCGCGCAATTGCACTAGGGCAATGACAATGCACAGTCGTCCAACATTCGCAAGAGTGACCGCCGTGATCATTGCGATAATCGCAGCGCCGTGCGTTGCCGTGCATGGCGAGGAGAAAGAACCGCTCAGCTTCATTGATCAGACAGACGGGCAACTGGACATGAGCGATTTCCTGCTCAAGCACAAGGGGGCGCTGCCCGTACCCATCGTGATCACTGAGCCGGCCGTGGGCTATGGCGTTGGTCTCGGCCTACTGTTCTTCTCCGGGCCGGTCGCGAAGGAGGCGGCAAATTCAACAGGCGATGAGCGCAACCGGACTCCGCCGAACGTCACGGCGCTCGGGGGCATCTACACACAGAACGGCACCTGGGCCGCAGCAGCCGCCCACTTTCACACATGGGAAGACGACCGGTATCGTTACCTCGGTGCGGTCGCAAAGGTCGATGCTCACCTCGACTACTTCGGACTGACGAGTCAGCCCCGCGCCTATACCCTGATGGGTGATGCGCTTCTTCAGCAGTTCCTGGTGCGGTTCGGGCACAGCCGCTGGTATGGAGGTGTGCGGTATGTATTCTTCGACTCAACGTCCAGTTTCACAGGCGGCAACGTGCCGGCCAGCATTTCCAACTTCGAGCGGAACCAGCGCATCGGCGCCGGCAGCCTCATTCTGGACTACGATTCGCGCGACAACGTTTTTTATCCGGCCTCCGGCAGCTTCGCCGAATTTGAGGCGCAGTTCGCCCGAAGCGGCTTCGGCGGGACCCAGAACTACGACGTCTACGCCGCACGCGGCTTTAAATGGATTCCGCTCACACATGCGCTGATTTTGGGCCTACGCGTCGACACGAAGTTCTCGACGGGGGACATTCCATTCTACGCGCAGCCGTATGTGGATCTGCGCGGGGTTCAGAAGGGACGATACCAAGACCGCAATGCCATCTCGACGGAAGTGGAGTTGCGCTGGGACGTGACGCCACGCTGGTCGCTACTCAGCTTCACAGGCCTTGGTAAGGCATATGGACGGCTAGAAAGCTTTTCCCAAGCACAGAACGTAACAAGTGTCGGCGCTGGGTTCCGTTACCTGATCGCACGCAAGCTGGGGGTGTCCATTGGTATCGATGTCGCACACAGCAAGGACCAGAATGCGTTTTACATACAGGTCGGCAGTGCGTGGCGGTGAGCCCGCGAGCCGAACACACGGTGGACTGATCGGTTCAGAAGCCAACTTCCCTAGCTCTGCTCGATTTAGCGACCGGCACTTGCATCCATGAGGCTACGGACTGTTATTCGCAACAGCGATGGTCCGGACGGCAGGCAACCTACCTGTAGCTGCGTCAATAGGGACGGCGCTGAAACGTCAGCAATCGCCGAATCGGGACATCAACGTTGCGAATCGAATGGCCGCTTCTGAGCCGAACCCTGCCCGATGCCTCGCACGCATGAATTCCCATGCCGCCCATCGCACGTCGGACCGTAGCCGACCCCGAACGGCGTATCATGTTGTGTCAATGAACGACTGCCGCACATCCGATCCTGTTGAAAAAATCGCTGACTGTCTTTCGCGTGTGGTTTTCAGGGGTCCTCACCCTTGACCGATATTCGCGAGCGGTTTGTGGCCGATCTGAGAGGTTGATTTTTTACAAGCGGATTGGAAACGCCGCGCAGCGACTTCAACAGCATCGATCCGCGAACAGCCATTCGTGACCAACAGGTTTCCGAGCAGAAGGGCACTAGCGGATTGCATCTGACCTTGACTGTGGTCTGCACGCCCCGACATGATATAGCCGCGAGTCTCTTCCGGAGGTTCGATGGCTTACATGCGGGCAAGGACCATTTCCGGGAACTTCATGTTCACGCCTGCGTTGAAAGAATGAAGTGGGCTTGCAGGTCAATCGACGTATTGAGGCTTGTTATGTCCAGTCGTCTGCTTCAAGCCGCGCTTTTGAGCGCCCCATTCATAAGTTCGCCGTCGTGGGCGGATGCGCCTCCTTTTGTGAACGCCAGTACTCAATGGCAATTCGCGGTGACGCCTTATATCTGGTTGCCGAGCGTCGACGGGTCGCTACGTTTTTCGTTGCCGGGCAACGGCGAAGCCGATGCATCGACCGGTCCGTATAACTATTGGCAGAACCTCCGATTCGCCGCGATGCTGCAGGGCGAAGCGCGTAAGGGCAACTGGAGCATCTTCGCCGACGCAATCTTTCTGGACTTCGGAAGTCACTCCACGTCCGTGCAGACAAAGGGCAGTGGTGTTCTCCAGCGCCAGTCAGAGGGCAGCGGCGAAACCAGCTTCAAGGGTGGACTGGTTCAGTTGGGTGGCGGCTACACGATCGTACAGTTGTCGCGGGTGACACTCGATGCGGTTACCGGCATCCGCTATCTTGCCGTACGTAGTTCGCTCGACGCGTCGCTTCACGCTACTATTGGAGGCCCAGGACCGAATTTCAACCCGGAAATTCACGTGTCGCAGAACGCGGATATCTATGACGGTTTTGCGGGCGTGCGCGGTCGTGTGTCGCTGACTGACGACGGCAGATGGTACGTTCCGTTCTACCTCGATTTGGGCACCGGCACATCAGACTTTACGTGGCAGGCAATGTCGGGTATCGCGTACGCGATGAAGTGGGGAGACGTCACCCTGTCATATCGCTATCTCGCGTTCTACGGTTCCGGCGATCAACTCGTTCAATCGCTACGTTTTAAGGGGCCAGCCTTGAGCGTAACGTTTCGATTCTAGGTTCGATTCAGAACGATCTGGGGACTCTCTTTGGCGTATGGCCTCGTGTTCCATCGCAGCCAGCCGGTTTTTGAAGCCACTCCCAGCGACGGTCATCGCAAGAAGCAATTCCGTGGCTACTGCTGCATCGACAGGCAGCTTGCAACTGACCAACGGACATTAGAGGCGGAACGGCCAAAGACCGTTTTTGTTAAGCGTTGTTCGATGCCTGCCCGTGTCCGCTGCCCTGTGAGTGCACGATGACGCGTGCGGGCAGGCATCGAACAACGCTGACAAGAGCACCCGTTCAATGAAGGTACCGTAGGGCAGCCGTTGAAATCTTCAACGGCTGCTTTCGGGCGACTTCCGTGAATGAGTACAGTCGGCCAATCTCAGTCATCCGCTGCGGCCGACGGATGGTCATTCGCGTGACCGTTCGACTCTGGTTCAAGACATTCAGACGGTCGAGTATCGAACGTCTGACAAGGGTGGCGTACCCGGCCGACCACGTCGGAGTCCAGTCGGCAGTTGCAGCCATTAGGTGTCCATTTATTCCCGTCGTCGGGGTGACGGCGCTATTCTGGGAGCCACCGAACGGGTCTTGGCGAAAACACATCGATGGCTGCTTCGGATTCGCTTACACCGATGGAAGGGGATGAGTTGCTGGTTCTTGCTTCAATGCTGCGGCAATTTCTATCGCCGCTTTTTGCAACTCGGGTACATAGCGGCGCGTGGCATCTGCGAGGCTCACGGCACGCGACAGGAAGACGACATTGAGGCTCGCGAGCACGCGCTCGTCCACGCTGATCGCGACCGCCACCGCACCGATCTTCGCCTGCGCGGTCCAGTCTCCGTGATTCGATCCGAAACCATCCTCGCGCACGCGCCGGATCAGCTTGCGCACGAGCGCATCGTTCTTCGCGAGTGCCTGCTGCTCTTCGCCGCCCGCGCCGGAGCGTAGTAATTCGAGGATGTCTTCGCGCTCCTCGTCGGGGCACATCGCGAAGTAGGCGCGGCCCGCCGCCGTCAGCATGATCGGCAAACGCCGCCCGACCATCGCGCGATGAAACGACAACTGGCTGAAGCGATGCGTCGTCTCGCGGATGATCATCGCGTCCCCGTCGGGCGTGGTCAGATCGGATGGCCACGCGACGCGCTGCAAGAGCTGCCCCATGATCGGCGGCGCCACGGTCGCGATGCGCTCGGTATCGGTGAAGCCCTCGCTCAACGAACGCACAGCGAGGGTCAGACGAAAACTGTCGTCAGACGTGCTGCGGCGCACGAACCCTTCCTCCATCAGCGTTTCGAGCAGACGGCGCACCGTCGTGCGATGCAGGCCGGTCAAGTCGGCAATCTGCTGGCTTGTCGCGCGTCCGCCTTCCATCGCGTTCAGCGCCCGCAATACCTGAAGGCCGCGCGCCAGTCCGCGTACGTTCGTATAGGTCGTCACGCCAGAAAATCCCTGTTAATTCAACAATGTGCATTCTATGCACATTTCAGAGATTTTGTTGAGGGGGCTTTCTGCCGCCCATAGACTGCACTCACAATTTGAACGAGTGAGAGCCATGCAAGAGGCAGGCGCCGCTCGTTCAGCACATCGGACAAGCCCATCCAGGAGACAAGCATGCGCCCCGCCTTTGAACCGGCGGCCGGCAACGGCCGCGCTCATCCTCGCGAAACGACACATCACTCGATCGAGGCCGATGTCGCCATCATCGGCGCGGGCCCGGTCGGGCTGATGATCGCGAACATCCTCGGCCTGCAGGGCGTGCGCGTCGTCGTGATCGAGAAGCTCGCGCAGATCATCGACTATCCGCGCGCCATCGGGCTCGACGACGAAGCGCTGCGCGTCTTCCAGTCGGTCGGGCTCGTCGACGAGCTGCTGCCGCACACCACGCCGAATCACTGGATGCGGTTCACGCTGAAAGGGAAATGCTTCGCGTCGATCGAGCCGCGCACCGACGAGTTCGGCTGGCCGCGCCGCAATGCGTTCATCCAGCCGCTCGCCGATCAGATCCTGTATCGCGGTCTCGCTCGCTTTCCGCATGTGCACACGCTGCTCGGCCATAGCGTCGACGGCTTCGCGCAGGACGAGCGCGGCGTGACGATCGAGGCAGCCGACGCGCACTGCGCGAAGACGACGATCCGCGCCGCGTACATGGTCGGCGCGGACGGTGGCAACAGCTTCGTGCGCCGCACGCTCGACGTGCCGTTCGAAGGCCGCACGAAGCCGAATCAATGGATCGTGATCGACGTGCGCAACGATCCGATCGGCTCGCCGCATGTCTATCTGCATTGCGATGCGCAGCGTCCCTACGTGTCGGCGGCACTGCCGCACGGCATCCGGCGCTTCGAGTTCATGGTGATGCCCGGCGAGACGGAGGAGGAACTCTCGAAGCCGGAGAACATGGAAGCGCTGGTGCGTGGCGTGGTCGCCGATCCGGGCAAGGTCGACTACATCCGTCAGCGGGTCTATACGCACAACGCGCGGCTCGCGAGCACGTTCCGCGTGAAGCGCGTCCTGCTCGCGGGGGACGCGGCGCACATCATGCCGGTATGGCAGGGTCAGGGCTATAACAGCGGCATTCGCGACGCGAGCAACCTCGGCTGGAAGCTCGCGATGGTCGTGAAGGGCACGGCGCAGGATGCGCTGCTCGATACCTACACGATGGAACGGCGTGCCCACGCGCGCTCGATGATCCACCTTTCCGAAGTCGCCGGAGATATCTTCGCGCCGACGAGCTTCTTTGGATCGAAAGTGCGCGACGCGTTCGTGCGCAGCTTCAACGTGCTGCCCTCCATGAAGCGCTATTTCGTCGAGATGCGCTTCAAGCCGATGCCGCGCTACGAAGAGGGCGTCGTGCTGTCGACGCGGCGCGAGCGGCGCGACGGCCTGCTCGCACGCATGATCGCGAAGCGCGGGCACGGCGCGTTCGGACGCCTCGTCGGCCTGTTGAGCGAGAAGCGCGAATCGCTGATCGGGCGCGTGGTGCATGGCCGTGATGCGCAGGCGGGCACGCCCGTGGGCCGCATGTTTATTCAGCCGCGCGTGCGTCTCGCGGACGGCGGCATCGTCCGGCTCGACGACGCGATCGGCAACCGCTTCGCGATCGTCGGCTGGGGCGCGGACCCGACCTTCGGCCTGACGCCCGAGGCGCGCCGCATCTGGCGCGCGCTCGGCGGATGCTTCGTGATCGCGAAGCCCGACCCGCAGCTCGCGTTCCACGACGACGTGCCCGAAGACGTGATCGCCATCGGCGACGTCGATTCACGCCTGCGCGAATGGTTCGCGCGCGTGCCGGAATCGGTCGTGCTGCTGCGGCCGGACCGCTTCGTGGCCGGCATGTGCTCGCCGCAATGCGTATCGGATTGCGTTGCGCAGCTCGGGCAAAAGCTGGCGCTTGCCATGACATTGGACGCGGCCGAGACAAACGACGCGACGTACGCGCACGCTGCCGACATGGTGGAAGCCTGACATGCCGATCCATCTCGAATGCATGTCGCACACGCCTTTGCACGGCTATTTCGATCCCGCGCCGGAAATCGTCGCGGAAGTGGAGCGGATTCAGCGCGCGGCGCGCGAGCGCGTCGAGGCGTTCGATCCGGAGTTGGTGATCGTATTCGCGCCGGACCACTACAACGGCTTCTTCTACGACGTGATGCCGCAGTTCTGTATCGGTGTGAGCGCGACGGCCATCGGCGATTTCAACAGCGCGGCCGGTCCCTTGCCCGTCGCGCGGGATTCGGCGCTCGCGCTCGCCGATGCCGCGCTCGCGAGCGATATCGATGTCGCCGTGTCGTATTGCATGCAGGTCGATCATGGCTGCGCACAGGCACTCGACGTGCTCACGGGCGGCATCGACCGCTATCCGGTGGTGCCCGTCTTCATCAACTCGGTCGCGCCGCCGATGGCGTCGTGCCGCCGCGCCCGACTGCTCGGCGATGCGATCGGCCGTGCCGTCGCGCGCATGAACCGGCGCGTGCTGCTGATCGGCTCGGGCGGCATTTCGCATGAGCCGCCGGTGCCGGAAATCGCCGGCGCGGACGATGTCGTCGCGGAACGGCTGATCGCGGGGCGCAACCCGTCGCCGGAATCGCGTGATGCGCGGCAGTCGCGCACCGTCGCGGCGGCGAAAGCGTTCGCGGCGGGCGACAGCCGGCTGCATCCGCTCAACCCGGCGTGGGACCGCGCGTTTCTCGAACTGCTCGAACGCGGCGAGCTCGCCGCCGCCGATGGCCTCACGAACGAGGCGATCACGCGCGATGCGGGCAAGTCCGCGCACGAGATCCGCACATGGGTCGCGGCATTCGGTGCGCTCGCGGCGAGCGGCCCTTATGCGGCATCGATCGATTACTACCGCGCGATTCCCGAATGGATCGCGGGCTTCGGCGCGATGCACGCGCACGAACGGACCCTTTCCAGGAGATAGAACCATGTCGAATGATGACAGCATCCAGTCGATGGCCGCGCGCCTGCGTGAAGCGCAGTCCTCGCGTACGACGATCGCGCCCTTGCGCGATACGTGTCCCGATGGCGACGCGACGCTCGCCTACGCGATCCAGCAGATCAACAACGATGTGCGCGCGGCGAATGGCGAGCGCATCGTCGGCAGGAAGATCGGGCTGACGTCGCCCGCAGTGCAGAAGCAGCTCGGCGTGGATCAGCCGGACTTCGGCGCGCTGTTCGCGTCGATGGCGTACGGCGACAGCCAGCCGATGCCGCTCGCCTCGCTGATCCAGCCGAAGGTCGAAGCGGAGATCGCGCTCGTGCTCGAACGCGATCTGACGGTCGAAAAACACACCTTCGCGGATCTGATCGGCGCGACCGCGTACGCGGTGGCCGCGATCGAGGTCGTCGACAGCCGCATTCGCGAGTGGGACATCCGCTTTTTCGACACCGTCGCGGACAACGCGTCGAGCGCGCTGTTCGTGCTCGGCAGCCGCCCTGTCCTGCTGCGCGACATCGACCTCAACGCCTGCGCGATGACGCTCACGCAGGACGGTGAAGTCTTGTCGCGCGGCAACGGCGCGGCATGCCTCGGCAATCCGCTCAACGCGGCCGCGTGGCTCGCGGACCGCATGGTTCAGCTCGGCACGCCGCTGCGCGCGGGCGACATCGTGCTGACGGGCGCGCTCGGCCCGATGGTCGCGGTGAATGCGGCCGGCACCTTTACTGCAGATATCGAAGGGCTCGGCAGCGTGCGCGCCCGTTTCAGCGAATGACAGACGGAGACATCCACATGGCAACAGACAACCCAAAATGCAAGGCCGCGATCATCGGGTCCGGCAATATCGGAACGGACCTGATGATCAAGATCATGCGGCGCAGCCGGCATCTCGAAGTCGCGGCGATGGTCGGCATCGACCCCGCGTCGGACGGCCTCGCGCGCGCCGCGAAGCTCGGCGTGGCGACGACCCATGAAGGCGTGGAAGGCCTCACGCGCCTACCCGTGTTCGACGAGATCGACTTCGTGTTCGATGCGACGTCCGCCGGCGCGCACGTGAAGAACGACGCGTTCCTGCGCAAGCTCAAGCCCGGCATCCGCGTGATCGATCTGACGCCCGCCGCGATCGGCCCGTACTGCGTGCCGGTGGTGAACCTCGACGCGCATCTCGATGCACCGAACGTGAACATGGTCACGTGCGGCGGACAGGCCACGATCCCGATGGTCGCGGCCGTATCGCGCGTCGCGAAGGTGCATTACGCGGAGATCGTCGCGTCGATCAGCAGCAAGTCGGCGGGACCGGGTACGCGCGCCAACATCGACGAGTTCACGGAGACCACGTCGAAGGCGATCGAAGCGGTCGGCGGCGCGGCGAGAGGCAAGGCGATCATCGTGCTCAATCCGGCCGAGCCGCCGCTCATGATGCGCGACACGGTCTATGTGCTGTCCGAAGCGGCGGACCGCGCGCAGATCGAAGCGTCGGTCGAACGGATGGCGGCGGCCGTGCAGGCCTATGTGCCCGGCTATCGGCTCAAGCAGTCCGTGCAGTTCGACGACATTCCCGCCGCTACGCCGCTGCACATTCCCGGCCTCGGCCGTTTCAGCGGACTCAAGATCTCGATCTTCATCGAAGTGGAAGGCGCTGCGCACTATCTGCCGGCCTACGCGGGCAATCTCGACATCATGACTTCCGCCGCGCTGGCGACGGCCGAGCGCATGGCCGCGTCGCTCGTGAACGCCTGAAGCAAGGAGCACTCGATCATGGACAAGAAACTCTATATCTCCGATGTGACGCTGCGCGACGGCATGCACGCGATCCGTCATCAATATTCGATTCAGAACGTGCAGGACATCGCCCGCGCGCTGGACGAAGCGAACGTCGACAGCATCGAGGTCGCGCATGGCGACGGCCTGCAGGGCTCGAGCTTCAACTACGGCTTCGGCGCGCACAGCGATCTCGAATGGATCGAGGCAGTCGCCGATGTGGTGAAGCACGCGAAGATCGCGACGCTGCTGCTGCCCGGAATCGGCACGATTCACGATCTGAAGGCCGCGTACGACGCGGGAGCGCGTGTCGTGCGTGTCGCGACCCATTGCACGGAAGCAGACATCTCGAAGCAGCACATCGAGCATGCACGCAGCCTCGGCATGGACACTGTCGGCTTTCTGATGATGAGCCACATGACGACGCCCGAGAACCTCGCCCTCGAAGCGAAGAAGATGGAAACCTACGGCGCGACCTGCGTCTACGTAGTCGATTCCGGCGGCGCGATGAACATGAACGACATCCGCGCGCGCTTCAGGGCGCTCAAGGCGGCGCTCGATCCCGCGACGCAAACGGGCATGCACGCGCATCACAACCTGAGCCTCGGCGTTGCGAACTCGATGGTCGCGGTCGAGGAGGGCTGTGACCGCATCGATGCGAGTCTCGCGGGCATGGGCGCGGGCGCGGGCAATGCGCCGCTCGAAGTGTTCATCGCGGCGGCCGAGCGCATGGGCTGGCATCACGGCACCGATCTGTACCGGCTGCTCGATGCGGCCGACGATATCGTGCGCCCCTTGCAGGACCGGCCGGTGCGCGTGGACCGCGAGACGCTCGCGCTCGGTTACGCGGGCGTGTATTCGAGCTTCCTGCGGCATTCGGAAATCGCGGCAAAGAAGTACGGCCTGAAAGCCGTCGACATTCTCGTCGAGCTGGGCAAGCGGCGCATGGTGGGCGGTCAGGAAGACATGATCGTCGACGTCGCGCTCGATCTGAAGAAGCGTGAAGCGCACGCCTGAACCATCCGATACGCGAAGCGCCGTGAAGAGCGCCGCATCGTTCAACCTGGAGACACATCAATGAAGACGTCAACGGCTTCATCCGCGCGCGCCGGCGGGGCGCTCACCATCGGCCTGTGCCTCACGGTCGCGCTGCTCGAAGGGCTCGATTTGCAATCCACCGGCGTCGCCGCGCCGCGCATGGCGCGCGAGTTTCAACTTGCTGTCGCGCAACTCGGCTGGGCGTTCGGCATCGGCGCGCTCGGTCTGTTACCGGGCGCGGCGATCGGCGGCAGGCTCGCGGACCGCATCGGCCGCAAGCGCGTGCTGATGATGTCGGTCGCGCTGTTCGGGATATTTTCAATTGCAACTACTCAGGTGTGGGATCTGCAAAGCCTGCTCGCCATGCGCTTCCTGACGGGCCTGGGTCTCGGCGCGGCGATGCCGAACCTGATCGCCCTGTGCGCGGAAGCAGCGCCGCCCGGACAGCGTGGCACGGCGGTCGGCGCGATGTACTGCGGCATGCCCTTCGGCGCGGCGTTCGCGGCGGTGATCGGCATGCTCAGCCCGGGCGATGAAGGCTGGCGGCATATCTTCTATGTCGGCGGCATCGGGCCGCTTTTGACGTTGCCGCTGCTCGCGCTCTTCCTGAAGGAGTCGACGCATTTCATCGCGGCGAGCCAGCGTGTGACGCGCGAGGCGAAGGACGGCATCGTGCGCGCGCTCTTCAGCGACGGCCGCGCTGGCACGACCGCCGCGCTGTGGATCAGCTATCTGGGCACGCTGATCGTGCTGTATTTCCTGATGAACTGGCTCCCGTCGATGGTGCTCTCGCGCGGCCTCACGCCCGTGCAGGCGAGCATCGTGCAGATGATGTTCAACATCGGCGGCGGCATCGGCGCGATCGTGATCGCGGGGCTGATGGATCGTATCGGCAAGCGGCCAGTCGTGGTCGGCATGTATGCGGGTATCGCGGCCGCGTTGCTTGCGCTCGCCAGCGCGACGGGCAGCGTGTCGATGGCGTGTGGCGGCCTGCTGGCGGGTCTCTTTCTCGTTGGCGCGCAGTCCGTGCTGTATGCGCTCGCGGGCGGCGCGTATCCGACGCAGGTGCGCGGCACGGGCGTCGGCGCGGCGGTGGCCGTGGGCCGCGTGGGCTCGATGGTCGGTCCGCTGATCGCCGGGCAGTTGCTGGCGCTCGGCCAGAGCGCGTCGATGCTCGTGATTTCGAGTATCCCGCTCATCGTGATCGCGGCGCTCGGCGCGCTCGCGGTAGTCTCGAAATTTCCGCGCGAGTCGGGCGACGGCTCGCGCACGCTTGGAACCGAATCGATCTGACGAAGGATATCGACATGACTGAAACTATGATTCAAACCGAGGCCGCGACCAGCAGGTTCGTGAACGTGATGGAAGGCGGCACGGAACTGCGCGTGCACTACAACGACACCGGCGTGGGCAAGGAGACGCTCGTGCTGGTGCACGGCTCCGGTCCGGGCGCGAGCGGCTGGGCAAACTTTTATCGCAATGTGGACGCGTTCGTGAACGCAGGTTATCGCGTGATCCTCGTCGACTGTCCCGGCTGGGGCAAGAGCGATTCGATCGTCTGCACGGGCTCGCGCTCCGACCTCAACGCGCGCGTGCTGAAGGGCGTACTGCATACGCTCGGCATCGAGCGCGCGCATCTCGTGGGCAACTCGATGGGCGGACATAGCGCAGTGGCGTTCGCGCTGTCTTATCCGGAGCGCGTCGGCAAGTTGGTGCTGATGGGGGGAGGCACGGGCGGTCCGAGCCAGTTCGTGCCGATGCCGACTGAAGGCATCAAGCTGCTGCAAGGACTGTATCGCGATCCGACGCTCGAGAACCTGAAGAAGATGCTCAACGTCTTCGTCTACGATGCGAGCACGATGACGGAAGAGCTGATGCAGACGCGGCTCGATAACATGCTCGCGCGGCGCGATCATCTCGAGAACTTCGTGAAAAGTCTGGCGGCCAATCCAAAGCAGTTTCCGGACTATGGTCACCGGCTGAACGAGATCAAGGCACCGGCGCTCGTGATCTGGGGGCGTGACGATCGATTCGTGCCGATGGATGTCGGGTTGCGCCTCGTCTGGGGTTTGCCGAATGCCGATTTGCATGTGTTCGGGCGCTGCGGGCATTGGGCGCAGTGGGAGCATGCAGAGCGATTCAATCGGATGCTGCTGGACTTCCTCGGGCAATAAGGAGCTGGTTGGACCGAACAGGGGTGCGGTGGCGGTGCTGTTAGTCTGCCTTCAGCAACCCTTCCGACGGGCGGCTCCCGCTCAAAAACGGCCATCGACGGCCGTCGACATCGTACGTCAGAGATGGGCCGTGAAGACTCATTCGTCGGTAGAGAGAAAAGACATTCGTCGGCACGGATTTGCGAATGTCAGTGAAGCGACCTTCAACCGTCGCACAGCGGCTGACCGTTGACCGTCGGCTTTGGCCGATCCGCGGGCATAGCGGGCGGGGCAGGTTGGGGCAGGGAAGCTGAGTCGGATGCCGCCGCTTGACATAAAAGCCGTTGCACACGGATCCAGACAACAGGAACTGCAACAATCGAGCGGTCTCTGGCGTTGAGTGGCGATCAAAAACTACCAGGAGACACCTTGCCTGCAGAAGGCGGAATCGCTCATCGGGCGACTGAACAAGTAGTACTCGGCGGCGGATCGGTTGGCGCCAACTTGCACCGACTCATATTGACATTTGCGCGTGCGGCTAGGTCGCCAGTGGAACGGCGCTGGAACATTTGAGTTCGTCAAGACAAACGCTGGACTTGACGCCGCTCACGCCAGGAATCCGCATGAGCGTATCGAGCAGGAATTCCGACAGCGCCTTCAGGTCGCGTGCCACCACCTTGAGCATGTAGTCGATATCGCCGGTTACGGCGAAGCATTCCTGAATCTCGGCAAGTTCCGCGACCATCCCCTTGAATTTCGCCAGGTCGCGGATATGACCGCGCTCCATCGTCACCTGGATGAAAGCCACCACGCCAAAGCCGAGCGCCTGCGCTTCAAGCCGCGCTTCGTAACACCTGATCACCCCTAGTTCCTCGAGCCGGCGATGACGCCTTAGCGTCTGCGCCGGTGACAACCTGATCGCCTCCGCCAGTTCGAGATTTGAGATGCGTCCCTGGGACTGCAGGATCTCCAGCAAACGCGTGTCAATACGGTCGATCTCAATAATCTGCACTTTTCTTTCTCCCGTTGGCTATAGGGAGAAATTTTAATGTGCAAATTAGGGTTTGTCTGCGGTTTTAAGGAAATCCAATTGCACCGGGTTGAATTTACACTGACCTTCGAAATTGCGGCGATGTCACCGCATGATTTGCGCGATTCTGGGAGTCGCCCGGACCGTGGGGCGACCCGATGTCCGGCAGTCTTTACGAAATTTTCTTTCCTTGCGCAGGGCACCGGGCATCACCCACCATGCCGCGCGCTGCGCAACCAACGAACCATCCACTTTCTGCCAAACGCAAAAACGACCATGGCCGACCTGTTTGACAATCCGATGCAACTGATGGGCTTCGAATTCGTGGAATTCGCTTCGCCTACGCCCAACGTGCTCGAACCATTCTTCGAGCAGATGGGCTTCACGCTGGTGGCGCGCCATCGCTCGAAGGACGTACTGCTCTACCGTCAGGGCGAGATCAACTTTATCGTCAACCGCGAGCCGAACTGCGAAGCCGCGTACTTCGCCGCCGAGCATGGTCCGAGTGCGTGCGGAATGGCGTTTCGCGTGAAGGATTCGCACAAGGCCTACGCCCGCGCGCTGTCGCTGGGCGCCCAGCCGATCGAGATTGCCACCGGTCCGATGGAGTTGCGTTTGCCCGCGATCAAAGGCATTGGCGGCGCACCGCTTTACCTGATCGACCGCTTCGAAGAAGGCAAGTCGATCTACGACATCGATTTCGAGTTCATCGAAGGTGTCGGGCGGCGGCCGGCCGGTCACGGCCTGCGCCTTGTCGACCATCTGACCCACAACGTCTACCGAGGGCGCATGACGTACTGGGCGAACTTCTATGAGAAGCTGTTCAACTTCCGCGAGTTGCGCTACTTCGACATCGAGGGCGAATACACGGGGCTCACGTCCAGGGCGATGACGGCGCCGGACGGCAAGATCCGCATTCCGCTGAACGAGGAATCGGGCAAGGGGAGCGGCCAGATTGAAGAGTTCCTGATGGCCTTCAACGGCGAAGGCATTCAGCACATCGCGTTCCTCACGGACGATCTGATCCAGGTCATCGACAATCTGCAGATGGCAGGCGTGCCGCTGATGACGGGACCGAACAGCTACTACTACGGGGCGCTCGAGACGCGCCTGCCGGGCCACGGACAGCTGGTTGGCGAACTGCAGTCGCGAGGCATCCTCCTTGACGGTACGACGGCAGACGGCACGCCCCGCCTGTTGCTGCAGATCTTTTCAAAACCCCTCCTTGGCCCCGTGTTCTTCGAATTCATCCAGCGCAAGGGCGACGAAGGCTTCGGCGAAGGCAATTTCAAGGCGCTGTTCGAGTCGCTCGAACGCGATCAGATCGAACGGGGCACGCTCAAGGTCTGACGCGCTCGCAACCGACCATAGGCCGCGTCAACAATACAGATCCCAGCAGGATACGGCGCCGGCGTTACGAGCGCCGGCCGTGACGCCCCGGCACTTTTTGCTTGCCTGACCAGGGCAGGCGGGAAGCGAGGCGTGGCGTCCGGAATCAACCGCAGGACACAGGAGAAGACATCGTGGCACACCAGGGACAGGGCACGCTCAAGCGCGGCCTGAAGAATCGTCACATTCAGTTGATCGCACTCGGCGGCGCGATCGGGACAGGGCTGTTTCTCGGCGTCGCCCAAACCATCAAGTCGGCGGGGCCATCGGTATTGCTCGGATACGCGATTGCCGGCATCGTCGCCTTTTTCATCATGCGGCAGCTTGGCGAAATGGTGGTCGACGAGCCGGTCGCCGGCTCCTTCAGTTATTTCGCGGGCAAGTACTGCGGGCAATACGCGGGCTTCCTGTCGGGCTGGAACTATTGGGTGCTGTACATTCTCGTGTCGATGGCGGAGTTGTCGGCGGTCGGTATCTACATGCAGTACTGGTGGCCGGGTCTGCCGACGTGGGTCTCCGCGCTCGTGTGCTTCTGCGTGATCAACGCGATCAACCTGACCAGCGTGAAGTCGTACGGCGAACTGGAATTCTGGTTTTCGATCGTCAAGGTCGTAGCCATTGTCGGCATGATCGGCTTCGGCGGCTATCTGCTGGTCTCGGGCCACGCCGGGCCTGAGGCGAGCGTGGCCAACCTCTGGCGTCACGGCGGTTTCTTCCCCAACGGCGTTTCGGGTCTCGTGATGGCCATGGCCGTCATCATGTTCTCATTCGGCGGACTCGAACTCGTCGGCATCACCGCCGCCGAGGCGGATGATCCGTCACGTACCATCCCGCGCGCGACCAACCAGGTGATTTACCGCATTCTCATCTTCTACGTCGGCGCACTCGGCGTGCTGCTTTCGCTGTATCCGTGGGAAAAGGTCGTCGCGGGAGGCAGTCCGTTCGTGCTGATCTTTCACGCGATGAACAGCAACTTCGTGGCTAATGTGCTCAATGCCGTGGTGCTCACGGCCGCGCTGTCGGTCTACAACAGCGGCGTGTACTGCAACAGCCGCATGCTCTACGGCCTTGCGGGCCAGGGTAACGCGCCGCGTGCGCTACTGAAGGTCAATGCCCGGGGCATTCCGCTCGTCGCACTCGGTGTCTCCGCGCTCGCGACGGCAGCGTGCGTGGTCATCAACTACCTG
This sequence comes from Paraburkholderia sp. PGU19, assembly GCF_013426915.1. GTDB lineage: Bacteria > Pseudomonadota > Gammaproteobacteria > Burkholderiales > Burkholderiaceae > Paraburkholderia. The sequence continues at coordinate 234,246 of NZ_AP023183.1, forward strand.
ATGCCCGGCAAGGCATTCGAGCTCCTCATGGGCCTCGTCGTCTCCGCGCTCATCATCAACTGGGCAATGATCAGCATCATCCATCTGCAATTCCGCCGTGCGAAGGCACGCGCCGGCGACACGACCCTGTTCCGCAGCTTCGGCTATCCGCTCACAAACTACCTGTGTCTCGCATTCCTCGGCGGTATTCTGGTAGTGATGTGCCTGATTCCGGACCTGCGCATTTCCGTCTACCTGATCCCGGTCTGGCTCGTCGTGCTGGGCGTAGGCTATCGGCTGAGCAACCGTCGCGCGGGCGCCTCGGTACCGGCCGGCGTGTCGATTCGCTAGCCGCGCTACTGGCTGCGGGACGGCGCCAACGAGCTTTCCCGCCATCACATCTGATTGATGCGAGCCGATCAGGCTCGCTCGATCATCCACTGCTTTTTCGCTTTGGCTTCCCCAGGAACTGTCATGTTCGAACACATCGATGCCTATCCCGGCGACCCGATCCTCACGTTGAATGAGAACTTCGCGAAGGATCTGCGCGACAACAAGGTCAACCTGAGCATCGGCATCTACTACGATGACGAAGGCCGCTTGCCCGTCATGCAAGCCGTGCGCGAGGCCGAAGGACAATTGCTCGCGGAACTCGGCCCAAAGCCATACCTGCCCATGGCGGGCTTCGCGCAGTATCGCGACGCCGTGCAGTCGCTGGTGTTCGGCGACGACTCGCCGGCGCGTGTCGATGGCCGCATCGCGACCGTGCAGACGCTGGGCGGCTCGGGGGCGCTCAAGATTGGCGCAGATTTCATCAAGCGCTACTTTCCGGGCTCACAGGTCTGGGTGAGCGATCCGACGTGGGAAAACCACCGTTTCATTTTCGAGCGCGCCGGGTTCACCGTCAGCACCTATCCGTACTATGACGAGGCCAGCGGCGGCCTGAAGTTCGAAGCGATGCTCACGGCCATCGACGCGTTGCCTGCACGCAGCGTCGTGCTATTGCATGCGTGCTGTCACAATCCGACCGGTGTGGACCTGAACGACGCGCAGTGGGTACAGTTGATCGAGATTCTCAAGAAACGTGACCTGCTGCCGTTTATCGACATGGCCTATCAGGGCTTCGGCGCGGGTATCGAGGCGGACGCATTCGCGATTCGCGAACTCGTGCACCAGAACGTGCCGGCCTTCGTGGCCAACTCGTTCTCGAAGAACTTCTCGCTGTATGGCGAGCGCTGCGGCGGTCTGTCGGTGATCTGCGAGTCGCCGGATGTGGCCGCTCGGGTATTGGGTCAACTGACGAGCGCGGTGCGTGCGAACTATAGCAACCCGCCGACGCACGGCGCGAAGATCGTCGCGCGAGTGCTCACGACACCGGAGCTGCGGCAATCGTGGGAAGATGAGCTTACTTCGATGTGCCGGCGCATCATGCGCATGCGTGCCGAGATCCATGACTGCCTGCGGGGCAATGTACCGGACACGATGCTCGCACGATATCTCGAGCAACGCGGGATGTTCACGTACACGGGGCTGTTAGCCGGCCAGGTTGACGTGCTCCGCGAGCGTCACGGCGTCTATCTGATCCGGTCCGGTCGCATGTGCGTCGCTGCTCTGAATGAGAGAAACCTTGCAATCACTGCCCGGGCGATCGCGGAAGTCCTCTCACACGCAACGGATTGAGGGAATCTGCGGATATTGCGTTTGTGTGTTTTCAGGGAAATCGTTCTTTTCCGGCAAGCGCATCCAAGGCCGCGCGGGGCATGGTCGCCAAGCGGGCCGAGCCTGTATGCGTGGCAGGCGGGCCGCTGCGTTGGCCTGCCCGTAGCGCGCAGCGAGTCTGCCCTGGTTCGGGCGGTCACCCAATCCCCACGGCATCATTTCGATCTGTGTACTTTGACATCAACCGGATTCACATTGGTTGGCCCCGACAGACAGACAGATAGACAGACGTCGAAGCGGTCGTGCCCGAGGCACGCGGCGAGACCGGTCGTCGATCGTCGACCCGAAACGAGGCGATTTTTCGCACTCCAGGCGCAAGCCACCTCGATGCGGTTTATGCATCATGGCAAGAGGGGCCTCACACGCTACCACCGACTCACAACAGGACCGCTTGCTGCAAAAGCTCGAGCGCTTTCAATTCGTCCAGTCGACCCGTGCGTGCCTTACCTGCCAGCGTCTTGATCAATGCTTCTGCTATCGGTTCAATACCATGAAAATCGTCCAGGCTGGTCACGGAAGCGAAGGGCAGCGGTACCGGGTTTTGCTGCGGTGTGGCGGAGGTAGGAAGCGACGCAGGGGTTGCCGGTGTGACCACCGGGCTCTCGCCATCACTTTGTTCCAGTGAGCGACCGGCGAGGTCGTCGGGGAAATCACTTGTATGATCCTGCGGGCTGACGACGATCACCTCATTCTCTGCTGCGACATCGGCCGAGACAGGTGAGGGGCTTTCCGAATCGATCAGGTCGCCCGCCCGCGTGTGCGCCTTGCGCACCCTCGCATTGGCTCGCTGCCCTTGCGCGCCATCATGTGCTGCGGCCGCAAGCGGCTCCTGTTGTTGAACGGATCCGCGACCGCGTGGAGCAGGGGTCAGCATGCGCGACACCGATTCTGGAATCTCGGCTTCGGAGCGCGGCGTGTCCAGCCAGCCAACTGGCAACCCCAATCGCTCCGTGAACCGGTTTGCTTCGACATCGTCCATGCGTTTCTTGCCATGTAGCCGATCGGCTATGTTGAAACCACTCATCTCCATGACCACGCCAAGTCTTACTTTCGATCCGTTGCGACTTGTGAGAACGTGAAGATTAGCGCGTCGGATGTTTTCTACCTCGGCGCTGTCGCTTAATGCCAGCGGTCGCTGTTGGGGCGTCTTGGGAGACGTCTTGTTTTTCGAAGGCGAAGCGTTGAGCGGCGCATGAGGTTCAGGCTGTGCAGCCATTTCGCTTCGATTATTCTTGACGGCTCTGGGCGACCTGCCTGTTGCTTTCTTCGGCATTTGCGCTTCCTCGGACACACTATCTTTAAGTAACGGTTGCTGATCGGCGTTCAGGGCAGAAGCCGAGTTAAGTGCATCCGACTCTACGTCGGGTCCGTCGTCAGTCTGAATGAAGTCGAGTGGGGACTTCAGGCGAGCGATGGTCTCGGCGGCAAGGGCAGGATTGGGGTTGTCAAAAAAACCATGCGGCAACCCAAGCGTGGTTTCCATGTGAAAGGCAGTCTCGGGTGTGAACCTCTCGCCCTTCATCAGTTCGGCCACGCGCGTCAGGTTCGATTCAAGAGCTATCGCGATATTCTCTGCGCCTACCGTCTCGACCAGAAACTGAAATGACCGTGTTTTGAAAACGGAGCCAGTCTGGGCGGGGTCTCGAGGAGGTGCCTTCACATAAGGTTGTCCCTGCGGGTTGGATGGGGATTTATTTACGTGGCGAGGTTGGCGTTGGCCGTTGTCCCGGGATCCCGCATATCGCCCGCGGGCTTGACTCATAAAGTAGGGCTCCATGCGATCGTTGATACGCTGAATATTTTAATCATAGACGAGGGCGATGTGGGCGTTTGATGATGGGTCAGCTCCTTGGGTCGAAGAGAGCCACAATCAAGGTCGAAATCCCAATTGCCGGGCCGCGACGTGATCCAAGCCGCGCCGGCAACGCTACCATATAGTAGAGGTCAGTCACCAAAGGGCTTGCAGCATGGAAGCATACAACCCCAGAGCGCGCCCGAGCCTGGTTCATGGCTCGAACTGGACGAACAGGAGCGCATTGATCTTGTCGAATCCTGGCATCGCGCGGCACACGTCAAACTTCCGAATGTCACCGCGCATGCCGCGTTGCACACCGTCGTCGAAAACCAGATTGCGATGAATCTCGAACCGGTGGTCCGAGCCGTGCATCGCCTGACGAATGGAGGACTGACGCGACATGATGCGATTCACGCAATCGGTTCGGTGGTCGCCGAGCAGTTCTTCGATATTTTGACCACGGAGCAGAGGGACGAGGTTGATGCTTCGCAAGCGCACTACCTCGCCGCAGTGGAGCGCCTAACCGTCACGAGCTGGCGTCAAGGATAGCTACTTAAACTTCATCTGTGATTCGAAGCAAGTCGGCGTTTCGCGCGGAGCCGTGTTGGTATCCAGACGACCACGAAGAAAGAAGTTCAGGCGCAGTCTGGCATGCCGATCTCGGACTCGATAATGGTATGTTCTTGCGCCGTGAAAACTTGTGGCGATCACGTTGACAGGTAGGGGGCGCAGCGGAGAAATAGTACGTAGTAGTCCAAAAAGCACACTGCAATTCGGCTGCGATCAAGTTGTGCCACGAAATCGTGCAATTGATGTCGGGTATCAGAAAACTTATCCTAATAGCACGATTTGTGGTGACGGTTTTTTGAAAAATCCCGCTCGCGGGTGAGTTCACGGTTGTCACAAAAAACGCAGGCGCAGGGCCTGCTAGGGCGCACAATCAAGGTCGGAGGGCGTCAGCACTCCCTCAGATCACGTCCATTCCCACAATTAACAAACGTCAACACCCGCGGACTCGCCTTGCGAGTCGGGACTTACCCCGACTTCCCTCGAAATTCAGCTTTCGTTCAGGTTTGCCTACAAAGATGGTGGTCACGTGAACCCGTCGTCGCTTAAGGCAGCCACGTCATGAAATTCGCGTTTCGTCCTCTCGTTCTGCAAATCCATCGTTGGTGCGGCTTGACCACCGGACTCGTGACTCTCGTGACTGCGATCACGGGCGCATCGATCGTGTTTCGTCCCGATCTCGAGCCTGCGCTCAATCGTGACCTGCTGACGGTGCCGACCTGCGCGGAACGCTTGTCGCTCGACACGCTGGTCGCGAATGCCGCCGCGTCGCGGCCTCGCGCGACCCTCAATTACGTCCGGATCATTGCGGGCAAAGTGGGCGCGCCGCGCATACCGTCCACGATGATCCGTTTCACCGATCAGTATTTCGTCTTTGTTGATCCGTGCACAGGCCGGGTATTAGGCGAGCGCTCGCGCTACGGCGGCCTGCTCGGCACGCTCGAGCAAATTCATCGTTTTCGCTTCATGAAGCATGGCAGCCTGATTACCGGTACTAGCGCGATCATATTCGGGTTGCTGATCATTGTCGGCGGAGTCGCGCTCTGGTGGCCGCGCACGCGTCGCGGCTGGCGGCACGCTTTCACGCTCAGGTCTGACTCGCGAAGCCCCATGTCCACCTATCGCCTGCATCGGACCGCCGGCGCCTATGCGAGCGCAATTCTGCTGTCAATGGTGCTGACGGGACTGCCGTGGGCCTTCGACTGGTACGCGCACTGCATCTATACGATCGTTGGGTCCCCACAACCGATGAAGCCGCCGAAGTCGACCGCGCCTGCGAACGGGGCAACGCGCCTGTCGCTCGATTCGTTCTTGCGCACAGCGCAGTCGCTATCGCCTGATCCCCAGGACGCACTTCTTCACATCCCTGAGAAGTTACGCGATCCGGTCGAGATGTACTTGATCGAGCGTGACGCGCCGCATGCGAATGCACGCACGATGCTGTTTATGGACGCCTACACGGGCAAGGTGCTGCGCTTCATTCCGTATTCGAAGAGCAGCCTCGGACACAAGGCGTACTTCTGGGCGTTGTCGTGGCATACGGGCGCGCTCGGTGGAATATTCGGGCAACTGCTCCTGCTGTTCGGCGCGTTCGCCGTACCCGCGCTCGCGTACACGGGCATCCGCAACTTCCTGCGCCGAGGGCAGGGCACGGCATTGGCAAAGGCCCGTATGATGGTGCGCGTCGCGAAGACGACAGTCGAGGCCGACGGCGTGCGTGCGTTCGAACTGACCGATCGGAAGGGACGCAAGCTACCGCCGTTCGCGGCCGGCGCCCATATCGACGTGCACCTCGGCGACGGCCTCGTGCGCCAATATTCGCTGTGCAACGATGCGCGGGAGCGGCATCGTTATCTAATTGCAGTGCTGCGCGTTGAACGCTCGCGAGGCGGATCGGCAGCGATGCACGAGCGCATCCGCGAAGGCGACCTGCTCGAGATCGGCCTGCCGAGCAATAACTTCGCGCTCGACGAGTCCGCACCGCACTCGTTGTTGCTTGCAGGCGGCATTGGGATCACCCCAATTCTTGCCATGGCGGAGCGGCTCGCGCGGCGACGAGCCGTTTTCGAGATGCACTACTGCGCGCGTTCGCGCTCGCGCGCGGCATTCCTGCGACGGCTCGCGCAAGCGCCGCTCGCGGGCCGCGTGCGGTACCACTTCAGCGATGAGCGTGCTGACCAGCGATTCGACATCGATCGCGTGCTCGACAGTCAGTCGTCGAGCACGCATCTGTACGTCTGCGGCCCCACCGGCTTCATTGACGCGGTGCTATACGCGGCGCGCCACCGCGGCTGGCCCGAGCGGCAGTTGCATTGCGAGCGTTTCGGGTCAAATGCACAAAAGCCCCCACGACGCGTGCGTTCGACGTCAAGCTCGTGAGTACGGGCAAGGTGTACAGGATTTCAGAGCACAAGACCGTCACCGCGTCGCTGGCCGAGTACGGCGTCAGGATCCCGACGTCTTGCGATCAGGGCATTTGCGGTACGTGCGTCACTCGTGTGATTGCAGGCAAAGTCGAGCATTTCGACTGCGTGTTGACGGACGCCGAGCGTGAGCAACACGGGTATTTCACGCCATGCTGCTCGCGCGCGAAGGGCGATCTGCTCGTGCTGGACATCTGATCCGGCGGCAAACGCGCGCCTTACGCAGGGTGGGACCCGATGCGCGTCGAGGCCGGACCCGATCGGAAAAAGAGATTCCAAAACTTGGAAGACACCGTGATAAAAAAGCGATGACGATGATGGCTGTCATGTCTATGTTTTCACCTCTCTCTACGCGCAGGCCGACGGTGACGCCTGGCGAATGCGGCGTGGCAGCAGCCCGGATACGCGAAGAACTATGCTCCGCAGGTCTTGAGTTGGATGTCCGCATGTGTCGTCCGAATCGGGCGACAAGCGTGATCGTCGCTGCGGAATCGGGCAGCCGGATCGGCGGCACGAAATCGGACCCGCGATCGCGAAGTGATCAAGGCCAGCATGCCGTTCTTTCTGATCAGGCAGCCCTTATTCAACGCACCCTTGACGGAACATCTATGAAACCCATTTCGATTCGAGCATTTGGCCACAACTTGGCCATCGCCGCGGTGCTGGCAGGCGCGCTGCACACCAGCGCCGCGAGCGCCGTCGAGCCGTCGGACAACGACGCACTGTCACTGATCATCACGTACCAGACTGCACCCGCGAACAGGCCGGCGCTGCGCCGCGAACTGGAGCAGTCAACCGCACGCGAGCTCGCGCGCTGGAAGCATGACGGGCGGATCAAGCAATACAACCTCCTGTTCAATCGCTACGCCGATTCGGACAACTGGGATGCAATGGCTGTGCTGGCGTTCGCGACGCCGGACGACCTATCCCGCTGGCGGACGGTAGAGCTGACGCGGCCAGCGGCGCTGTCCGGAAAGGCGCTCTCCGTGACGACCACCATTCATACGACGCCCGTCGACACCAAGCGTGCGGAGACGCTCGGCACGAAATCACGGAATGCGGTCTACGTCGTTATTCCGTACAAAACGCTCGTTCCGATGGACGAATATGAGAAGTACGCTGACGGCTATGTCATTCCGCAGTTCAAAGGATGGATGGAGGAAGGCGTGCTGTCCGGGTATTCGCTCTATACGAGCCAGTTTCCGGCCGGCCGTCCCTGGTCCGCAATGGTGATGCTGCAGTACAAGGACGAGGCCGCGCTTAGCGCGCGGGAGGCGGTAGTCGCGAAGGTGCGCGAGCGTCTGAAGAACAACCCGGAATGGAAGGCCATCAGCGACAGCAAGAAGAACGTGCGGTCCGAGGAGCAGGTCGTGATCGCCGACTCCGTCGCCGTGAATCAATAGTGAACCTCGTGGAGTACATATGATGAAAAAGGTCGCAGTCGCCTTGGTATCCGCGTGCCTCGTCGGCGGCTACGCGTCGGCCGTCGAACCGGCCATAGCACCCGCAACGGGAGCGGTACCCCAACGTATCGTCTTGCTCGTTGACGAGATCAAGGCGATCCGCAATTTCCCAGTCGTGTTGGCTGAGCGTCTAGGCTACCTGAACGACGGCCGGATGGCCGTCACGGTGATGAACATACGCGACGACGTTTCGACTGCCGATATGCTAACGGACGGGCGCGTCGACGCGGTGGTCGCCTACTACCATCACAACGTTGTCAATCAGGCGCACGGCATCGACACGGAGGCTGTAGTCACGCTTGGCGTGACGCCGGGCGCGAAGGTGCTCGTGGCGAATCAGGCCAAAGAAAAATACAAGAGCGTGGCCGACCTCAAGGGCGCGCGCTTTATCGCGGGCGGCACGGGGTCGTCGAAAAGCACCGTCGCGAATGCGCTCATACTCGCGGGCGGTCACGGGATCGGGGAATATATACGGCTCGGCACCGACGGCAAAGAGAAGAACGTCGATGCGCTGCGCGATGGCGCAGCCGATTTCGTCGTCGCGCCGACGCCTGACGGCGACGTTTACGAGTCGAAAGGGTGGCCACGGTGTTCGCGGATCTGACATCGGTGGAAGGCACGCGCCGGAATTTGGGGGCGCTGTTCCCGTCGAGTGCAGTCTATATGTCGAAAACGCGCGTCGACGGGCATCCGGAGATCGCGCGGTATCTTGCGGGCGCGTTTGTACGAACGCTGCAGTACATCAACTCGCATACCCCGGAGCAGATCATGGCAGTCATTCCGCCGGAGATCAGCGGCAAGGATCGCGCCGCCTATCTTAAGATGTTGAAGGAGGAGATTCCGATGTTCGCCAACGACGGTCGCATGCCCGACGACGGCGCGACGAAGGAGTGTCGGGTTCTTGCTGCGGCGAATCCGGCATATGAATCGGTGAAGGTCGACCGCACTTACACGAACGCGTTCGTCGAGGAAGCGCTGCGCACGCTGCGCTGAGTGGGTGCATTATGCGATGCCTCGTCTTCGCTACCGCTGGAGACCTTGGGCCAGCAGCCGTTGAAATGGAGAGTCGTTCAAGGTGGTGATCGGAGGAGCATAGATAAATATTTATGAAACGTTCAGGTTGCTTTTAGCATTTCTCGCTATCGTCAATACAATCGGCGCACGCCGTACGGCCACACAGTACATCCCATATGCGGGCTGAGCGGCTCTTTGTTGCAGTATTTACCAGAAGAATCGGCATCTCGCTGCCGTTAATCAGAGGAGACGTACGTGCCAGATCCCGCATTGCATTCTTCAAAAAGGTCCGTGGCCCGCACGGAGCCCGTTCGTATGCGCTTTTACAGCCTGTCGATGGCGGTCGGCTTATCAATTACCGCACTCGCGGTGTCGGGCGCGACAGCGGCCCAGGTCAGCGACGCCCAGACTCCGATGGTCGAATGGGTCGTACCCGCGCTTCCGACGGTTATGCCGCAGACAAAAGAGCAGGCGGACGAAGGTATGAAACTCGGCCGCGCGCTCGTCGAGCCGGAGGTTCTGCAGCCGACGCTTGATCCCGGTCTGCCCCGTTATCAGCCCCGCACCGACATCAAGCTCTCCGGAAGCTTCAAGGGTGCAGCCTCCGACGTGCTGCCGGCGCTCGTCAAGCGCTGGATCGCAGGATTCCAGCATTACTACCCGGATGTCAAGATTGAGGTGGCACCACCCTATGCCGGAAGCCTGGGTGCGAAGGAGTTGGTCAAACAAAATCTCGACTTCGTTTTCGTTTCGCGTGAGTTGAAACCGGATGACGTGACTGACTTCAAAGTCAAGTTTGGTTACGCTCCGCTGAGCGTACCAATATCGGGCGGCTCGTATCGCCATTTCGGTTTCCTCGATGCCATCGGATTCTTCGTTAATAAGGATAATCCCTTGCAGTCGCTGACCTATGAGCAGATCGATGAGCTATTTTCGAAGAGCCATCTTCGAGGCGACAAGCCACTTAAAACCTGGGGCGATCTTGGATTGACAGGCGAATGGGCCGACAAGCCTATTCACGTCTACGCGATCAAGCCGTGGAATGGGTTCGAGGAGTTCTTGCGACAGAAGATCCTGAGTGTTGATGGCAAACGCGGAGAGTGGCGAGACGATATTCATTACGACAAGCTCGTTTTTCCTCTCGCAAAACGCGTCGCCGATGATCGCTACGGAATCGGATACTCGGGGATCGCGTATATCGATGCACCCGTAAAAATGCTACCGCTCAGCGAGAAGGCAAACGGTCCGTTCGTTGCGCCGACCTATGAGAATGTTGCGCTGGCCACCTATCCCCTTAGCCGGTTGATTTACTTCAATACGAACAAGGCGCCTGAAAAGCCACTTGATCCCGCGCTCGCCGAATTCCTTCGATACGTCCTGAGCCGGGAAGGTCAGCAGGCGGTCATCGACCACGCCATGTACGTGCCCCTGCGCGCGCAGCAGGTCGAGAATTCGCGCGCGCTAATTGCCAATTGAAGCTCGTTTGCCCTCCACTCCACGCACTTGTTGCCCGCGCAATGCCACCCTAAACTTACCAGCACGCGCGGGCGAGTCACGATACCCCGGAACCTTCCATGAGAATCTCGCTTCGCGCCGCGGTCTTTTTGCTGGTGGCTGGGTCCGTGTTGGCCCAGCCGTCTGAGCGCAACTACGCACAATCCCTGGTCGAGAAAACGCTGACCGCACATCCTGAGTTGACGGTGCTGGCGCTGCACGTTAAGCCGCCGGCGTCACAGGACAACATCATCATCGCATCAAACATCGGCCGTATCGGCAAGAAAGCCGACACCGATGACCTCTCTGTTCTGCAATCAGGGAAACCACGCATGGAAATGACGAAGGCCGGCGACCTGTCAGTCGAGCTTGTCATGCGGGACGCAAATGGGCGGCCGATTGGGGTGATCGGCTCAACGTTCCGGTTCCACCCGGGGACGATGAGTCAATGGTTCTGAGGCAAGCCGAACGTGTGTGCGATGAACTGAGCGCTCAGACACCCTCCCTGGAGGCGCTATTTTTACCTTCGCGCTAACCATATTGCATGTTGCTGCACTGGTCTGATAGCTGGACCTGAAAACGCTTTTAGCAAACTTTCAGGTTTTGTTTAACGAGATGGCCCACGATATGAGTAGGTCAAAAGGATGCAGGGGGCGCGATCGGTGGCGAAGTCCGGAGCACCCTTCGAGCACCGACTAAAAAAGAGCCTGTTTAGGGCAAGAGCTTCGTTCAAGAGCCATTCATTGAATCAATCAGGAGACGTTCCATGAAGCAAGCGAAGTGGGCTGGAGCATTGCGCAAGACGACGGTTGCATCGGTCACCGCGATGATTGGGATGACAGCGTTGACCGCACTGATGTCGTCGCCAGCGTCTGCGTTGAAATATGCAGCGGTAGAACATCATCTCAATGTCGATCCCTCCATTCCGAAATGGCAACCGGGCGAAGTGCAGTCGCAGCCTGAAGAGGAATTGCGTCTGGTGGGCGCGGACGTGATGGACGAAATCACGCTGGGCTGGATAAAGATTTATCGAAAGGCTTATCCCCGATTGAGCCTGACCATGGAGGCGAAAGCATCGGGTTCGGGTGGCCCGGCGTTAACGGAAGGGAAAGCCGACCTGGCACCGGTCGGCCGCGAATTGCTGCCAGCCGAAGAGAAGGGGTTCGTCGACAAGTTCGGCTACAAGCCGATGGCGATCCGCGTGGCAACCGGCAGCGTAGGTTCACTCGGCAAGACGGCTACGTCGGTCGTACTGGTTGACAAGGATAATCCGCTCAAGGGACTGACGCTATCCCAGCTCGACGCAATCTACTCCAAAACCCGCAATCGAGGCCATGCAGACATCACCACATGGGGCGACCTTGGTCTCGGAGGGGCGTGGGCTGATCGGCCGATCCATCTGTACGGCCTGAAGCCGGTTAACGGCATCGAATATTTTCTGAAATTGAACGTGCTTGAAGGCGGTGAGTACAAAGACAACATCCAGTTCGTCAAAGGCAAGGGCTTCACGCACGCGTTCACGGTGGCGGCGGAGGACATGGCAACGCACCCTGGCGGGCTAACCTATGCGTTGTTGGCGAACGTGACGCCGAATGTGAAAGTGTTGCCGCTGGCAGAAAATGATGGCGGCCCGTTCATTGCGCCGACCTTGCAGAACGTCTATTCGCACCGGTACCCGTTGTCCCGTTACGTCTACATCTTCGTCAACAAGAAGCCCGGCCAGCCGCTGGAGCCCAAGGTCAAGGAATTCCTGAAGCTGGTGCTGAGCCGCGAGGGGCAGGATGTCGTCGCCAAAGAGGGGGTGTACATTCCACTCACACCTGACGTGGTGCACCAAGAGTTGGCGAAGCTCGACGAGGCAAATTAATGCCAGGATGACCCGGGACGGCTGGCGGGCCCTCGATTGCGCGATCACCTGAGGTCTTGCCGACGTTGCGACTCGCACAAGGAAGTACGCGGCCCTGACCGCCGTTGAACTTTCGGCACACCCACCAAATAGCCAGATCGCACTGAAGGGGATGGTGTCTTCGGAGACCCTCCCCTGGAAAATAAATAGATGGGCGGGCATAACTGGAGGAGACATGTTCAGGAAATCCGTGCTTGCCATGGCGGTTGCGGCTACGTTGCCCATCGCGCTTTTTGCGCAGACGCCGGCGACATCTGCGCAAAGTATGCAGGGACCGACCACGCAAGTGCAGGAGAAGAGCTATGCGCAGGAGCTGGTTGACACCACCGTCGCAAGGTATCCCGCGCTGCTTGAACTAGACGTGCACGTGACGCCGCCAGATTCAGCTCGCAGCGTCATCATTGCCGCGAAGTCGCGTCAACGCATCGGCAAACCGACCGATGCGGACGATTTGGCTGTATTCAAGTCGGGTGAGCCGTTCGTCGAGGTCAACCGGTCCGGCAATCAGAACGTAGAAGCGCATGTACCGTTGTTCGACGCGCATGGAACGATCATCGGCAGCGTCGAAATGACCTTTCCGTACCCGGCCGGGTCGGGTTTTGACCAGATCGCGCTGATCAAGACGGCCGGACAGATCCGCGATGAAATGAGCCGGCGTATTGCGCATGCGCCGAATCTTTTCGAACCAGCCCGATTCGATGTGCGGATTCCGCTCAACACCTATGCCCAAACGTTGATCGATGAGACGCTGGCCAAGTACCCCGACGTGGTGGTGATTGCGATGCATGTCAAGCCCCCAGGAGGCGGCACCGATTACCCGATCATCGCTTCGAACATCGGTCGGATTGGTAAACCGGCGGACGAAGATGACATGCAGGTGATCACTACCGGAAAGACCAGCCTCGAGGTCAATCGCGAGGAGGACCGCTTCGAAGTCAAATTGCCGTTGCAGGATATGAACGGCAACACGATCGGGGCGCTCGGCGTGATCTTTCCATACAAGAGAAGCGTCAGACAGGCCGGGCTGCAACGGCAGGCAGAAGCAATTCGGGACGAGTTGCGCGCGCGCATTCCGAGTAGCGCAAAGTTGTTCGAAGCGGCTGCGTTGCAGCCTGCGCAACCGGCGCCGGCTGTCGTGGCAGCCGAATTGGACAAATCGGCATTGGGGAACAAGACATCGCTGCCGATGACGAAACAGGAAGTCTCAAGTGCGGCGCTCCAGGGCACACAGGATGGACTGTCCGATGCGGTCAAAGACCAGGCCGGGGTCGCCCCGACGAATTCAAAAGGCAGCCCAGCCGACGCACAGAGTATTCGCGGCATCAAGCTCAACCTGTTTTCGAACTATCGACTCAATGGCGGCCTTCCGATTGCCGGGGTGGTGACGACGCCGACCGACGACAAGGCGCGCATCGAAACGCTCAAGGGCGCCAACGCACTGATGTTCGGTGTTGCCAGTCCGGCCGGCATCATCAACCTGGTGACCAAGCGCGCCATCGATCGAGACGTCACTTCATTGATCCTGTCTGGCAACTCGTTCGGGCAATACGGAGCGGGCATCGACATCGGCCGGCGCTTTGGCAGCGAGAAGCAGTTTGGGCTTCGCGCCAATCTATCCGGCGCACATCTGGAGAACGGTGTGCGCGGCGCAAATGGGCACGGTTGGTTTGCGAGTCTGGGCGCGGACTGGCAAGTGACAGACCGGCTCACTTTCCAGTTCGATTTCGAGGAGTACAAGAAGGAGGTGGTGGAGCAGGCATCCCTCAGCCTGCCGACAGCCGTCAAGGGACACATAACCGTGCCTCGGGTGCCGGACCCGAGAAACCTGTTGTCTGGCCCATGGGCCGTGTATTCACCGACGACGACCAACGTTCAGGGACGCGTCGACTACGTTTTCAACGAGAACTGGAAAGGACTTGTCGAGATCGGGCGTTCCTACGCGGATCGCTCGCGCCTCACAGGTCGCATTGCGGGCTATGACCTCGTCACCGGGGCAGGCGGCGTGGAAACGGTCAACACGGTCACCCAGGACTACATCAACAAGTTCGAGCGGGCCGAGTTGCTCGGCAAGTTCTCGACCGGGCCATTCAGGCATGACCTGACATTGGGTCTTTCGCGCAGTGAACGCAACGCGGAGACACCGGCGCAAAACAGCATCGTTCTGCCGGGGACGATCAACATCTATGATCCGACGCCCTTTCCGGCGCCGGTCCCGACTCATCCGTCGACCTCTTTGCCGCTGCAAACCAGCAGCGACAGCGGGCTCTACGCTTACGACAATGTTGGCATCGGGCAAAAATGGAAAGTGCTGGCCGGCTTTCGAGAAACTCGCTCGGTGTCGAGCGACGGGAGGGAGTCACAGGGAACCTATCTGCCGCTGCCTGCGTTCGGCATTCTTTACGATGTGCTGCCCACCACCACCTTGTTCGCCAGTTACATGAAGGGGCTGGAAGATGGCGGCGTCGCGCCGGTTAATGCGGTCAATGCCTATCAGATTCTGGCGCCGGCTGTATCGACGCAGAAGGAGATCGGGATTCGCGACTCGTATTTCGAGGGACTGTCGGTCACGGCGTCGTACTTCATCATCGACCGCGTCAACGCCGTGACCAACTCGGTGACGAAGGTGTTTTCCAACGATGGCATGATCAAATACCAAGGCGCCGAGGCAGTTGTCACCAAGCAGTTCGGCCGTCAATGGAGCGTGACCACGGCCGTACAGTGGCTCAATGCGGTGCAGCATCCGGTGTCGGACATGACGATCGCGGGCAAGACGCCTGAGAACACACCGAAGTGGATCGGAAACGTATCGGTGACGCACCGGCCGTCGTATGTGCCGGGACTTGCGCTGACAGTCGGCGCGTCGTTTGTGTCACAGCGACCGGTGAATCCGCAGGACCAGGGCTACATTTCGGGTTATGTCATTTATTCGGCTGGGGCGGCGTATGCCACGGTGATCGGCGGTCATCGCACTTCGTTTGTCATGAGTATCGACAACCTGACCAACCGAAGGTACTGGAATTCAGTGCAAACCGGCACGTTGGGGACTGGCATGGACCGCAGCGTACGCCTCAACGCAAAAATCGATTTCTAATTCGACTATCGGGGCGGGCGAATATAGCACCGCCCTTGATTCATTGCATTCGCTTCACGCGGACGCCAACCTCGTGAAGCGGAACCGAAATCCCATTCTCGAACTACGAATCAGGCTTTGCCTCTCAGGCGCTTAGGCTGGCGGAGGAATTTGCCTCGCTTGTGCGAGGTGTCGCGCGCTGGATTGTTTGGTTCCGTTACGGAAATTGGCTGAATACATATTTAAGCCCCATTCATCTCCGTTCAAGGTACCGAATCTAGACTCGTTCCTACACCCACTTTCATACACTGCCCGCCGGGCAAGAGAGGAGACACATGAAGACTTTGACGAAGATCGTGCTTGCGGCAACGATTAGCGTACTGGCGTCAGCATCCTGGGTAGGCACCGCGCAATCGGCGCCGAACGCCGAACCGCAAAAGCCAAAGAACTGGACTTCGTCGACTGCGAAGATCTATGCGCAGGTGCTGTCCGAACAGATCATGGCGAGTCACCCGGAATTGATCAGCATCACGTTCCACGGCGTTCCTCCAGGCGCGGCCGCCGGCACCTATACGATGTTTGCCGGCTCCTATCTGGACCGTATCGGTAACCCGGACGATCCCGACGACATCGACATCATCACGAAGGGTATCACTATCGTGGACCCACGCTGGCATCGGACCAACGATACGGTCAAGAAGTTCGTCATGATGATGCCGCTGCGTGATGCAGCCGGCGAAAACATTGGCCTCCTCGTTGCGGCGTACAAGAACGACGGGCAGTTTGCCAAAGGGGAGAAAGACTTCTTTCTGGCCGGCACCGCATTACGCGACAGTGTGCAAAAGCAGATTCCGAGCTTCAAGGCGCTATTCGAACCGGTCCATTAGACACGCGGTGCAGTCGCTTGCGTGATGTGGATCGACCGATTGTCCATCAGGAGACAAGAATGCGTGTACGAATTCCGAAGTTCTCCCTCATGGCGCTCGCGTGCGCCACGTTGTTGGGGAACCACTGCGGCGCAGTGGCTGCGACAGAGCCCGCTACCGCCGCGGCGTCGGCGGTGCTTCAACTGCGCGGACATACCGAATTGCCGGAATATAGCGGCGATTTCGATCATCTTGCCGCTGACGTCAAAGGGGACCGGCTGTTTCTCGCGGGAGAAGACCAGAGTACGCTCGAAGTTTTCGATCTTAAAACCGGCACGCATCTAAAAACGATCAAAGGCTTCGAGCAGCCTCATGGTGTCCTTTATCTGCCCGATGTGGACCGTATCATCGTCACTGACAGCGGTCCGGGCATGACCAGGGTGCTCGATGCGAGCAACTATCGCATCATCGGGTCGATTCCGCTTACCGTTGGCGCGGACTCGATGTATTACGATCCGTCGAGCCAGCATCTCTACATCGTTACCGGCGGTAAGAACGCCAATCCAAAAATGTCTCAGACCATCGTCGCGGAAGTCGATCCGAGGACGGGGCGCCGTGTTGGCGAAATGACCTTCGACACCGACTTTACGGAGTCGATGGTGGCCGAGCAGAAAGGTCGTCGCCTGTTCATCAACTTGACCGGCAAGAGCACGATGGCGGTCGTCGACAAAGTGGACCGCCGCGTGATCGACAACTGGCAAATCAAGGGCGGTGAGATGAATGCTGCGATGGCGTTCGACGAAGTGCATCAACGGTTATTCGTCAGTACGCGCAAACCGTTCAAACTGTTGGTGCTCGACGCCAGGAACGGAACAACCGTTGCCAGTTTCGACGCCCCCGAACGCACCAATCAAGTGATGTTCGACAAGATGAACCACCGCGTCTACATGGCCGGCGACGACTATCTGGGCGTGATCCAGCAGAAAGACGCGAATCACTACGAGGAACTCCCGCGCGTCAAAACTGCGAAGGGCGCCAAGACTGCCCTGCTAGTGCCCGAATTGCACCAACTCTATGTCGCGGTGTCGCCTGGAGAGAACAAGGTGGGTGGCGCGCTGCTGCGTTTCAATGTGCCGTCGAATGGCGCTACTCATTCGCTGGCTGGAGATTGAAGTCAGAAAGCCTCGAGAGATCCTTGTTTCGAATGCGCATCGACCTTTGCCTGATCACGTTTCGTGAAGATCGACGGGGGCGTGCCGGCAACGGTCGGAGGCATGCGCCATCACAGGAGGCGATATGCAGGTTACAGGTATGTTGTACGGAGCGCGACTGCTACAGTTTGGAGGATTTCCTGCTGCGAAAGTGCTTGGACCCGACGCTAACGAGGAGCAGATCAAGGCGCTACTCGACGACTACGGTACGGTGTTCGTCAAGCCGGTCTTCAAGGGGGAGTCGGAAAGAAAGGCAAGGCGGGACTGATAGGACGCGCCACTGATTTGAAGAGCGCGCTGCGGGAAAAGGAGCGTCTTTATTTCGTCGAGCATCGGTGCGGCAATCAGCTCGTCAAGTCCAACGGTGTCACGTTTGAAGGCGCCGTGCCTGCACAGCACGAAGTCTACTTTTCGATCACCGACTCGACACATTTCCGCGCCCCACGATGACGCTGACTCATCACGGCGGTGTCGACATCGAGGAACTCGACCGTGCTCTCGTCGCACGGGTTCCATTCGATCCTCTTACTGGACTCAAGGCGTTCGTCGTTGCTAATGCGTTGTCCACGCTCAACGCACCGAACGAAATCATCTCGCCTCTTGTGCAGCACTTGCCGAAGCTCTGGGAGCTCTACCACAACTTTGGCATGACGACGCTTGAATTGAACCCGATTCGGATGCGCGCGGAACGCGACGGTCGGCTGGTGCCCGTGGCGTGCGATTTCAAGGGAGGCTTCGACCGCGATGACACCCGCTGGCAGCGTCTGAATATCCCACCCCACCTCTTCTCGACGGACCATTCGGACTTCGAGCACGAGATCAATCAGCTTCGTACCTATCAAGGGCAGAGCGATGTGTACGTGATCAACGAGCACGGCACGATTCTCGCACCGACGTTCGGCGGCGGAGCCAATACGCTCGTGTCGGAACTGCTGGGAGAGGACGCCATCATCTCGTCGGATTTTGGCGGAAACCCTCCCTACCAGAAAATGAAGGAAGTGGCGCGGATCTGCTTCAAGCATTGGCTCAAGCAGACCAACGTGCTTTTCATCATTGGCGGCAAGTCCAACAACACTGACATTTACGAAACCTTTCGGGCGATGGCAGATGCGCTTCGCGAGCATTTCAGCGAGCACGACCCGACGCCGCTGTATGTGGTGATCGGGCGTGGCGGCCCGAATCTGGTCCGCGGCATGGGTGCGATGCGCGATACCTGCGACGTGCTTGGCTTGCCATACAGCATGTTCGGGTTCGACTCCGACATCAGCGAGGTCATTCAGTACGCGAAGGCTTGCGACGCGTGGATGAGGTCCGGCGGTCGCGACCAAATCGCGACCAGGCTGAAGGCAGCCCACTGACATCCATTCACTCTTCTATGGTCAGGCGACGGAGAATATCGTGTATAGGCAAGGGGTAGGCGATTTCCGCTATTACGTCGGAATCGAATCGCTAGAACAAGCGGTGACGCGCGACGACCGCGTCTGCGTTCTGAACATTCTCGGTGGCGAGTCGCGCCAGGTGACGCCGGTCGGCCATGTCTATTCCGGAGGCAATGTTGTCTTTGGAACGTCCCCAGGGCGGCGAGGCAAGTTTCTCGATACACCCGTCGGCAAGATTCCCGTCTACAACAACGTCGTTGAAGGCCTCGAGGACGGGCAAGACTTCAATTGTGGTGTCATTTACCTGCCGCCGTCGGCGGCGCGCGACGGTGTAGCCGAGCTTGTCCGCGTGAATTCCAAATTGAGGAAAATTTTCATCGTCACGGAGAAAATGTCGGTCCGTGATTCGCGCGAGATCCGTGCGATGGGGCAGCAAAATGGTGTCGATATTTTCGGCGGTAACAGCCTTGGCATTGCAGATGCGTGGAACAAGGTACGCATTGGCGGAGCGTTGGGTGGCGACAGTCCCGACGAGCTGCTAAGGAAAGGCTCGATTGCGATCTTCTCGAACTCCGGGGGCTTCACTACCACGATCGCGAGCTATCTACGCTTGGCAGGATGGGGCACGACGACCCTGATCTCGAGTGGTAAGGACGTTTACATTCATTTCGCCGCGCCTGAATTCGCCTTTGCACTCGCCAACGATACTCGGAGCCGGGCGGCGGTGCTGTATTGCGAACCCGGTGGCTATTACGAACAGGACGCGCGTTTCACCAAGCCAGTGGTGGCATGCGTGGTCGGAAGGTGGAAACGCAAGCTCACGCGAGCGGTGGGCCACGCGGGTGCGCTTGCGGGCGGCGACGATGACGCTCAGGCCAAGGAGCGTTGGTTCATGGAGAAGTTTGGTGTCGACGGTGTGTTTACACCCGAACGCCCGATCTTCTCTCAAAGAGGTGCGCTGGTGACGAATATCGCGCATATACCAGCGGCTCTCACTGCGGTGATGGGCGAGAACGGCACTTCTCCGGATTTCGAGCCTGAGGGCAGCCTTGAATTGAAGCCGTGGTTCCGGTCCTGCTCGGGGCTGTCGCTGCCGCCCGAGCTCGGAATTCCCGTGGTCGAGGCGATTTCTCCGTTTGACAAACAGATCTCGGCGATCAATCAGCAGGTCGGCGCAGTTACCCATCGTCAAGGTATGAAGGATGCGTCGGGTGTATCGCGGATGGACCCGAGCACCCAGGTGAGCAGCCTGCATCGCACATCGACGCTCAAAGCCGCTCAATGCTCGTTCGAGGCCAACGTGTGCCTCGCACTGCTGCATGAGTTGGGAGAAGAGAGCGAAGCGAAGCTGGTCAATGTCGCTATCGGTGGCGAGATCAATCTGCACGGTGATCCGGCGCTTGCAGCGGCACAGGCGGCGCGTGAAGCCGGCAATGCGCCGAACAGCGTGCTCGCAGCCGCGCTTAGCATCGTAGGCCCGCGCCGCGCGGAGGCTGCACGCCGTGGGGCGCGTGCGCTGATCGATCTGGGGACGGCCGCCGGCTTGCGCGACGCGTTCGATGAAAGTTTCGACGCAAGCACGCTATTGATTGCCCCGGCGACCGGCGAGCTGTTCACGGGTACCGAGCCGGACATCAAGGCGCAACTTCTGCTTGCTGGTCTACGGCAGCGCGGTGTGAAGTCCGTATTTGTCCGCTACATAGAGGCGCTCGGCGGCTACCCGCGCGCTGACGGCGTGCTGGCGGCGATCACGACAACGCTCGCGTGGAACGCCCTGCTGCGCAAGCGCGTATCCCGATTGACGGCGGAAAATCTGCCGTGGTGGATGCGCATGTTCGGTACGCTGATCGGGGCATCTGTCGGAGAAGCACAGCATCGAGCCGAATCGGTTTGTGGGATTCCGAACCCGGAAATCGTCGGCCACCTTTCTCTCACCGAGATCGCCTGCATCACGCTCATCGGCGTTAAACCGACTTCGGCCGACCTGTTCGGCTTTCAGACACTTGCCGGACTCCTCCTCACCAACGGACCGGGGTCGATTTCCGCGCAAGGTGCAAAGGGCGCGACGTCGGCGGATGGACCAGAAAGCCCGGATCGTGTCCAGCTGAACAAGGCGATGGTCGGCTTTCTGACGCACTCGGGCTTCGCGCACGGTGGCAATGGTTTTGAGGGGGTCGCATTCCTGTTGGACCGTTTCAGGGGTGTTGCGTTGGTTGACCCTGGTGACCGTCAGCATGGGCTCGACCTGAAAGCGATGGCGACGAACTTCGCGCGCGAGTATGGCCGGGAGCGAGCGCGTCGCAAGGAGAGGGGTGCCGAAGTGGCGGACACCTTGCCGTGCATCAACCATCCTGTCTTCAAGGGCAAGGCGATCAACGTCGACCCTCGGGAAGAGTTCGTGCGCGGGCTGTACGACGCAAGGGGAGAGTACAACGTCTTCCACGACTACTACTGCGCACTCGTGCAGGCACTGTACGACGAAAACGTCACGCGCAACGTATTCGCGGTTAACGTTGACGCGGTCATAGCCACGTTGCTGTTGAAAATGTTCTGGGGACGTTACCAGGCCGGCGAGGTTTCCGCTCAGGAACTCGAAACGGCAGCCTTCACGGTCTTCCTCTATGGCCGGATGATCGGCTGTGCGGCGGAGATCGACGATCACCTCAATCGAGGGCGCAACCTCGATATGCGTACACCGCAACACCTGGTTCGATATGTTGCATAGCTGGCCGCGGCGTGGATGGCAGGTGTTGCCGTGCTTCGCCAGCCCTGGCTGAGGGTGCGAGTGAGGGTTCTCCCCAACTCCAAAATTCAGGTTGCATTCAGGTTCCGTCACTAGCCTTTGCTCATGAATACGGCGAGCGGGCGGCGAACAATCCGTACCCGGTAACCGAAATCACGTCGTCGCATGGGTTCGCAACACAGAGTGCGAAGGAGGCGCACCTGCGAGGCGCAGCGACGAAGTGGGGATGTTGGCTCGTGCCAGCGGCATCAGCAGTGACGGGATTGAAGGAGCAGGCGATGGACACGACGAAGACGTCCTTACGTTACCAGGTGGAGAAATGGCTGATGATGGCTTCGGCCATCTCGGCCAGGGTCAGCCGCGCAACGTGTGCCGGCGCGAATGCAAGACGCTGTGTATGCGTGCAGGCATTGAGATGCACGGGCCCTGTCGCGATCTATTTCTTTTGCGAGGGTGAGGGCAACTGGTGCGTCTCTCCGCTTCGCGCTGAGCGTCCGGCGATGAGCGTGACGTGAAGAACCGGACCACTGGACTACCGGGGGTGACTCGATATGGTCCGCGTTCCAGTTCGAGGAAGTGTCTCACCGCCCGGCAAATTGGACCGGGTACCCGCGAGATGTCTTCGGACGGGAACGGCAAGCACGATGCGGCCAGTGCGTTGCTTGTGATGGTCGTGCCTTTGCGCTAGCCTAAATCAACCGTCGATGCTTTCTCGTTATATGAAAATCCTGATCGTAGAAGACCAACGCAAGCTTGGGCTGTTTCTTAAGCAGGCGTTTATCGAGCGTGCGTACACTGCCACCTGGGTTGGAAGTTGTGCGGAGGCTCGCGAAGCGCTCTGCGAGACCAGCTATGACGTGATCGTGCTGGACATCGGTTTGCCCGACGGCGACGGTCTTACCCTGCTGCGAGAGTGGCGTGGCGCCGGTTTCAATGAACCCGTACTGATCCTGAGTGCACGCGACGCCGTTGAGGACCGCATCAGCGGGCTAGACGTGGGTGCCGACGACTACCTGCCCAAACCGTTCAGTCTCGAAGAACTCCTCGCGCGACTGCGATCCCTGTTGCGACGTCAATCGGCCGTCAAGGAGACGGTCCTTCATCATCAAGGCATCAAGCTCGACCTTCTGAGCCGCACTGTTCAGTTGAACGGGCAACCGGTTGATCTGACGAGCCGAGAGTTTGCATTGCTCGAGATCTTCCTGCAGAACCCGGGGCGGATTCTAACTCGCACTCTGATCTCCGAAAAGATCTGGGAATCCCATTACGACGTGGACACGAATCTGCTCGATGTTTACATGAGTCGATTGCGTGCCAAGATTGAGACTCCGCTCGGCAAGTCGCTGTTCAAGACGGTACGCGGCGTAGGCTACCAGCTCTTATGAAATCAATCGGAGCCCGACTGGCGATCTGCTACGTGCTTGCATCGACAGTCACCTTTGCTTCCCTGTTCATGGCAGGACGCTACTTCATCGAGCGACATGCTATCCATGCGCTCGATTTGCTCAACCAGTCGGAATTCGAGCAACTGAAGTCGGGTGTCGGTCCTCTGGGCGCAACGTTTCCGAAAGACGTGCTGCTAAGGCGTGTGCACGCCCTGACCGATGACCTGAAACTCATTCATGTCGAGGTCGACTCACCAACCGGCGAGATCATTTTTCGCTCGGAAGACCTGGACGGCTATCGAATTCCAGCGCGACCGGTCGGCACGGGCTTCAACATAGTTCTCGGTGGCCTGGGGGAACTGCGGGCGGGCACATTTCTGCTGGGGCAGTACAAGGTCATCATCGCCACATCGAAGAGCCAGGTGCGAGTGGTGATGGAAGGTTATGCACGAACCTTCTATGAGTTGCTCATCGTCATGGTAGTCGTCAGCAGTGTCATCGGTTATGGGTTCGGCCGGATGGCGCTTCGCCCGCTTAGGACGATTCAGGAAACGGCCAACCGCATCCGTTCGGACAATCTCAGTGAGCGGATTCCGGTTTCGACGGCGAAGGACGAGATTTCCGATCTGGCGCGCCTGCTCAACCAGATGTTTGACCGCCTCGAGACCTCTTTCAATCAGATCCGCCGATTCACTGCCGAGGCCTCTCACGAACTCAAGACCCCGCTGACGCTGGTCCGACTGCAAGCGGAGAAGCTGTTGATGGACGGTCAGTTGTCGCCGACGCAGGAACAGTCGGTGCAGATACAGCTGAAGGAGCTTACGCACCTTAATCGCATCATCGAGGATCTACTGCTTTTGTCCCGCGCGGACGCCCATGCTTTGACGCTTGATCTCAAGCTACAGGATCCTGAACCTTTCCTGCACAGCTTCGCTGAAGACGCCCATGTGTTGGCGGAGCATCGCAATCTGCGCTTTTTCCTGACTCACCACGGTGACGGACGTGTGGCGATCGAACCCAAATGGTTGCGACATGTGCTACTCAATTTGTTGAGTAACGCGCTTTCGGCCTCGCCACCGGGAGGGCGGGTTACGTTGCGCTCTACGCTGATGGACGGTCTCTGGCACGTCAGTATCGAGGACGAGGGTCCGGGAATACCGGTCGAGCAGCGTGCACGCATTTTCGAACGCTTCGTACGCGTCAGTCGTCCTGGAGACGACAAGGGCACCGGACTCGGCCTGGCCATCTGCCGCAGCCTCGTCGAATTGCACGGCGGTCGCATTTTCGCTGAGGCCGCGCCTGCCGGCTGCGGCCTGCGGATGGTGTTCGAGATACCCGCTGCGACGTCGGCCGATGGGCCGGTGCCCCCGTCCCGGGACATTCCGATGCGTGAAGCCGATGCGACCTGAAGCGAGAGAAGGCGCGTACAAAGATGCGCCCGCTGTGCTAGCTGCGCAAGCGCTCGCGCCCCTTTCGAAGCCGAAACCGATTCATAGATCGCGCTGGTAGCCGACGTAGTACGAAAACTGATTGGTTTGATTGGCATGCGTGATACCGCGACCTGCCGAGAACAGCAGATGATCTTGCTCTGTGAAACTATATTTGCCACCCAGATTGAAGGACACCGTAGAGGGGTCGGCGCTGTTCGCTGCGCCTGAATAAAACAGCTCACCGCCGAGCTCAAGGTGCTCGTTGATCTTGCGCACGGCCGCCCAACCCGCAATCCAATAACCCTTTTCATTTCCGTGACGGTTCACAACGTAGCCACCGCCACCGAAGGTCGTCCAGTCACCGATCGATTTCTGTATCCACAACGGCAGCGTTACGTGGTTGTGACCGTCGCCGAGGCCGAGACGGTCGTTGCCGGTTGCCAGCGTCAAAGCCGGCGCGAACGCCACCTGAGGGCGGATACCGCTCTCGTCCTCTGTGATAAAGCGGTATTTGACGCCCAGATCCGCGTCGCCGAAGCCATAGTGAAAAGTGTCGCCACTCGCGTGCATGAACGACATGCCGAGGTTCACGCTGGCCTCCAGGTTCTCTGCCACACCGTAATTGACTTCCAGTGAAGGCAGCGAGCCACTATGTTCGCCTTGCCTGACTGTGCCGGTCGCACCCGCGTCAATCTCAAAATGACCTCTTTCGACAGGCTCTGCGTCATCAGTCACGAACGGTGGGTTAGCGAATGCGGTATGACACGGTATCATGATACTGCAGACGAGCATTGCAAGTGGGATATGCGGATACGTTCGTTGCCGGCGCGCACGCTGCGGCATCAAGGTTCTGTCGTGCATGTCGTGGATTGTTGGTTGGGGTCAACGGAGGAGGTCCCGTCGAGGCCGTTGGATTAGCGGAAGCGCAGGGCAGCGTTCTTTAACCCTGCGATCGCGAACGATGATTGAAGACGGAGGGGGGCGGCGCATTCAGCCACCCACGAGGTCCTTAGTGGCTGGCTTCCGTGAACTGTGGCGGGCGCCACTTGAGCAGCCTGTTCTCGAGCTGCGTGAGCAGGAATTCCGCAACCAGGGCCATGACGGCAAGCACGATCATCGCCGCGAAAACGCCGGCTGCGTTGAACGCGCCCTGAGCTGTCGAGATCAAAAGGCCAACGCCTTGTCGGGAACCGAGGAATTCACCGACCACGGCGCCGACAAGCGCAAAGCCAAAGCTTACGTGGAGGCTTGCGAGAATCCAGCTCATCGCAGCGGGCAGCACGACAGACGTGGTCACCTGGCGCTTCGTCGCGCCGAGGATGTGTGCGTTGGCGATGAGGTTACGGTCTGCTTCGCGAACACCCTGGAATGCATTGGCAAACACGACGAAGAACACCATGACGACTGCCAGCGCGACCTTCGATGCCATGCCCAGACCCAGCGCGATGATGAATACCGAACCGAGCACCACGCGCGGAATCGAATTGGCAATCTTGATGTAGAGACTGAACACGTCCGCAAGCAGCTTGTTGCGTCCGAGTGCGATCCCCGCGATGATTCCGCCGACGCCGCCAATCAGGAAACCGAGTCCCGTTTCCTCCAGCGTCACCAGGACCTGCAGCCAGAGCGGCCCCTGTGATGTGCCCTCCGTCATCCACGTCCAGATTTGGCCTGCGATCATCGACGGCATCGAGAAAAAGAACGGATCGATCCAACCGACTCGCCCAGCCAGCTCCCAGCCTCCCAGGGTCACCACCATCACCGCGATACGAAGTGCGTAAACAAGGGTCTGCCGGCGACGCAGTTTTGTCTGTGCCTCAAGTTCTACCTGGCGCAGTTCGAGCTCCTGCTCCGGCAATGCGGTCAATTGAGTATTCATGGTATTCCTCGTCAATACAGATTAACGATCAGATATGTACTTCATCACGCAGATCGCTCCAGATCTGACGGGACAGTTCAATAAAACGTGGCGAATAGCGTGCCTCCGAGACTTCGCGAGGTCTCGGCAAGTCGATGTCGTAGGAATTCTTAACTGTGGCCGGCCCAGACGTAAGCACGAAGACCTTGTCGGCGACTGCAATTGCCTCCTCTATATCGTGAGTGACGAAAACCACGGAGGCACCGTTGACACTCCACAAATGCAGCAGTTCGTCCTGCATCAGTGCACGTGTTTGCACATCGAGGGCCGAAAATGGCTCATCCATCAACAGGATCTCTGGCTCGTTGATGAAGGTTTGCGCGAGCGCGACGCGTTTGCGCATGCCGCCTGACAGTTGATGCGGATAGTGCCGTTCGAAGCGCGCGAGACCAACCCGACGAATCCAGTCCATGGCCTTGTCGTTCGCTTCATCTTTGCGCATACCACGATAGACGGGTCCAGCGGCGACGTTGTCAAGCACGTTCCTCCAGGGGAAGACGGCATCGCTCTGGAACACGAAGCCGATCCGGCGATCAATCCCGGTCACTGGTTTGCCCCAGATCCGGACAGCGCCGGCGCTGGGCCGGGCGAGGCCGGTAATAAGGCTGAGCGTGGTGGATTTGCCGCACCCGGTGGGGCCTACTACGGCGCAGAACTGACCTTTCTTCACACTCATGGTGAAGTTTTGGAGCGCCATGATCGCCTTGCCGTCGGGGCTGATGAAGCGTCGGCTCACACGCTCCAGTTCGATAGCGGGCACGTCGTCGGGAGCATACGCGGACGAAGGCCTATTCGCTGCGAGTTGGACTGACATATCTGAAACACCTCCGGTGCCAGCGTTCGTTATGTAGGTTGCGCGGCGCTGTACCGTCGTCCGTTGGGACAAAGGCGACGAGCGGCGCACTTAAAATGCCCAGAGTCAACCTCGCGACTGCGGCGTTGCGGCAACGACTAAAAGGGGTCGCGAGGTATGCAAGCCGAATCACTTTCCCGA
Source organism: Paraburkholderia sp. PGU19 (assembly GCF_013426915.1). Taxonomy (GTDB): domain Bacteria; phylum Pseudomonadota; class Gammaproteobacteria; order Burkholderiales; family Burkholderiaceae; genus Paraburkholderia. Next base: position 261,602 of record NZ_AP023183.1, read on the forward strand.
CACCGCACTGATGAACTCAGTGGTGTAAGTCTTCGAGAGATTGATACTGTGACCCTTGACGGTCGTGTCGAACGCGGAAAGCACCTTGAGAACCGTCGGCGGCCCCGATTCCGGCATACGGCCGTCAGGAATGAATGAAACTTTGCCGATAGCCAGCGCCTTGATGTAGGCGTTCCTGTCTCCGGCGTAGTAGTCGGCCGGCATCTTCGCGGCGATCTCCTCGGCACTGTGCGTCGAGATATACCGGAGGGTCTTGACAAATGCGTTGGCGAGCTTCTGTGTCGTAGCCTTATGAGTCTCTACCCAGGAAGTTTGCATGTAGAGTGAGGCAGCGGGATACATACCACCCAGCCACTTCTGGGTGCTCTCAGGTGAGCGCAGGTCGACCAGCACCTTGGCGTCCCCAGTTTTGAGCAGACGCGAGATGGTCGGCTCGGTTGTCATGCCGCCATCAATCTTGCCCTGTTGGAGTGCGACAATGAAGCTATTGCCGGCGCCGACCGCCAATGACGTCACCTCACTGGCCGGTACGCCATGCGATACCGCGAGATATTGCGTCAGGAAATTGGTCGAAGAACCGAGGCCGGTCACCCCAACGTCTTCCCACGGAAGTCGGCAGGCGACTTGACCTTGTCGGCCAGTCTTGTTGCTATCAGTTCGACCTCACCGGGCGTGTGACTGAACTGGACAACCGATTCGATAAACTTACCTTTCGACTGCATGTCGATTGTGTGATCATAGAAGCCGACCACGCCTTGAACTTGCCCAGCAATCAGCTCGTTCTCTGCGTCGACGCCAGCCGCTTCGTTGAGCAGTTCGACATCGAGTCCTTCCTCCTTGAAGTAGCCGAGTTGTTCCGCGAGTTTGGCGGGAAGGTAGATCTGCTTTTCCATGCCGCCGACCATCAGTGTGACTTTTTCATTGGCCGCGAGAACAGAGTGAGAGAGGGTTCCCACTACCAGGGCGGCAAGCGCCATGTGCAAAGCCGTTCGTTTCATACTGCCATCTCCTGAATGTTGGTTTCGTGGCGTCACGCGAATCGCGTTTGGCGGCGCCAGGTCGAATACGAGCCCGAGCGGTTGTGGGTGGCGTATCGAACAAGCTCATTTATAAAGACCGAGCTTAAAATCAGTCTGAATTGAAGATGAAAGTCTGTTTAGGGACAGACGGACGTCAGGGGAAGCAGGAAGGAGGCGGCCCTACGGACCGGGTAGAACGTCCACCCGCGGTTGGCATCGCTGCCGCGAGCGGGTGGTGGACCGATGATGCTTTACGAGCACCAGGCGGATTTGCCGTGGCGTCTATTCGAGCTTGGCAAGTTCCTGTTGCACTTCGGATGCGCGCAGGGGAAAGTAGGCCGAGTATCTGACATGTTCCTGGCCCGCGCGACTCAGGATGTACCGCAGGAACGCTTTCACCGGTTCAGAGAGCGGTTGGCTCATGCGGATATAGAGGTAGCGCGTGAGCGGGTAACGCCCGCTGGCGGAATTCTCGGCGTCGAGCGTGTAAAAGGGTTCCCCGCTTTTGGCTGCTACCGCCAGGGCCTTCAGGCCGGGTCCACCTTCTTCCAGGCCACCAAACCCAATCGCGCCAGGGTCGCGTGCGATCGCCTGAGCGGTCTGCGCGATGGAGCCTTCATGCACGGCTCGATTCCACTGACCGCCCCTTAGCACCATGATTTGCATGGACATCGCGTTGGGCGCTGCGTGGGGTGGCATGTAGACACTGATCGGACGCTCTGCCCATTCTCCGGTCAGGCCAAGTTGCCCCCATCGCACGATAGTGGGATGCTCCTTGAGGATGTTTGCCAGTTGAGGCAGGCTAATCTGCGTCAACGGATTGTTCGCAGGGACGAATATGGCCTGTGCGGTTGTCCGCTGTGGGGTATTGAAGCCACCTCGGGCAACGCGGATCTCTAACAGCGCTTGCTCATGATGGGTGGCGCCATAGGCACGTCGTTCCTCCGGCCATAGTTCACGGCCCATCGGTGCCATGTCGGTATCATCGACAAGCAGGGCGTGGAAACCGTTCAGGGTGCCGAGGTGTTCCCAGCGGTCACCTTTCTCAACTAGTGGCTGGATGTGGTGAAAGTCTTGGATCCACATGTCCATAAGCGATTTCATTCCATCGCTGCCGATGCTGTCAATCTTGCCATGCAGGCCTTTGATTTTCCGGTAGACCGGTAATGCGGGATCGAGCGGCGGCAGGAAGGCTTGCAGTTTGGCGCTTTCGCTGGCCACTTCACCGACGTCGAGGGGCCGGAACGAAGGATGATGCGCGAGGATATCCTGGCCTTCGCGACTTAGCATGAAGGCGAGAAACTCTTTGACCTTTTGTGGGAGGGGCGCCCCAGGGCGCTGGTTGACGGCGATGTACGCAGGACGACCGGATAGACTACCGACGCGAACCAGCAATGGCGATTTCATCATGTCGCCGGCGAACTGATGCGCGTAGGGCTGCAATTCGGTGAGCACTGGATCGCGCGTCAATGGCGCGATGTCGGCATTGCCAAACATCAGAGCACCGAACGCGGTTGCGTCGCTCACGTACTGCCAGTTCGCGCCACGGCGGATTCCCGGCTGGCGCGTTTTGAACGCATCGAGCCAGTCGTTCATAAGCGTTTTTATTGCGGGGTCGCCGACGCTACTGATCAGCCCTTGAACTGATTGTTCTGGCCGATAGACTGGTATTTTTGCATCAACGGCCGACGCACCTTGAGCCTTGCCGAGCGAAAGAAGCAAGCCAGCCATACACGCGCAGAGCACGAACATACGTTGCGTGGCTTTCGTGCCTGCATTCGTGCGGTTACCCGTGCGTTCACGGAAAATCAAAGCGGCCGTGTTTGTCCGACGACGGCCCGCGTCCAGGCGCGTTGGTTCCAATGTGCTGGTCTCCTCATGCTCTTTCGCGCAGTCGATTGCGGCTGCCACGATCGAATTCGTTGGATATCGAATCGCGCAGTCCGAAAACTTGAATACACACTACGGCCGAACTCTGTACGCAACGTGAACCGATCATGAAAAAGCATTAAGGAGATGCAACCAAGGATTGGGACCAAAGCGACGGGAAACCTAATACGAACGGCCCAAAGCAAGGATGCAGGGCGGGCTCCGATCGATTCTCGAAAAAGACCCGATCGTCTGGATGGCCACTTCCGTAGAGAAGTGTTCGGCCCGAAGGCACGTCACCTTCGGTGCCGGCCTATTGCTGGATTGTCGGGTGTTCTCCTGTGGCGCGTAGGATGCGTCGCTTGGAGAGCATGGGGACGCCCGCGGCCGTACTGGGCGAATTATGGGCGAATTCTGGGCGGAACTGCGCGAGAAGAGCCGCGTGCGCATCGAGCCCCCGGACCTGCCGGCCGATCTCGGTGCCGCGGCTGGCGAGCTGGTCGCAACGTTGTGGACGCGGGCGACCGCATCGGCGCAGGCGGAGCTGGACGCGCTGCGTGCGGAAGTGGAGGGCCAGCGCGCGGAAGCGGAACAGCGGGTTGCGGCCGCGCGGGGCGAACTGGAGCGCACGGAAACCGCGCTGGAGCAGCGCACGGCGGTACTGCTCGCCGCCCAGGTCGAGGTTCGGGAACTCGAGAAGGCGCAGGCGGAGGGCCACGCCGCGCGGCAGGCGCTCGACGCCGAGGTCAGCCGGCTGAAGACCGAGGCGAGGGCGCACGACCGTGAACTGGAGAAGGTGCGCGAAGGCTTCTCGCGGGATCTGGACAAGCTGCGCGAGACGGCCGAGCGGGCCGAGAAGCGCCAGCGCGCCACGGAAAAGCGCGCGCTGCTCGAGATCGACCGCGAGCGCGGTGCCGTCGCCAAGCTGCAGAAGGAAGTCGACGAGACCACGAAACGGGCCGACCGGCGCGAGGCCGAGCATCACCGTGCGGTCGAGGCGTTGCAGGCGCAGCTCGGTGACGCGCGCCATCAGGCTGGCGTGCTGCAGGGGCGGCTCGATGCCGTGCAGGTCGCGCATGCGGCGCTGCAGGACCAGGTGGCGGAACAACGCAGGGCCAACGCCGACCGTTCGAGTCCGGCCCGCGCGAAGAGCGCAATTTCACGTTCAACTGCGGCACGTCCGGCGCGCACGCCCGGGCCGGCACGCAAGGTTCCGGTTGCGTCAGCGCCATCCGGCAAGACGGCGGCGCGCCGGAAGAAGCGGGGCTAGGTATGCTGGAATCAAAACCTCGCGGGCGGCAAGTGCCGTCCGGGCGAGCCGGGCGCAAGGCGTCGGCATGCCCACCGATCGGCGCGCTGATGCGCTATGGCGAGCGGATCGTTCGAGTGATCGCCGAAGCGAGCGGCCAGCGCGTGATCATCGAGTCAGTCAAGGAGGACGGCCGCGCTTGCCTGAATCGCTCATGTATTCCTTCGGTCGATGCGGGATTGGCGCCCTGAGACGCGACGTACGTCGCTTCAATCGCATCCGACATGCCAGCGAGATGGGCCCTTCACTCCTCCGCACTCGCACCGGTCAACGCGCGAACACGGCTTTCATCGGCGGCGAGGTCGCGTGAACTGCCTGTATAGACGATGCCGCCATCGTCGAGCACATATGCATGATCGGCAATCTCAAGCCCCATGCGCGCGTTCTGCTCGACAAGCAGAACCGAAATCCCTTCGTCGCGCATCTGCGACACAACGCGAAACACCTCGCGTACGATCAGTGGCGCCAAACCCTGAGAGGGTTCATCGAGAATCAGCAGCCGGGGATTGAGCAGCAGGGCGCGGGCAATCGACAGCATCTCCTGTTCGCCGCCGGAAAGCTGACGTCCGCGGCTCTCCTTGCGTTCGGCAAGCCGTGGAAACAGCTCGTAAATTCGCGCGATCGTCCAAGGTCCGCTGCGCACAAGCGGCACTCGCAGATTTTCTTCGACACTGAGATTGGCGAAGATTCTGCGTCCTTCGGGAACATAGCCCACGCCGTTCGCGGCGATCCGGAACGTCGGCCAGCGCGTAGTATCTGCGCCGAAGATCGTCACGCGCCCCCGGCGTGCGGGTGTCAGACCCATTAGGGTGCGCAGCGTCGTGGTCTTACCCGCGCCGTTGCGACCAAGCAATGCTGTGATCCGACCTTCCTCGACCGCAAGGCTGACGCCGTGCAGGATGTGGCTCTTGCCATAGTAGGTGTGAAGTTCCTCGGCGATGAGCGCTGCGTTCATGTCACATCACCCAGGTACGCCGCCTGCACGGCCTCGTTCGCCGCGATCTCCGCGGGCGCCCCCTCGGCGAGAAGCGTGCCCCGGTCGAGCACCGTGATTCGGTCGGCCAGATGGAACACCACGCGCATGTCGTGCTCGATCAGCACGATTGTGAGTTTGCCGCCGCAGCGCAGACGGCGAATGAGCTGCGTAATCTCGTTGGTCTCCTCGTCGCCCATGCCGGCAGTGGGTTCGTCTAGCAGCAGAAGACGAGGCCGCAGGGCCAGCGCCATTGCGATTTCTGCAACGCGCTGGTCGCCGTGCGAGAGCTCGCCGGTCAGCCGGTCGCTTTTTACGGCTAGTCCAGTGAGTTCCAGCGCTTCTTGGACACGCTCGCGCACCCGTGCTTTTTCGGTGCGGCCGACCCAGGGCCGCAAGCGGAATCCAGCCGTAACCTCCGCGCTGATGCGTACGTTTTCGAACACCGTGAGTGCAGGAAAGATCTCAGTAATCTGGAACGTGCGGGCGATACCCGTCGCGACGCGACGATGCGCCGGGACGGCCGTGATGTCCTGCCCGTCGAATACGATCGTTCCCGTCGTCGGCGGGAAAAAGCCGCTGATGAGATTGAAGAAGGTGGTCTTGCCGGCGCCGTTCGGTCCAATGATGGCGCGCAACTCGCCTTCGTCGACGGCGAGGGAGACGTCGCGTACCGCAGCGAGTCTGCCGAAGCGCTTGCTCACCTGCGCGATGTCGAGAAGGCTCATGAATCGCTCCTACGCCGGATAAAGCCGAGCAGGCCCCGCGGGAAGAACAGCACGATCGCGATGAACAACATGCCGATGAACGACATCCAGTTGACCGTGATACTCGACAGGTAGTCCTGCAACACGACGAATACCGCCGCGCCGAGGAGCGGTCCCCACAGGCTGCGCATGCCGCCCATTACCGCCATCATCACGAAGTCGCCAGACTGGCTGAAATGAAGCCCGCGCGGATCGGCGAAATTGTTCAGAAGGGCATAGAGCGCACCGGCAAACGCCATGAAAAGGCAGGAGAGCGTGAAAGCGATCCAGATATGGAAGTCGACGGGAATGCCGAGAAAGCGCGCGCGCCGTTCATTTTCGCGGATTGCGATCAGCGTGCGCCCGAACGGCGAGCGCAGGATGAAACCCATCAGACCAACGGCCAGAGCGAGGCAAAACAGGACAAAGTAATAGAACGCATCGGCATTCGACAGGATGTCGATGGTCGCGATGCCGAGGTGAAGCGGTACGCGCGTGAACCCGCGCAAGCCGTCGTCGCCGCCCGTCAACGAACTCCACTGGAATGCGATGTAGTAGAAGACCTGTCCGAAGGCGATGGTGACCATCGCGAAGTACACGCCTCGCCGCCTTACGCAAAGCGCACCGAGCAGCGCACCGGCGATCCCGCCGAGCAGCGTTCCGCATAGAAGAGCGAGCGGCGTGCTCGGCGCAAGGAATTTCAGCGCGAGGCCAGCGCCATACGCGCCCAGTCCGAAATACGCGGCGTGTCCGAAGGACAACACGCCGGTGAAGCCGAGCAGAAAGTTCACCGACATCGCGGCGAGACCCAGCACGAGCACCCGTGTGCCGAGCGCGGTATAGCCGCCGAGCGACGGCATCCAGTACGGGGCCAGCAGCAACACAGCCCAAATCGCCGCGAGCGTCAGAAGCCTGTGGTGCCTCGCCAGTCGCGCTTCGCTCATGTCAGCATACCCTCCTCGCCAAGCAGGCCGTGTGGGCGCAGCAGCAGCACTACGGCCATCAGCACGTAGATGATCGCTTCGCTTGCTGCGGGCAGGAACACGGCAGTGATGCCGGAGGCGACGCCGATCAGCAAGCCGCCGAGCAGCGTGCCAGTGAGGCTGCCAACTCCGCCGACAATGATCGCAATGAAGCTCGGCATCAGGAGCCCCGTTCCCATCGTCGGCTCCAGACCAAGCTGGCCGGCGGCGAGCACCCCGCTCAGACCGGCGAGAAAGGCGCCGACGGCGAAATTGAACGAACGCAGTCTGCCCACGTTGATGCCGAGGGCCGCCACGGTTTCGAGGTCGAGGGTGCCGGCGCGGATACGGATGCCGAGCCGACTATAGCGCAGCAGGATGAAAAGCAGCGCCACCGTCACCGCCACCGTGGCGACCATGAAGAGGCGATAGCCGGTGATGAAGAAGAACGTGTTGCTCAGAGGCTGGGCTAGCACGGATGGAACCGTCACCGGCTTGCCTTGCGCGCCCCAGATGAAACGGGTGCCGTCCTCGAAGATGAAGGCAAGACCGAACGTCAGGAGCAGGCTGTAGAGCGGGTCGCGCCCGTAGACTCGCCGGACGAGCACCCGTTCGAGGACGAAGCCGATCAGCGCAGTGCATGGCGGTGCGATCAGCAGTGCGCCCCAGAAACCTACGTAGGGCGTGATCGTATAGGCAACGTAGCCGCCGGCGACAAGGAAGCCGCCGTGAGCGAAGTTGATGACATTGCTCAAGTTGAGAATGAGCGATAACCCGAGGGCCATCAGCACGTAAAACGCGCCGATGATCAGCCCGTTAGTGACATTGAAGAGCAGCAGTTGAGTCATCGCCGACCATTCTTGTTATGGCTGCCGCGCCGCCCGTGCTTCCCTCAGCGGTCGGTGCCGGTGTTCGAACACATACGGTCCACATACGTCCCCCTTATGCGATCAGAACGGCGCCCGGCGATCCTGCCCGGGCGTTTGCGCTATCAGGCGGGCCACTGCAGCTTGCAGCCGGTTTCGCTCTCGGGAGGTGCGGTCTTGTCACCCTCGACGACGCGATCTACGCGGAACAGGTTTTCCGGGTCGCCGGCCGGCTGGGATAACGCTTCGCCCACGAACGACGACGTCATCAGCTGGTGATCCCCCTTGCGGTAGTAGCACTTGTTCGGCTGCAGCTTGACGTCGTCTGCCAGTTCGAAGCCGCCAAGCGCTTCGGCGAGCTTCCTGGCGTCGAGCGTCTTTTCCTTGTTGGCGATGGCGGCAAGGGTATGCACCGATGTATAGCCGAACCAGTGACGCGCGGTGGGAACCTTGCCGCCGTTCACCTTACGGATGTCGGCAACGAACTTTTCGACTCCCGGCACACCAGGCTGCTTCCAGTACCACTCGAACATCCAGATGCCGACGCGCGCCTCCGGCGGCATCGCCTCGAGCGACTCGAGCTCCTGCTGCAGCCCGGCAACGTGAATATTCTTGCCGATGCCGAACTGTGCAATCTGCTTCAGGCAGTTGACCATGTCGGAGCCTTGCGGGAGCACAAGCAGGACGTCGGGATTCGCCGCTCGCGCCTTGATGAGATAGGCGGAGAAGTCTGTCGTGCCGAGTGGGGTAAGCTCGTTGCCGGTCATCGTGCCACCGAGCTTCTGCAGATCGGCGGCCGCGGCTTTCTGCAGCGTGTGGCCGAACGCGTAGTCCGGTGTGATGAAATGCCACTTCTTGCCGTACTTGGTGAACAGCAGGTTCGCCACGGCGTTGGCCTCCATGCTGGTCGTGTTGCAGACGCGATAGACGTTCCACTTGCAGTCGACGCCTGTGATCGTATCGGTGTGGCCGCCCGAAACGATGTGCAGCACCTTCTTCTCATTGCTGACCTGGGAAATGGCCTGGGCGATACCTGAGTTCACGTCGCCGATGAGGAACGTGACCTGATCGCGTTCGATCAGCTTGCGCGCCTTCTGCACGCCGGTGCCGACGTCATTTGCCGAGTCTTCAACCAGGAGTTCGATGGGCCGTCCCAGAACGCCGCCCTTGGCATTGATCTGCTGAACGGCAAGCCTCGCGCCCGTCACTTCATTCTGTGCAACTGCAGCATAAACGCCCGTCAACGGATCGACCATACCGATTCGCAGTGGAGCCTCGCCGCGTGCCTTGATGATGAAGGGTGGCGCCAACTGCAGTGCTGCTGCCGCAGCAGTCGCCTTGAGTACGGTGCGCCGACTGAAAGAAGGGATACGGCTTGGTGTTGTCATAGGGTTCTCCCTTACCGTCATGTCGAATCCTTCGAACCTCTGAGCGGTTGGTCTGCGCGTGCGAAACACGCCCATTTCGATCTTGAACGCGTTCAAGGGAATCCACAAGACCCCATTTTCCCGCTGACAGACACGCGACAGCGCGTAGCTCATCAACAGGCTTTGTCCGGACAGCGGCAAACAGGCTAGGCGACTTCTAATTCTGTTAGTAATGCCATATATAGCGGTTGGAGGATTACGCTTTGCGCGAGCATCCGATGCCGGAAAACGGGACGCGTGTACAACGAATTTCTTAAGACATGGAGCCCCACATCGGCCCAGCGTTTAACCGGCGCGCGGACAGTCCATGAATTTCTTCATGCTTGCTCTCAAGTGGTTGCGGGTTTCACTCGAGCGTAAGCGGGATGTGAAGGAGCGATGCAGCGTGGGCGTGCAGGAGCGGTTCGAGAGTTGTGAAAAGATCGATCGTTATGTCATTTTTAACGATGGTTTATCAGAATTGCAGATGACGTTGACGTGACGCTTTATGGCGCGGTGCGCCATCGCCATGGTGTTCGCACCAGCGTTGAGCGTCAGCGGTACCTGAACGCTCCGACAAGTCGTTCTGGGTTACTTTGCTTGGCTTACCATCATCCGTTTCGCAGCCACAGCCATGGCTCGTCACAGTGCATCTCCGAAGCTGTTTCGCGTTCGTTGATAAAGCTGGTCATCGGACCAGTCCGACGTCAGCGTTGTACTTGAAGTGGCGCTGTCCTCGTTGATTGCTGGAGCGGACAGCATGCGAGCCAAACGTCGGCTGGCCGGACGTCGAAGCCGGTGATTTTGAGCTAGCGGTTCGGACTTGACATCAGTAAAGTTGACGGAAATTTGACTTAAAACCGTAGGTATCCAACCGGTCATCCACGTTGGAGGACTCTCGCCGTGGTCTGAAACGGCAAGCGGTCCTGCTGGACGAACGCAACGTGCCTGACTTCCAGGCCCTGCAAAACGCGTTCGATGCCGGTCGCTGGCAGGACATCATGTTGTTCCTGTTCGACAGGCCGTGCCTGAATAGTTATGACTCGCCCGAGGTACCGCTCGTGCAGCGCCAGCGATAGCCTCCGGTTCCCGTCCGAAGCCTTTACATCGAGGCAAGGCATTTCGGACGCACTGCGGGAGCGAGTCGCGACGGTCACGCGGGATTCTTCAAGCAGTTTGCGCCGGAAGAACAGTTCGTTTCCAGACATCCAGCGCGACCGGTCGAACACCTCGACAGGTCTGTTCTTCTCATGGAGGACGTAAAAGTGTTCCCGTTTGGGCAAGACGCTGCGGGATTTCATATTTCGATGGGACGGCGTGGGCAAAAGGCTGGTCGCCCTCCGCCACCAGGCGTTCCGTCGCAATCACAACCATCTGACATCAGCAATGACGGTCAGTCATTATGACGCATCCATTCTCGGCGCGGATGCGTATCCAGCCAACGGGAAAAGGCTGTTCACTATGTTCTCGCCCGTAGCGGATGGCAGCCTCCCATGAGATGGGAATCCTCCTTATATTTTAGGTATCCTGAGGCAAAGTGTGAGTCGTACTCACACGACGACCATCGTTCGGCGCCAACCCTTTTCCGTAGCTTTTGCGGTGACATCGCATCGCCCGATGTCGCCACCCGGCGCCCGCAAAGCGTCGTTTGCCCGGGCGAACCGGGCCACGCATCATTAGGACAGGTGGCGTCCGATCGCCGGACCGTCGATGCAACGAACAGCACGGTCCATGCAAAGTCCGACACTTAACGCCGATTGAGCATAACAGCGCTACACTCGAAGCAAGGAAATCCCGGAGCAGAATCATGGCCGACGCTACCCCTCAAAACACTTTTCGCGGTCTTCCGTTAACTGCGGAGCAGGACGCAGAAGTCAGGCACTACATAAAGAAAAAAATGCAGCAGGGCGTGCCGTGGGACACGCCGGAGCTGGAGGCGATGCTGCACGACATATTGGAGCCTCCGGGAAGCGAAGACGATGGACTCGACGAGACCATCGACGATACCAGGGCAGCCACGGAGCGCGCAGCAGCGTCAGTTGAGGAGACCATGGAGCCTATCGAGGCAAGCGAGGAGCGGAATGCCGCCATGGAAACTGAGGCCATGAAGGGGCACAGACAGTGAGTCATGGACGGCGCGCACAACTGCGTCGAAATTCACCTGGCGCGCTCCGAACGTGGCATGAGCCGGTCTTAAACTCAGAAATTGCATCGATCGCAGCACTGCGGCAGCGTTGACCGAGCCCTAACCACTGAGAACAAAGCCGGCTGCGTACTTTACTGTAAATTGTTTTGGAAACAAGGCACGGTAGCTCCCGGGAAGTGAAGACGCCGGTGATCCGGAAATATCGTGAGTTTGCTCGAACCAATGGGACGTGTATGAGTTGCGCCTTCGTGGATCGAACCCATGTGCACGCTGACGGGCCATCGTTGACGCGGCCAACGCCGAATATGTGCTTTGGGCGAGGCCGACATCTCAGTGCCCTTCAAAGGCGTCGAAGCATCAACCTGTAATTAGGAATACAATTCAACAACGGATAGTAATACAGACTATGTGACAGCGCTGTTGCTGTTGATCGGTCGCACGTTGCGTCCGTCTCATGCCGCATTCTGAAGCGCTGCGTCACGCTGGCCTTGTTTCTTCATACAGCATGATCCGGGCCTCACGCTCGGCCTTGCGCGAGAGCTAGTTCGGATATTCCTGCGCCCAGACATCGCGAACGTCGGTGCCCTTCACGGCCGATGGCGTGGATACGCAGCGCTTGCGCATTCCCCGGGCTATCTGGACCAGTACTTCGGAGTGGCGCTCGCCCGGAACTCCGCCCGGTCGTCGACTGGAACGGCCGTTTGCAGCTGACGCACGACGAGCCCCGGGTCATATCGGAACAGGGGTGCGACTATGACCTACACTAGAAAGACGTCTTTCGCCGCTCAGGTGCGGCTTTGAAGCAATCCAGGGTTGCTAGCGGCCCATTGAAGCCGGCGAATGGATACCACGGGCAACACGCCGTTCTCTGCTGCCTGAATTGATCTGGAACTGATGGTCCAGATAGGGGGCATCATGTTGCAAGCCAGAGAAATCAAATATCGTTTTACTCACCTGTGGGACATCATGTTGCACGCCAGTGAAACCAAAAAGCGCTTTACTCACCTGCAACAAACCGTCAGCGACGCATCACGGGCCTGTCACGCTGATGCGACGGTTCCAAAGGACTTGATGGAATGGGTGGATGAACTGGATAAGGAGTGCAAGTCGGCAAAGAAGGTCATGTCGTCCAGGGATCAAGATCGTATCCGGCTGTGGGTCGACGATCTTGAACGCATCGGTGATCGAGTAGAGCAGGCGTCCCAAAAGGCCGGCGGTCTCAATGACCGGGTCAGGGATGCTGTCAGCTCGATGCATTCAGAACTCTCCGATCTGAAGCGACAAGTGCAATGACCTGTCCGACAGCCCCGGTCCAATACACAGTCGAACACACCGTGGCTGTTTGCTGGCGAGTGCTGCCATTTGCGAGGATCAACGGGCTCGCCTGAATACCGGATGCGCCTTGGCATGAGGCTCAATCTTCATGATCCCTGGCTGCAGATTGACCGCGTGAACGTCGTTTCATCATGAGTTGAAGCGGCACGGGCAGCAGCAGAAGCACGAGCGGCAGCAGCGCGTGTTGCTTGACGCTGTCCACGGCAATGGTCGTGAATATCTGGATTCCATCGACGAACACATTCATTTGAGAGTCCTGCCGTCGTACTGTCACGAACTCGATCCGTCGAGGACCTGTGGGCATGGCTCAAGTGCACTGAGCGACATCAGTAGCATAACGACGCAGCAAGAATGCCCACGCGCAGTGATGTCTTTCCCCCTCTGCGAATACAGGGGTGCTAATGTCGTGAGTGAATCAGGACTATTCAGGTACGGATTCAAGGGGACACGCCCATGTTGCGGATGAGCAAGCTTGCCGACTATGCCACAGTGATCATGATCACGATGGCACGCGATCCAGAGGCCGTGAAGAGTGCCGGTAGCCTCGCCGAAACCACTGGCATCCCGGCGCCGACAGTGTCCAAGGTGATGAAGACGCTCGCGCGCGGTGGCGTGCTGGTGTCGGTACGAGGCATGAGCGGTGGCTACCAGCTGCCGCTTCCTCCACAGCGGATTACATTGTCCGACGTGATTGCAGCTGTCGACGGCCCCTTCGGGATGACCGAATGCACCGCGCTACCGGGGCTGTGCACGCAGGAGGCAGTATGCAGCGCCCGCGCCAACTGGCAGAAGGTCAACCGGCTGATATTCGATGCGCTGCGCCAGCTATCGCTGGCCGATATGGCCGGGCCGACGCTGAGCGAGGGCGACATCAGCGCGATTCACGCGCGCCGCCTCCTGCCGCCGGCACATCCAGGAATCGGCCAAACACGCGTGATTTCGGTCTCGCCACGCAAGCCGGCAACAACGCGGCCACAACGTTGAAAGCGGAGGTCAGGGATGAGTTCAACCGATTCCAGAATCGACGAATTGATCCGGAGCGAATACCCACATGGCTTCGTGACCAATGTGCGATCGGATACATTGCCGCGTGGCATTTCCGAGGACGTCGTCCGCCTGATTTCCGAAAAGAAGAGCGAACCTGATTTCATGCTCGAATGGCGCCTTGCGGCCTTCCGGCACTGGCTGACCATGAGCGAGCCCCAGTGGGCCACGGTCGATCATCCGCCCATCGACTACCAGGATATCGCGTACTACTCCTCGCCAATTGCGTCGAAGAATCGATCTAAGAGTCTGGAGGAGGTTGACCCGGAACTGCTGCGCACGTACGAGAGACTTGGTGTTCCGCTGCAGGAGCGCAAGATTCTCGCGGGCGTGGCGGTGGACGCAGTGTTCGACAGTGTGTCGGTCGCGACGACGTTTCGTGAAAAACTCGGCGCGCTCGGCATCGTATTCTGTTCATTTTCGGAAGCAGTGCAGGCGCATCCTGAACTTGTCCGGCAATATCTCGGCTCGGTGGTCCCACACACCGATAATTTCTTCGCAGCGCTGAACTCCGCCGTATTCAGCGACGGGTCGTTCTGCTACATCCCGCCGGGTGTGCGCTGCCCGATTGAGCTCTCCACATATTTCCGCATCAACGCACCGAACACGGGGCAGTTCGAGCGCACACTGATCATCGCGGACAAGGGAGCGTACGTCAGTTATCTCGAAGGGTGTACCGCACCGATGCGTGACGAGAACCAGTTGCACGCCGCGGTGGTGGAGCTGGTTGCTCTGGAGGGCGCCCAGATTCGCTACTCGACGGTGCAGAACTGGTATCCGGGCGATGCGCGCGGGCGCGGCGGCATCTACAACTTCGTGACGAAGCGTGGCGATTGCCGTGAAGCAGACTCGAAGATTTCCTGGACGCAGGTCGAAACGGGCTCCGCCATTACATGGAAATACCCGAGCGTTATCCTGCGGGGCAACAACGCGGTCGGCGAGTTCTATTCGGTGGCGCTTACCAACAACTATCAGCAGGCCGACACCGGCACGAAGATGACCCATCTGGGCCGCAATACGCGCAGCACGATCCTGTCGAAGGGCATTTCCGCCGGTCATGGCAGGAACGCCTATCGTGGGCTCGTGAAAATGGCACGCTCAGCAGAGAACGCTCGTAACTATTCGCAGTGCGATTCGCTGCTGCTTGGCGATCGATGCAGCGCGCTCACGTTTCCGTATATCGAGGTGAAAAATCCGACAGCGAAGGTCGAGCACGAGGCATCGACGTCGCGCATCGGCGAGGATCAACTCTTCTATTGCCGACAGCGCGGCCTGTCAGAGGAAGACGCGGTGTCGATGATCGTTAACGGCTTCTGCAAGGAAGTATTCAAGGAGCTGCCTATGGAGTTCGCCGTCGAAGCTCAAAAGCTTCTCGGCGTGAGTCTGGAAGGCAGCATAGGCTGACAGGGGCAAGGGTCATGCTTGAAATCAGCAACCTGAGCGTAGAGGTGGAAGGCAAGCCGATTCTGCGCGGCATTGATCTGTGCGTAAAAGCCGGCGAGGTGCACGCAATCATGGGCCCGAACGGTTCGGGCAAGAGCACGCTTGCCCACGTACTGGCCGGCCGCGAACATTACCGCGTGACGGGCGGCAGCGTGCAGTACGCGGGCCATGACCTGCTCACACTTGCACCGGAGGAACGTGCACGAGAAGGTCTTTTTCTCGCGTTTCAATACCCGGTCGAAATACCGGGCGTGAGCAACGTGTACCTGCTGAAGGCTGCGTTGAATGCGCAGCGCAAGCATGGTGGCGAGCCTGAACTGGACGCAATGGAATTCCTGCAACTGGTGAAGCAGAAAATGACGCTCATGCAGATGGATGAGAGTTTGCTGTATCGCGCGGTCAACGAAGGGTTTTCGGGGGGCGAGAAAAAGCGCAACGAGGTGCTGCAGATGGCGGTGCTGGAGCCGCGCCTCGCGATTCTCGACGAAACCGATTCAGGCCTCGATATCGACGCATTGCAGGTGGTTGCGCGGGGCGTCAACCAGATGCGCAGCGCGGACCGCGCGATCGTGCTGGTGACGCACTACCAGCGTCTGCTCGAGTACGTCGTACCGGATTGCGTGCACGTGCTTTCGCAGGGGCGCATTGCGAAATCAGGGACGCGCGAACTGGCGATGGAACTGGAACGCAGGGGCTATGGCTGGCTCGGTGCGGATGCGCCGGATCAGCCGCATTCCCGGCCGCCTGACGTGTCTTGATGCGAGACGGTCACACGCGATATCGTGAGGAGTAGACGTGAAATGACTGAAACGACGTTCGGGTACCTCCATCAGGCATTCCAGACGCTGTCGAAGACGCTGCCCGGCGCGGAACATCGCTGGTTGCGCAGCGCGCGGCGCCACGCGTTCGAGCAGTTCGAAGCGCTCGGCTTTCCCACGACGCAGCTGGAAGACTGGAAGTACACGAATGTGGCCACCATTGCGAAGCGGCCGTGGCATTTCACGTCGTCGCGCAGTGATGACCTGGATATTGCGCGCATTGTCGACGATCTCGTGCCGGACAGGACCGTGGGCCGGCTCGTATTCGTGAACGGCTGCCATATACCGAGGCTGTCGCGCGTGCCGCTCCTGGCCGAGGGCGCGTTCGTCGGCAGTTTGACGCGGGCGATCCGCGAGACGCCGGAGCGGCTCAGGGACATCATTGCGCAGCCGGCGCCGCATGATGGCTTCGAGGCGCTGAACACGGCGTTCCTGAGCGACGGATATGTGGTCCTGCTGCCGCAGGACAGTGCGATCGACGCGCCGCTTGTCATGCTGTTCCTGGCTGACGAAGCCGGCCTCGCGATGCATCCTCTCAATGTGATATTGGCGGGCGCGCGTTCGCGCTGTGCAATCGTCGAGCAGTTCGTCGGTATCGCAGATGACGCGTATCTCCTCAACACAGTGACGAAGATCGTGGCCGGCGACGAGGCGGATGTCCAGCATTGCCGCGTCCAGCAGGAGGCGCGTAGCGCCTTCCACATTGCACGCCTCGACGTCACGCAGCAGCGGGCGAGCCGCTTCACTTCACACTCGTTTGCGTTCGGCGGCGCATTGTCCCGCACCCAGATTGATACGCGGCTGCAGGCGGTCGACACTCATGCCGAACTGAACGGACTGTATCTCGTGGGCGCGAGACAGCATGTGGATCATCACACGCGCATCGATCACGAGAAGCCGCATGGTACGAGCCGGGAATACTACCGGGGGGTGCTCGACGGCGCGTCGCATGGCGTATTCAATGGCAATGTGATCGTGCGCCGGGACGCACAGCAGACCAACACGCATCAGGCGAACTACAACCTCCTGCTGTCGCGTGACGCACAGATCGACACGAAGCCTCAACTGGAGATCCACGCCGACGACGTCAAGTGCACGCATGGCGCAACCGTAGGCCAGCTCGACGAGAACCAGCTGTTCTATCTGCGCTCGCGCGGTATCGACGAACGCATCGCGCGGGCGTTGCTGATATGGGCATTTGCGCGCGACAGCGTGGAGCGCGTCAGTATCGCCGTCGTGCGCAGTGGACTGACGAAACTGCTGCTGGCGCGTACGCCGGAAGGTGAGCATGTTCGGGGGCTGATATGAGGCCAATCGAACCTGTGCACGTCCCGGACACCAATACGGTATTGCGCTGGCGAAGGGACTTTCCTATCCTGCACGAACGCATGCACGGCGCGCCGCTGGTGTATCTCGACAACGGGGCGACAACCCAGAAACCTTCGGCCGTGATCGAGGCGGAGCGCGCCTATTACGCGCACATGAATGCGAACGTGCATCGCGGCGTGCATCAGTTGTCACAGCGCGCCACCGACGCGTATGAAGCCGCCCGTGCACGGATTGCGCGCTTCGTCAATGCGGCAGGCGCAGAGGAAATCGTCTTCGTGCGCGGTACGACGGAGGCGATCAACCTTGTCGCGCAGAGCTATCTGCGGCCTGCCGCGAAACCTGGCGACGAAATCCTGATCAGCGCGATGGAACATCATTCGAACATCGTGCCGTGGCAGCTCGTCTGCGAGCAGACGGGCGCGGTCCTGAAGGTCGTCCCGATCGACGATAGCGGCGAACTCGATGTCGACGCATACGACAGCATGCTCGGCGCACGGACGCGCATGGTCGCGGTCACGCACGTGTCCAATGCGCTGGGCAGCATCAACCCGGTCGCGAGGCTGGTCGAGACCGCACACGTGCA
This sequence comes from Paraburkholderia sp. PGU19, assembly GCF_013426915.1. GTDB lineage: Bacteria > Pseudomonadota > Gammaproteobacteria > Burkholderiales > Burkholderiaceae > Paraburkholderia. The sequence continues at coordinate 279,450 of NZ_AP023183.1, forward strand.
CGGTGTGCCCGTGCTGCTAGACGGTGCGCAAGCGATTGCCCATCTGCCCGTCGATGTGCGCGCGCTCGATTGCGATTTCTACGCGTTCTCGGGGCACAAGGTCTATGGACCGACTGGAATCGGCGTGCTGTACGCAAGGGCGAACCTGCTTGAAGCAATGCCGCCGTGGCAAGGCGGAGGCGACATGATCCGCTCGGTGACATTCGACAATACCGTTTATAACGACATTCCCTGGAAGTTCGAGGCTGGCACGCCGAACATCTGCGGCGCGATCGCGCTCGCGGCGGCGCTCGACTATGTAAGCGAAATCGGTCACGAACTGCTTGGCGCACATGAGGCCGACATGCTCGCGTATGCGACGGACGCGATGCGCGCGATCCCGCATCTGCGGCTGATCGGCACCGCGCACGAAAAGGCAGGCATTCTGTCGTTCGTGCTCGACCATGTGCACCCGCACGACGTCGGAACGATTCTCGATTCCCGCGGCGTCGCGGTGCGCGCCGGCCATCATTGCGCGATGCCCGTCATGCAGCGCTTTGGCGTGCCGGCAACCGTGCGCGCATCATTCGCGCTATACAACACACGAGCCGACATCGACGCGCTCGTCGAAGCAATGGCGCGCGTGCAGGAGGTGTTCGGATCATGAGCAGTCTGCGCGACCTGTACCAGGAAGTCATCTTCGACCATTACCGGCGACCGAGAAACTATCATCCGGTGCCGAACGCCAATCACAAGGCGGAAGGATATAACCCGCTGTGCGGAGACCGCATCACGTTATATCTGCGCATTGAAGACGGTGTCGTGAAAGACGCAGGGTTCGAGGGAGCAGGTTGTGCGATCGCCATTGCGTCAGCATCGCTGATGACGGAGGCGCTGAAGGGCCGCACCGAGTCGGAAGTGGAGACGCTCTTCGGATCGTTCCACGACATGGTGACGACGCCGGCGGGCGCGCCGACGCAAAGCGAGGCGGGGCTCGGCAAACTCGCGGTGCTCTCGGGCGTACGCGAGTTTCCGGCGCGCGTGAAGTGCGCGACGCTGGCATGGCATACGCTGCGCGCCGCTTTGCAGGACGAGCGCGGCACCATAACGACAGAGTGACGCGAAGCGTGCAATGAGGTGAGAAGCGATGAACGCATTCGACTGGTTGAAACGAGCCGACGCGCTGGAGCCCGGCGACGGCGATCTGCGGACGCGCGTGGTGGAAGGGTTGCGAACGGTGTTCGACCCCGAGATTCCCGTCAACATCTACGATCTGGGGCTGATGTATGACCTGGAAGTGGACGACGAAGCGGGCCACGTGGCGATCCGCATGACGCTGACTGCGCCGGGCTGCCCCGTTGCGCAGACGTTTCCCGCGACGGTCGAGGACGCGGTGTATTCGGTGTCAGGTGTGACCGGCGTACGGGTGGAACTGGTGTGGGATCCGCCGTGGACGAAAGAGCGGATGTCCGAGGGAGCACGTTTGCAACTCGGGATGCTTTGACATGTCAGCCTGGGTCGATGTCGCGGCGATGACGGATTTCCCGCCTGGTTCGGTGCGTAGTGTCGACGTAGACGGTGCACAGGTGGCGGTGTTCAACCTGGATGGCACCTGTTACGGGATCGAAGATACCTGCCCGCACGATGGTGGCATCCTGACTGGCGGTGCAGTAGAGGGCGACGTGGTGGTGTGTCCGCGGCATGGCGCGCGTTTCTGCATCAGAACGGGTAGGGTGCTTGCGCCACCGGCCTATGAAGACTTGGCGGTGTTTCCGGTGCGCGTCGAGGCCGGTATCGTGCAGGTGCGCGACGCGCGGTGGGACGGAAACGCTTTCTGAAAGGAGGGCGAGGCGGGCACCGGACCGACGAGGTATGGACCTGCTGCTACACGAATCTTGTTCTAAAGATGGAGGGGGCACGATGCCATGTCGAAACTCCATTGTCGTGGTTCACAGTAATGAAACGGGCTCCCGACCCGGGGCTTTGAAAGGCTTGAGCCGTACGTTAAAGGATGCATGCACGGCTCTGATGGGGCCGCGGCGCAGTAATGCACAGCGGCTACCCGACAAAGTCATATCAATTGACGAAGGCTCCCGAGCCAGGCCGTGACTATCGCATACGACTGAATGCCTATAATCGACTAAGCGGGGCCGGACCCGCGCACTGCGAGGTGGGCCGGGTCCGCGAGGCGGTCCATTGAGTGAGCCGCGCCATGAACTTTTTGCGCGAGGTGGATCATGCAAGGCAGTGATGCAGTCTTGAAGCAGGTGCTGGCGACCTTTGAGCGCGAATCGCACCTGATCCTGCAAAATCATCTCATCCAGATGAATTTCAGCGGCGGTACCTTGACCGTATCTGGCGAGGTGCCGGATATCGCATCCAGGAAGCGCATCATCCATCTGGCGCACTCGCTCAGCGGTGCGGCGGAGTTGGTCGACCACCTGCGCGTGAGAGTCGAGTCGCCGGTCGGTGACGGGGCCATGCGCGACAGTGTGTGTGAGCGACTCTTGCAAGCCGTGGACTTTCGCAACTGCGTGATCTGTGCGCGCGTCAAGGGGCAGGTGGAAATACTGCGCGGCACCATGGACGCTGCAGGTAACGAGGATGGCAGCGGCGCTATCGAAGTCACCGTTCAGGACGGCGTGGTGACGCTGACGGGACAAGTGATCAGCCTGTCCCACAAACGCCTGGCCGGGGTGTTCGCCTGGTGGGCCGGCAGTTGCCGCGAAGTGGTGAACCTGCTGGACGTGTTTCCAGCCGAGGAAGACAACGACAACGAAATCACCGACGCCCTGCATCTGGTGTTGGAAATCGATCCCTGCGTGCATGCCGACCAGATCACGATCAAGTCGCTGAACCACACGGTGACTCTCGAGGGTTGGGTGTCGAGCGAGGACGAGCGTCGGCGGGCGGAACAAGACGCCTGGTACCTGGACGCGATCGACCAGGTCGTCAACCGCATCGACGTGCGGGCCTGATCCATCGACAAAAACTTTCTGCCCGTGGCTTACCCTCGATGGTTTCGGCTACCCGCATTGAGAGGTTGTTGCAAAATCAGGCGTAGCGGTTCCGACGGCCTGGCGCGGCTGCAAACAGTACAGGTAGTACGGCAAGGCCGCGCCGGAGCGCCAGCCAATATCATTTTGCAACAGCCCCGGAGATGACCTGTGGCCGCAACCTCCGTGCCGATCGCCGGCATACGCAACATCGGCGTCATTGCCCACATCGATGCTGGCAAGACCACCATTACCGACCGGATTCTCTTTCATACGGGACGTACCCATCGACTGGGCTCGGTCGACAGCGGCACGACGGTGACCGACTGGATGGCCCAGGAGCGCGAGCGCGGCATCACGATCGTGGCGGCGGCCATCAGCGCGCAATGGCGCGACTGTATGATCAACCTGATCGATACCCCGGGGCATATCGATTTCACCGCCGAAGTGCAGCGCTCGCTACGGGTGCTGGATGGCGCCGTGGTGGTATTCGATGCGGTGCACGGTGTGCAGCCGCAAAGCGAGACGGTATGGCGGCAGGCCGATCGCTACCGGGTGCCGCGGCTGTGCTTCATTAACAAGATGGATCGCATCGGGGCCGACTTCGAGCGCGCGGTGACCAGCGTGCATGAGCGCCTCGGCGCACCGGTGGCGTGCCTGCAAATGCCTGTCGGCCACGAAGCGGCGTTCGAGGGCGAGGTCGATCTGCTGTCGATGCAACTGCTGCGCTGGGGGCGGCGCGGGAGGGAAAACCGGAATGCGGTCCCGTACCGGCTGAATATCGTGCGGCGGCCGAGGCCGCACGGCAGCGGCTGATCGAGTCGGTTGCCGAGGCTGACGATGAACTGCTCTCGCTCTATTTGGCAGGTGGCGAGATCAATGCGGAGCCATTACGCGCTGCGCTGCGTCGTGCCACGCTCGCCAATCGTCTGTTTCCCGTTTGCTGTGGTGCCGCGTTACGGGATATCGGCGTGCAACCGCTGCTGGACTGTGTGGTCGACTTTCTGCCGTCACCGCTCGATGTCGGCGAGGTACAGGGGACTGATCCTGACAGCGGTCGCACGATCAGCCTCGCGCCGCGCGATGAAGAACCGCTCGCGGCGCTGGTCTTCAAAATCGTCAACGACCCCTACGCCGGCCACCTGGCCTATGCGCGCATCTATTCGGGCATGGTTAGCGCCGGCATGGCGCTGCACAATGCCACCCGTAACCGCAAGGAGCGGGCAGGGCGTTTGTTGCGCATGTATGCCAATCATCGCGAAAACGTCGAGGCGCTGCACGCCGGGGAAATCGGTGCGTTTCTCGGCCTGAATCAGACCTATACGGGCGATACGCTGTGCCACGCGGAACACCCGGTAACGCTGGAAACGATCACCTTCCCGGAGCCGGTCCTGCGGGCCACGGTAGAAGCGAGAACGCTCGCCGAGCATGGCCGCATGGCCGAGGCGTTACGTCAGTTGACCGACGAAGATCCGACCCTTCAACTGAGCCTCGATGAAGACAGTGGCCAGTTGCTGGTTGCCGCCATGGGCGAACTCCACCTCGAAATCTTGCTTGACAGGTTGGAGCGCGAATACGGTGTAGGGGCGAAAATGGGGCGGCCGCGCGTGGCCTACAAGGAAACCATTACGCGCGCAGTGGCGGCTGAGGAGGGGCGTTTTGTCCACCAGACTGGCGGACATGGCCAATACGGCCACGTGATTCTTTCGCTGCACCCCGGCGCGCGCGGCTCGGGCATGCGCTTCGAAAACGCAATCACCGGCGGGGCCGTGCCGCGCCAGTTCATCCCGGCGGTGGAGCAGGGTGTGCGCGATGCCGCCGAAATCGGAGCGCTGGCAGGCTATCCTGTCACCGACATCAAGGTGCGCCTCGAAGGCGGTTCCAGCCATTCGGTCGATTCGAGCGAGTTCGCATACCGCGCCGCGGCCCTCCAGGCATGCCGCGCGGCGTTCGGCAAGGGGCGGATGGTGCTGCTTGAACCGATGTTCCGCATCGAGGTGCTGGTGCCGACTGAGTACACCGGGGCCGCGCTGGCCCAGCTCGGCGCCCGCCGCGCGGAGATCGAAGCGGTGGCGCCGCGCCCGGGCGGTGTGGAAGCGATTGTCGGCCAGGTGCCTCTCGCCGAAATGTTCGGCTACGTTACTGATTTGCGCTCGGTCACCCAGGGCCGCGGACTGTATTCCATGGAGTTCGACCACTATGCCGAGGTCGAGCTTGAAGTGGCTGGCGTATCAGCCAGGAATTAAATTAAACGGCGACACAACTTTCATCGGTCGAATTCAGTCCTGCAGGCGCCATTTCATTCGGCATCCAGACTGTGTCCGGATCATGCAACGCGCTCACGTGTAACAGCGGACGGCCTTACCGAGTCGCTTACGTATAAAGGCCCGGTTTTGCCGAAGTGCCGGGGTTATTTCAGTAAAGGTGGGCGCGCCTATTGACCCTTGAATTGAGGCGCGCGCTTCTCGAGCGTCGCGGCGAGCGCTTCGATATGGTCCTCGGTGTTGTGGCACATCCCCTGAAACACGGCACAGTGGTCGAGGAAGTCGGGTAGTTCCATGCGCTGGGCTGATTTCATCAGGCGCTTCGTTAGCCTGAGGGCTTGCGGAGGTTTTGCTGCGAGGCCCCTGGCCAACTGTTGCGCGGTATCCAGTAACTGATCTGCGCTTACGGCGTCGAGAACGATACCAAGTTCCCTGGCCTGCGCGCCGGTAAAGGTCCGGCCTGAAAACGTCAGCTCTGCGGCCCGCTGGTAGCCGACGAGTCGCTGGAGCAACCACGCGCCGCCATCGCCGGGAATGATGCCCACGTTGATGAAGGTCTCACCCATGATTGCGTCGGTTGCAGCCAGTCTCAGGTCGCACATGCAGGCGAGGTCGAAGCCCGCGCCCAATGCGGCGCCATTGATGGCTGCGATGGAAGGGACCTCGAGACGATGCATCGCCAGCGGCAGGCGCTGGATGCCTTTTCGATATCGTTGCTGGACCTCGTATACGTCTCCCCCGAAACTCCCTTCGCGATGGAACATGTGCTTGATGTTTCCGCCGGAAGAAAAGGCCTTGCCGGCACCGGTCACAATCAGGACGCCGATAGATTCCTCGGCGTTAATCCACTGAACGGTGCGTTCAATATCGTCGACGAGCTTCGTGCCAGTCAGTTCGTTACGCACATCGTCCCGGTTCAATGTCAGCATCGCGACACGCCCCTCGACGCTTAGCAACGCATCAGTCAGTTCAGGTGCAAGGGTCATTCTGGCTTCCCGGTTGAGAGTCACTGCAGGGTGGTTGCGCTGACATCTTCAAGCAGGATGCGCGCGTCAAGGATGGCTACCCCGCTGGAATAGGCCAGCACGGGGTTAAGGTCCAGTTCGGCAATTTCGGGAAACGCGGAGCAAAGCGCCGAAATGCCCATCATCAGCCTGACCAGCGCATCCTTGTCGGTCGGGGCGGCTCCACGTACCCCGTTCAGGATCTCACTGGCCCGGATCTCGGCGAGCATCCGGTGCGCATCGTCCTGGGTGAGAGGAAGCGAGCGGAACACGACGTCCTTGAGCACTTCGACCAGGATGCCGCCGAGGCCAAACATCATGACCGGCCCATAAGTCGGGTCACGCACAACCCCGATGATAATTTCGACGCCACCTTTGGGCGCCATGGGTGTCACCAGGACGCCGGTAATGTCCGGGTCTTGCACATGCTTTCGGCCGTTGACTACAATGTTTTCGAACGCTTGCCTGACCTCATCGGGACTTCCAACGTTCAGCCTGACCCCACCGACGTCCGATTTGTGGATGATGTCGCGCGACACGATCTTCATCGCGACCGGCACCGACGCGAGGCGCTCGAACGCCGCAACGGCCTCATGCGGCGACCTGGCCAGAATCGCGGGTGCCGGCATCGGGACGCCCGCATCCGCGAGCGCCTGCCGGGCTTCGTGCTCGAGCACAACCGTCCGGTGCTCGCTGCGACAGGACGCAAGGACTGTCTCGAACGCCGGCGAGCGCACCGCAAGGCTGTCCGCGTCGGCTGAGGGCTGTCTTTGCGTTTCGCCAAATTCGGCGAGAGCCAGCATGCAGCGGACTGCCAGTTCAAGCGAGTCATAGACCGGCACGCCGGCTTCACGGATACATGTCAGCGGCGCAGGTCGCAGGTCCGCATACAGACTCCCATACAGGCTATGCACGATGATAGGTTTGCCGTGCGCTTCCAGCATCCCGGCGATACGCGCCGAAGTCTGCATCTCAATGGGCGTCAGCGATTGCGAGAACCTCACGCCATACCCACCGTAGAGTCCCGTGATGAGCAGCCCGTCGACCTGAGGGTCCTCAAGCAGGATGCGCGCGCAGTCGGCAAATACCGCAGGATTCGCGTCCGTTCCCCCGGCCACATCCACCGGGTTTGCAACGGCGGCCGACGGCGGCAGGATTGCCGAGAGGCGCTGCTGCGTTTCGTGGCTCAGAGACGCCAGCGTCAGCCCCTGTTCGCTCAGGGCGTCTGCAGCAATCGTCGCATGCCCACCGCCGTCTGCCAGCACCGCCACGCGGCGCGACGCGAGCGGCTGGAGTAGCGAAAGCGCTTCAGCGAGCGACAGAATCTCGTCGGACTTGCGAGCCAGCACCGCACCCGCCTGTCGCAGAACGCCCTCGCTAACCGCGTAGTCGCCGGCGAGCGCACCGGTGTGCGACTTCGCGGAACTACGTCCGGCGCTGGTGCGACCCGACTTGTAGAGGACGACCGGCTTTCTGCGTGTCATCCGACGCAGCGCGTCCAGAAACACCCGCCCGTTGTTCATCCCCTCGACATACGCGACGACGGCCCTCGTGTTCTCATCTTCGGCGAAGTAGTCGAGATACTCATCAAACTGGATATCCGATTCGTTGCCAATACCCACGTACGTTGACAGACCGATGTGTCCATGCGCCTCGGCCTCCGTCACGAGGGAAAGCGCCATGTTCCCGGACTGCGACAGCAAGCCGATTCCACCTTTCTTCAGATTGCTGAAGCCGACAATGTTGCAGGCTTTGTGGGTATTAAACACGCCGGACGTGTTCGGCCCGACGATACGCACGTTATAGTTCTGGGCAACCCGCACCATTTCATCCTGCAGGCGCCGCCCGTCATCGCCTGCTTCGGCAAACCCGCCCGCCAGGACAACCGCCCCTTTTGCGCCCTTCCTGCCACACTGCTCGATGACCTGTGGCAGGGTCTTCGCCGGCGTGCATACCAGAACGAGGTCAACGTTGCCGGGTATGTCGCCCAGGCTCGCGTAGCATCTGAGCCCCAGGATTTCCGATTCCTTCGGATTTATCGGGTATATCGCCCCGGCGTATCCATCTTCCAGCAGCTTCTGAATGGAACGGAAGCCCCGCTTCGTCTGGTCCCTTGATGCGCCAACGACGGCAATCGAGTCCGGATAGAAAATCTCATGGAGAGCGTGGCTGCTCATCGTTATTCTCCCTTGAACACCGGTGAGCGCTTCTCGGCAAAGGAATCGATCCCTTCCTGCCAGTCTTTCGTTGTGGAGCAGAACATCATCCCCTCCAGCTCCGCTGTCAACGCTGCGTCAAGGGTGCGCTCGCCCGCGAAGTTCAGTTGTTCCTTCGCCAGCCGCATTGAGAACGGTGCCTTGCTGGCAATCTTCTGTGCAAACTCCCGCGCGCTCTGCAGAAAGCCGTCATCGGGAAACACACGGTTTGCCAGCCCGATCCGGGCGGCTTCGTGCCCGTCAATCTGCTCGCCAAGGAAAACGAGCTCGCGGGCTTTGGCCAGACCGACCAGCCGGGGGAGGAGATACGTGATGCCGCCACCAAGAAAATTGCCGATACTGATTTCAGGCAGTCCAATCTTCGCGCTCCCGGCCATCACAACGAAGTCGGAGGCAATCGCAATTTCTGCACCGGCTCCCAGTGCGAAGCCATTGACCGCCGCGACCACGGGCTTACCGAGCGTCAACAATCGCTTGCAGACTACCTGCTCGCCTCGCAGGTACTCGCGACGCTCGAAGGCGGTGCGGCCCGCCTTGTGTTCCTTCAGGTCTGCACCGACGCAGAATGCGCGCCCCTCTCCCGTAATGAGGACCACCCGTACGTCGCGGTCCGCCTCCGCCAGACTCAACGCTTCGCCTAGCTCATCGTAAAGTTGCTGGACCACCGCGTTCAGGCGATGCGGTCTGTTCAGCCTGACTTCTGCAATGCCGTCCTGCACACCGTAAATAATCGTTTCGAAAGCCATGAACGTCTCCGTCATTGCACCTTGAACAGCTCGCATACGTTGGTGGGACCTCCCTCACAGGTTGTGGCGCCGCAGACAACCACAAACGTGCAAAGCAACCTCTCTTGCCGAAAGGTGTGAATATCCCGCGATGAAGTTCGGTTGTTTGCTCTGCCTCAGCGGTCAGGACCTGGTGTGTGCCCGCGATTCACCGGCATGAATTGCTTGAATCGAAGTTCACCTTGCTGGCGCACTTCGAGTTCGACACCGGCGTCCCGAATGACGAACAGCGCGGTCGCGAGCGTGTTCTCGTCGTCCGGGTCCGCGGGGTCATCGCGGTAAATGGGCAGACCTTCCGGGGCCTGGTCGAAAAGTACCTGAAGAAGACTCGACTCGCCGACGCCGGGGAGAGCCGGAAGAAGCTCACCGAGTCGGGTCTGCCGGTCGCGGGACGATTCCGTGACAATCTGCTCCTCGTTGCCACAGCCATCGTGGATGAGGTGATTGGTGTGCCCGGACAGGCGGGGCACCTCAACAACCGAGCAGTGTTGTACCGTTGCTTCGATGCTGAGCAGACGCGGGTCCCCTACGCAACCCAGTGTATGGTGAAAGCCGCTTGCGCGCGGTACACCGTTGAGTACCTCGACCGCGGCATCAAGCGAAGCGACGTCGAGCACCGCGCGGGTGAGCACCATGCGGGGCACCCCAACCGCGGGGTGCCTGATTCGCAGGTTGTTGATAGCCTGTACCAGTCCGGCACGGTTCATTGCGAAGGTATGTCCGGGCAGGGAGCCCGGGTAGTAGAAGCTCACGAATCCGGGCTTTCCGGTTGGGCGAACGTCCACGAGCGCGCACTGATCGCCCAGATACGGGTCGCCATCTTCGTTATGCGCAATGAGCCGCTCATTGGATGACCTGGCAGCCAGTGTCGTGCAACCGTCCGGCGCGTTGTGAATCAACTCCCCCCGGCAGTTCCACAGGAACACGTCCTCGGCGGACCATCCCATACCGGCCGCCATGCCTTCGATTTCTGCGACATGGTCGGGGAACACACTTTGGGCAGCCTGGCGCAGGTCTCGCACAAACGAGTTCCCGCGCCATTGGCTGACCGCCTGCCAGGCGACACTTTGACCCATGTACGCACTCATCACCGGCCTGGCCAGCGAACCGAGTTCGTATCCGATGTCATACGGAGAGCCGGAAATGACGGAGGGAGTTAGAACCTGCATAAAAACATAACCTCGCTTAAGACACGTGCTGCAAAAAGTCTTTCAGTCGCTGCGTCGGCGGGGTGTGGATAAGCGCGGCCGGGTGCCCGTCCTCGGCGATGCCGCCCTGGTCCATGAACAGCAGGCGCGTGCCGACACGCTTTGCAAACCCGATCTCATGCGTCACGACAATCATCGTCATACCCTCGTTGGCAAGGTCCTGCATCACCTTGAGGACTTCGTGACGAAGTTCCGGGTCCAGCGCCGAGGTTGGCTCGTCGAACAGCATCAACTTGGGCCTGATGGCCAGGGCGCGAGCAATCGCGACGCGCTGCTGTTGCCCCCGGACAACTCGGACGGGTAATGATTGGCGCGCGCTTCGAGGCCCACCTTGTCCAGCAATGCCATTGCCTGATCGCGTGCATCGGCCCTCGAGGCTCCGCGTACCTGGATAGGGCCGAACATGACATTCTCCAGCGCTGTCATCTGGGGAAACAGGTTGAACTGCTGGAAGACCATGCCGGCCTCGAGGCGGATGTTACGAATCACCGATGCGCTGCCCTTGACGCTCTGCCCGTCGACCAGCAAGTCTCCGCCCGAGATTTTTTCCAGTACGTTGATACAGCGAAGCATCGTGGACTTGCCCGAGCCGGACGGACCGACGACAACCACAACTTCGCCACTTTCGATGCACAGGCTGATGTCCTTGAGCACGGCCACATGGCCGAAGCTCTTCGAGACCCCCTGGAATTCGACCATATTCATAGGATGCTCATCCTCTTTTCAACGAGACGCAGTGTGAGCGTCATCACGCCAGTCAGAACCAGATAGATGACGGCAACCGCAGTCCAGATCTCCACGGCGCGGAAATTTCCCGCGATGATTTCCTGCCCCTTTCGTGTCAGTTCGCCGACCCCGATGACAATAAATAGCGACGTATCCTTCAGGCTAACGATGCACTGATTGCCGAGCGGCGGAATCAGCCGGCGAAAGGCGAGCGGCCCGACAATCTTTAGAAGGACACGCGGCATGGACAGACCCATCGCAAGACCGGCTTCCGTGAGGCCCTTGGAGATCGACAACAGTGCGCCGCGCACCACTTCGGCAAGATAGGCGCCCGAATTGACCGTTATCGCGATGATCGCGGCTGTCAGGCCATCGATCCGGATATGCGCAAGCACCGGCAGCGCGAAGTATAGAAACATGACCTGCACGACGATTGGCGTACCCCGGATCAGCTCGACGTAGATCTGAGCGAGAACGTTCAGCGCGGTGGGTCCATATGCGCGGAACATCCCGGCAATCATGCCGACGATGAAACCGCCGACGAGCCCGACAAATGCAATAAAGACTGTGAGCTTCACGCCGTCCAGCAAGTCTGGAAGTGCCGCTCCAATAGCTGACCAATCGAGTTCCACGGACCGCTCCTGGTTGTTTCGTAGGCAGCGCGGCGGTCGCCACCACCGCGCACTCATTTCCGAGCGATTACGACTTCGGCGGCTCGGAGCCGAACCACTTCTTGTACAGCCTGGCGTAGCGGCCATCCGCCTTGATTCTGGTCAGCGATTCGTTGACCTTGGGTACCAGCGGGCTTCCCTTCGGAAACCCGATGCCGTACTTGTCGCCGCTCACAGGGGCGCCGGCAACCTTGACCTTGCCTTTGCCTTCCGTGTTGACGAAATACAGGACGTTTGGCGTGTCGTGCATGGCCGCGTCGACACGGCCGGCTTCGAGCGCCAGGTAGGCCTGATCGATGTTGGGGAACTGGCGGATTTCCTTCGGCTTCAGGTGTGCCTTGATCCAGTCGATAGTGGCGGTGCCCGTTTTTGCGCCGATGACCTTGCCATTCAGGTCGTCAATAGACTTGATGCTCGTGTCGCCGATTTGCACCATCGCAGCGAGTCCGCTGTCGTAATACGGGGCCGAAAAATCGATAGCCTTCTTGCGCTCCTCCTTGATGGTCATGCCCGAAAGCGCGACGTCAATGTTTTGGGTTTGAAGAGCTGGAATCAGACCAGCGAAGTCCATCGGCTGAATCTTGTACTTCCAGCCCTGGTCCTTCGCGATTTCGGCCCACAGGTCAAGGTCGAAGCCGACGTACTTGTCTCCCTGCTTGAATTCGAACGGCATGAAGGAAGTGTCGGTGCCGACGACCAGTTCTTTGCTTTGCGCGTGTGCGACGCTCGCGCCGAACATGGCAACAGCAATGACGGACATAAGGAAGGAACGACGTCCCATGATTCTCTCCGCAGTAATTGACAAGGCGTCTCCGCGACGCGGGGGACCAATGACAGTAACTCCACGCAACACAACATACGATTCCTATGTAGTGTGTGCTGCAACGTTTGTTGTAACGCTGAATACTACTCCGCCAATAGAGGACGTCAACAAAAATCTGGGAAGGGGAAACCCGTAGCCCCTCGCATCAGGGCGCGCGGTCCGGGCCGGCGATCTCGACCGTGCCGTTCAACGGCGCGGCGAGCGCGATCTGAGGTACACCGTGCCACCGTCCGTGCGGAAATCCGCGATACCGTCGATGAACTCCATGAACTGGGGCGCGGGCGTCATCGTGTACGGCACGCCCGCCGCTTCGATCACCTCTTCCTGCGCGAACCTGGCAGTGAAATACGCGTTCGTTCTCCGGCGTGCAGTCGCAGCCGACGATGGATAGCGCCACGTGATATTGCACGCCTGCGGCCACTTCGGCCTTGCCAAGGTAGCGCGCCGAGTTGCGTAAGAAGTCGAGCGCCGCCTGCGGCTCCCATGACGGCGCGTTCGTCACGTCTACTACGACGTGTGCGCCCGCGAGCGCGTTGTGGAGGCTTTCGCCCGTAACGGCGTTCACACCGGTACGCGGCGACGCGGCAAACGCATCAAGCCCACCTCGCTGAGCAGCGTGACGAGACGCGAGCCTAACAGGCCGGAACCACCGATTACGGCGATCTTCATGGCAGATTCTCCAGATGAAAGTAAATGAACGAGCGGCGCACCTGGCAGATGTCGTAGCACGCGAGAGTGTTCGCCGCCGTCGCATCGCTATGAAGCGCGATGCACAAGGGCCAAGAGCAATGGACAAATCGTCGCCGCAGATCCGTTGTCGTTTGATTCGCGAGCCCGTCCAAACGGCTGGCATCCTGGCGGCGTAAAGGGATATTCGAATGAAAGGGATTTCCCCGTCCCGAGGCTGCGGCGGAAGCCGCGAATCGGCATCAAAGTGCCATAATGGAGTGTCGATGGCACTGTCAAGTTGACGAGTGTAGGCTACGTGTTTGGCTAAACAGTAGTTATCCTGATCAGATACTTCATTCGGATGCGCTTGAGACAGCCCAGTCATGCCATGTGGTGAGGCGTTCTTTTAGTATGGCGTGGTGACGTGCCGCGTTCATTTGATGTCTGGGCAACGCGAAGTGCTGCCGGATCGGGCCGAAGCACGAGAGAAACGACTGCGTGCGACGCGCGTCGCGAAAGCCGCACATCTGGCGCTCGTGCCTGCGGGTCGGCTGGTGGCTATTCTCGGCGCGGTTGTTCTGCGACCTTCGTAGGGTTCGCGTAACCTCCTGACTTGCAATTTGACTGAAATGCTTGCTGGAGGACGTGCGCAAGTAGTCGATTGCGCCCGAGAGGCTTCATTGAACCAGCCTCATAGGCGCACCAACCTGCAACTGGAGTACGACCATGGAATCTCACGACAAGGACGAGCCGCTTGAGACCCGACTGGTCCAGGTGCGTGGTCAGGTACAGGGCATCGGCTATAGAGAGGCATGCGTACGCAGGGCGAGCGCGCTAGGTGTCACAGGCTGGGTTCGCAATCGTATGGATGGGTCGGTAGAGGCGATGCTGCAAGGCTCGCCGGAGCAGTTGGCAGAAATGTGTGCCTGGCTCAGCGAGGGCATGTCCGCGGCGCTTGTCGACACGCTTGAGGTAACCGAAGTGCAGCCACCGTTTTCCCGCTTTGACAACTTCGAGCGCTTACCCACGCTGTAGGAGCGAGTCAATCTCCGTGATAGACGAACGGGTATTTCCCGGCACCTGGTTCAAAAAAATGATTGCCGAACCGGCGAGTGCAGGTCCCGGCCGGATGCATTGCCAAGAGAAACACGACCCTGCTCGCTGCATCGGAGGGCGCCTGATGGTGCCATATGAGCTGTACACGCAGTTGTCGCCCACTTTCGGCGTAGTGACAGTCTTGCAATATCGGCATTCGTAATCCACATACAGGGTCGAGGAGCATCCTTTCGTATGTGGCATCGGTGTGTATTATGGTCCGCATAGGCCCTGACCTGATGGAGAGACCCCCGGATGTATCGTTCCTCATCGACCCGATTCACAAAACCGTCACCAGCGTGCAGGACGGCTATGCCCGTGCTGGTGAACTTATCGACACGGATTTGACCGATACCGCGACCCTGTGGGGCGATGCTGCTGACTCGGATACCTCAGTCCAGGTGATCGTCGCGGACGACAGCCTTGCCAACAATCCTATCTCGCGCGGCTTTTTCAAGGTCACGCTCGAACTGGAGAACGTAAGACTGGAACGGGTACTAGCGGGCAAAGCAGTACTCAATGCGTATGGCAGTCCACCGCCCGACATCAACGAGCAAGTCAAAACGCTCAAGGCCGTGCGCGAGCGCGTCAGCTTTATCCGCGCTGAGGACGCGTTTCAATGGTTCGAGGAAAACACGGGGGTTCACCGTTTTCGCTGGAGGGCTAAAACGGGCTTGCGCTCAGCCCGAGGTTGCGATTCGGCTATAGATTCGTGCGTAAGTCCAGACGACGACAATCCTGCTGGCAGGAATCATGGCAGCGCAGCCTTTCCACTCTCCGAATGCTCGACGTGGCGCTGACCGCCCTGGAGATGCGTCACATGTTCTCAAAAAAGCACAATTGGCCCAGCACTACACCGACAAGTTCTCGTCGCACGGCACGGAACCGCGCGAGTTCGTGGAGGCGAGCATCTGGCTTCGTGTTCTCAGGCGCTCGGAGTAGTATGGTCATGTACACCTAACCACCAGGAGGGGCGGCCATGACTACCTGTCAGCAATGTGGTGGCCAAGGAAAAATCAAGTGCGAAAAATGTGGCGGGACGGGAAGGGTGCAGATAACCGAAATCGAGACTGTTTCAGACATGTCTCAGACGTCCAGCACCATCACGTGCCCAAAATGCGACGGAGAGCTGTGGAAGCTCTGCACACGATGTTACGGTTCCGGAGAAGTCCATGATAACGAGACCTCCGATATTTTCGACCCCGAAGGCAGAGATACTTGACTTCCACAGGAGAACGCCAGAAGACTCAATTGGCTTGATATGCCGGAGTGAGCGCCACCAACGAGTCCGGGCGCACTTGCACAGCCATGGCGTGTTTGATGGCGTCGCGTTGTTCTGGCGCCGTCTTCGGCTGAACGCCAACGGGCGCCGGCCTGATGAGCGGCGTAATCGAGCAGCTCAAGCGTCGTGAGCGGACATCGCTTGACCCTCAGCGCATCAAGACCTAGGCCGAGCGGCTCGCCATGGGCAAAGCACGCGAGCCGCTTCATTAGTTTCACCGGCACGTACTGGTCTGCGTCGATTGACCTCACCCGTCTCTCGTGATTGTGCCGCTTGCTGCGTATCGGTCGGGTCCTGGATATCTTCCTGCAGGAGGACACCATGTCCCCAGAGGATATATCCCTTATGCTTTTCGCCTTGCAATGGTGTTCGACCTGAGCACAGCTATCTCATGTCTGGCAAGGACGGTGCAGCATCAAAGAGGACGATGCGTTTCCTGAAAAGGTGGCGGCAGCCACCGGCACGAGAGAGTGTTCTGCAGCCGACTTCTGCCTGTCGATGGCAGGCGGAAACACGTGCAAGGTGCCGTCATTGTGCCGAAAGAAGAACAGCATGCGCAGACCGGCAGATGATGACGTCTCGACGCAGACATAACGTGTCCGGCCCAAAGGTGTCCACCCGAATTCGGTCACGTGAACAAGTGAAGTGGAAGCCGGCGCAAGCCATTTTTCCACCTGATACCGAAGTGACCTGTTATTCGCGTTCTTCATATTCCGCTCCAGCAAGTCCGGGGCGCACGCGGTAGACCTGATTCAGGCCGTCACCCAAGACGGATAAATTCCGTGCGGCGCCAGTACTCCAGTTGACATCGACGAGGCGCCAGCAAGAAGTTCCGCATCGGCACATCGCAGTCGTACCAGGAACTCGAGAAGGCATCGGCCTTGTCGCGGATTCCCGCTGTTATCCCGTTAACGTCGACCACCATCAATAAGATGGCCTTAAATTTGTGAGTTATGAAACCGGGTATTTCAACGAGGGTGAACCCAACACGGGTCAGGCTCAGGCCGTGAGCGTCGTGACGATGTCCGCGGCGCACCATTAGTCGCCAGAAGGGAGCACTCGAAAGAGAGAGCGAGCTCGCCTTGAACATCTGGCGGCCATGGCCGACGCGAGCCGGGCTACTCCTTCTCAACGGCTTCGGTTTGTTCAACGCCCAGCGTGGTCGACCCGGGGGCGCCTCAAGGGCGGAGGTGCCAGGACGACTGGGTTTCATTCACTGCAGTTTGCGCCTGCAGCGAAAGCAACTCCTGCGAGTCTTTGGCCGATAACCCACTGGCTGTGATTTCCTGCGTTTTGGCGAGAATAATTTTGAATGCCCACAGGCTCAGACTGGTGAGCTTTTCAATACTTTCGAGAGCTTTGTTAAGGATGTCGAACGGATCTTCGAGGCTGGCTTTCTGTGCTGCGACGGATTGCTCGAGGTCGAGACTGCTCATCACAAACTCCATATGCGAAATGTCCAGAAGATCACTGAACGGAATATCGAACAGCGAGTCGCGGGCAGGAGCCGCTGCTGCGATGCAGCGAAATCCGATTCTAGAGTCGGGAAGCCTGTCGAACGTACGACCTGTTGGTCAATCTCATCCGCGCGTCCATACCTGCACGCCTATCCACCTGCTATGTAGCTGTCACACGGTTGCGGCCATGACGCTTCGCGTGGTAGAGCCGCTGGTCGGCGGTGCGAAGAAGGGCATCGATCGTGTCGCCATCACTGCCGAACTGGGAGATGCCGATACTGACCGTGATGGAAACCTTGCGTCCGGTTTCACCCGCGAATGTGGTGCCGGCAGTCGCCGCGCGGATACGTTCGCCGATTGCGAGGGCAGCATCTAGCGACGTGCGGGACAGCAGCACCATGAACTCCTCACCGCCAACCCGAGCGACGCCATTGTATGGGCGGATCGCGTCGAGGCATGCCTGTACAAATCCCTGCAGGACTGTGTCACCGACCTGATGCCCATAGGCGTCGTTAACCCATTTGAAGTTATCGAGATCAAGTGCGAGCAGGGAAAACGGGACACCGCCTCTCCGGGCGCGTGCAACCTCTGCTTCGACACGTTCGATGAAATGACGCCGGTTCGCCGCGCCCGTCAACGGGTCGGTCGCCGCCAGATGCTCGAGCTTCTGGTTAGTGCGCTGCAGTTCCTGCAACGCGCTTTCCGTGCGCGCCATCGCCTCGGCAAGCCGCGCGGTCCATTCCTCATGACTGTAGATCGTGGCGAATGACCGGGTCGTGAGAAAGGCCTGGGCGACGCCATAACTGAGCAGAAAGAATCCGCTGGCGAAGATGACATGTGCCAGCCACCACATGTGGTTCCACGGGCTTCCCAGAAGAAACGCAAGCGACGACAGCGCAAACGACGTCACCGAGATGCCGTAGATCACCATCAGCGGGGAACGGATCCGGCGCAACATCAGGACGGCGACATTCAGTACCGAGAGAGTGAGCGCGGCGCTCTCCATAAGTCGCAGCGGAGCAATGCCGGCAAACCTCGAGGTCGCCAGAAGTGCGACCAGTACGTCCACGACAAGGAAGATGATAGTCCAGGTCAGCCAGTATCTTCTACCCACGCGCCGGCCGGTGGAATCTGCAGATTGCCGGTACGATAACAGCGCGACCAGCAGCAAAACCGACATTGCCAGCCGCGACGCCGGCCCGTACGCGAGGAAGAGCCAGATGTCGTGATGCGCGAATCCCATGAACGCTCCATGCAGCGCGTAGATCAGGACGAACCCGAAGAAACCTAGCATCATCCATCGCAGCAATGGCTCACCGGAAGAGCGGTAACACTGCCACGTCACATACGTGACAAAGAGACCCTCAAGCGTCGCCACCGCGATAGCAATTTCATGAAACGCGTGATTCTCGAATTTGAGCGTCCGGTCCTGAAAGAAGTACAGGTAGCCGATCAGATAAGCAGGAACGAGCGCGAAGGCCACGAGTACCAGCCGCGCATAGCTCTGTGTAATGAACCGGATGAGCGCAAACGGCTCTTCTGTCTGCATCGCAGTAGTCACGCGCATGGTCCGCACCCCGAGGTGATTTATTGACGCGATCACCCGCCATACATTGATGTGACACGTCGCCCTGGCCGTTTGCGCGAGGCCATGTCTACAAGATGTTGCGCAGACGGACGTCGAATCGCCGCGTGCAACTCAGCCAAGATAGCTGACGTTTTACCAAAAAGACCGGGCAAAAATCCCTATCCTGTTTGATAGGTTCTGGATCCGTCGTGCCCTTGTAAATTCGTCCTGATGGCAGCCTGAAAAAGTGCTGCCGAGAGGGTCGAACAGATGACGTGCAGGATCCATTCTTTCATCGCCAGGTTTGCCGCATTTGTCGCCTGTGCATGTCCTCTTGGGGTGATGGCAGAGGGCGGAACATCGGCGTTGGCTGCCACGAGTGGATCACGACCACCGTCATCCGCAGTCGTCGCGACCGTCAACGATGAGATCATCACGCAAGCGGACCTCGATAACGCGGTTGCCGTGTCCGGTGCGCGCGACACGACTGTCTTGCGCCGCACGCTCAGGCACCGCCTCATCGCAATGGAATTATTGCGGCAGGCTGCAGAGAAACCGCGGCATGTCAATGCGACGCGGGGTATCCGGCGAGCGTCTGAAGCGAGTGGAACCATCGAAGTTTTCCGGCAGTACCTGCGCGATACGGTGCGTCCCTCGGCAGTGACCGAGGCCGATGTCTGGGCTCGCTATGCACAGGTCGTCAAAAGCCTGGAGACGAGCACGCAAAGATCGACGGTTTCCGCTGAGACCGCTGATCGTCTGCTAACGGCCGGCCGGCTGACTTCATTCGCTCGCCGCGCCGCGCCGGACCGGGATTCGGTGGCGCCGCAAGCAAACAGCGAAGTCAGGCAAAAAGTATCGCCGACGGTCAACCCGTCAACGCCTGTATCTTTTGCTAACACCGCGCCCCATACACCCGCCAAACACGGCAATGATCAGCGATTGCGCGAGCCCGGTGCGACTGGAGACAGGCAGATTCCCAGCTTTAACACATTGCGGGACAGCATCCGGACGCAACTGGAAACGGAACGGCTGGATGAAGCCATTCGCACCGTCGTCGATGACCTGATGACACAGGCCGACATCAGCGAATAACGATTGAACATAACGATCGTTGCCTGCCGCAACTCTCGTTTGCCGACATTGAAGCCGAACCATAGTTGCTGGTGCCCTGTCCATCACCCGGCGGCTGGGTCTGGGATTCGGGGCTGAGCGCCGCTGCATCGACGACACGCTTGCCATCGAATACGCCGTTGCCCAGTATCATCGTGAGCCACTTCGCGATGTCGTTTGCGGAAGCGCTCTTGCCGCCGGCGGGCGATTGCGCATCGGGCTTCGAACTTCGAACCTAAACCAACGACCCGTGGACCATTACGATTGACGTGTACCGTCGCCCGGTTCTTTCGGACGATGAAATTCGCGTAGCGCGAACTCGTGCTCGTCATGCCGAGCGGCTGGTAAAGGGTGCGCTCCGACAGCGTCGCCCAGTCGAGGTCGGCGGCGGCCGTCAAACCGAGGTTGGTATAGAAGCACGACCCGAATAGGGCAGTGTGCTTTGCGTGCGCTGTGTGTCCGGCTTTCATTTATAGCGCATCGTGCAGAGAAAGCGCAACGTGCTCAACTGCTTTGCGTGTGCTGAAAAAACTAGCGTTGGGCAGCACGCCTGGGACATCGGGTGTTCGGCGCGTATACCAGAATACACATGCCACCTGGCAGTTTGTGCCGTAATTTTGCCAGCTCGAATCACAACCTGGAGCGGCAAGGTGCAAAACTCGAGGACACTGAGCGACTGGATTATCGAGCAGGCGA